>JAGQRB010000535.1 GCA_020425925.1 Planctomycetota bacterium
CCACCACGCCGTGCCGAGCAGGAATGCCGGCGCGAGCTCGTCGCGCCAGCGGAAGTCGGCGCGTGCCGCGAACCGTCGCCGCAGCGAGACGGCCACGGCCCGCGCCGCGATCCAGCGCACCGCGTAGTGCACCGCCGCGGCGACCAGCACGACGGCGGCGATCGCGACCCCGAGCCAGAGCTGGTCGTGCCGCAGCCGGTCGAGCAGCTGCTCCTGCGGCTCGATCCGGATCGCCGCGAGCCAGGTCAGGAACAGCGCCAGCGGTAGCAGAACGAGATCGGCGATCAGCACGTGGCGTCGCCAGCGGGTGCGGGCCGCCTGCAGCTGCGGCACGGCGTCCTGGGCGATCGAGTCCGCGATCTGCTCGAGCGTGCCGACGATGCGATAGGCCCGGCTGACGCTGACGTTCTCGATGCGCTGGAGCACGTCGGCGAGATCCGAGCTTAGCCGCTTCTCGAGCCGCTGCTGCTGTGCCTCGCTGAGCTTGCCCGCGGCCACCGCCGGGTTGTAGATCACGTGGAAGCGGCCAGCGGTGAGGCCGCTCTCGGCGAGTGCGCGTTGCCAGGCGGCGACGACCTCCTCCGAGTTGTCCTCGGCTGCCGACGTGTCGATCTGGTTGAGCACGTAGAGGAACTTCGCCGCATCGCTGCGCTGGATGGTCTTGCTGACCAGGTGTTCGAGCGTGTCGCGCATCGCGCCGGGCTCGGGATGACGCGCGTCGAAGAACACCAGCACGAGGTCGGACAGATCGATGATCTGGTCGGTGATCCGCAGCGTCGAGGTGCGCTGGGCGTCGGCATCGAAACCGGGCGAGTCGATCAGGATCCGGCCGCGCAGCTTGTCGCTCGGCAGCGTCTTGAGCTGCAGGTAGCTGTCGATGCGGTTGCCCTCACCGGCGGCGACGCGCTCGATCTCGTCGCTGATGCGGTAGAACGGGAACCGCAGGTCGGAGTCGAGCGCGACTCCCGGCAGCGTGCGCGGCTCGCTGCCGTAGCAGATCACCGTGAAGCGGTCGTCGACCGCCTGATTGCCGGTGCGCTGCAGCTTGACGTCGAGGTAGGTGTTGATGAAGCTCGACTTGCCGGCCGAGAACGTGCCGAGCAACGAGACCAGCGGCCACCAGCTGACCTGCGTCGCGAAGCTCTCGTCCGGCGCCAGCAGCCCGAGACCGCGCGCGATCCAATCGAGGCGGCGGAAGCTCGCGACGACGTCGACGAGGAAGGGGCTCTCGGAGCGCAGGTGCGCCTCGAGCAGCTGGAGCCGTTGTTCGGTGATCGCGATTGGCTGGTTCACTGCGGCAGGAGACGGCGGAAGCGCGGGCGAAGCAAGGCCGCATCGGGCATCGCTTCGCCGCGGCTGCGAAGGTTCATGAAGTCGCGACCGCGTTCAGCGCCGAGGGCCAGGATCCGCGCCGTATTCGGCGCGATCGCCCGGGTCGTCCGCCCCGGCGCGGAACGCGATGCCGCGTCGCGCGAAGACGGCCAGTCCGAGTCGCAACCAGCCTGCCGCGGCGAGGATCCCGACCCCGACGGCGTAGCCGATGTGCAGCACCCAGCCGTCCGACGATTGCGCCGTCCACATTGCCTCGAGCCCGAGGAAGGCGGCGCCGGCGATCGCGCCGACGACGAGGCTGGACAGCAGCAGCAGGCGGCCGCGCAACGTGAATCGGTTCAGGAACTCGGTCGGCTCGGGCGACACCGCGGGTGCGTGGTGCTCGAGCATTCGCCCGAACATCGCCAGTGCCGACCGTTCTCGCGCTCCGCGCCTGGCGCGGTGGATGATCTGGCTGGCCTCGATGCGGTCGAGGTGGACGTAGGCGCGCGGCTCGTCGAGCTGCTGCAGGTGCTGCACCGCGATCGCCGCGCGCAGCGGCAGCGGCTCGCTGCCGTGCGGCTGCAGGTCGGCGACGAGGTCGATCAGGCGATTGCGGATCGCCGCGCTGTCCGGCGCGGGGTGTAGCAGCGTCGCATCCCGGTCGGTGCCGGCGCCGAGCTCGACCACCGGTCCGATCGCGAACGCGCGCCGCAGCATGCCGTGCACCGGGTGGCTGGCGCAGGTGGTCGCCGCCGGCCGCGCGATCGCGACCTCGCGCAGGCCACAGCGATCCGCGGCCAGGAAGCGGCAGCCGTCGCAGGTCGCCGAAACCGCGACCGATTCGTCCACCGCTTCCGCCATCGCGCGCGAGCATAGCGCGCGTTCCGGCCGGTGCGCTCAGGAAACGTCTTCGTCCGGGGCGACGCCGGACCCGAACTGCCGGCGACGGGTGACGAGATACCAGAGTGCCCAGGCGGCGAATGCCGCGGGCGCAGCGAACAGCGGGACGCCGAGCTCGGGGGTGCCGAGCGCCATGCTGCTCCGAGGTTGCAGGCTGCGATGGACGTACCAGCCGGTGAGGACCGCGAACCACGCGAACGTCGCACCTGCGAGCGCGAGCGTGATCCACCACGCGAGCCGCTCCTGGCCCAGCAGTCCGAGGGCCAGCCGCGTGCTGCCCCAGGCGAGCGGCAGCGCCGCGAGCGGCCGCACGATGCGCCCGAGGTCGAGGTCGTCGAGGCCGCGAGCATGCTCGAACGCCTGCCAGTGGTCGGCCGATACGAGCCAGGCGAGATCCTGCATCGCCGCGCCGAGCAGTGCCACGGCGCCGAGCGCCAACGTGATCGCCAGCACCCACGAACCGGGCAACGGCGCCGCTGCGCGCCTGGCGTTGGCGTTGCGGAGCGAGGTGAGCGGGCGGCGGCACGCCCCCCGGATCGCGGGGAAAGCGAGCGCGGCGGCGGCCAGTCCGGCGCCGGCGGCGAGCGCGAGGCGATGCACGACGGCCGACGCGTGCTGCAGCGACGGCCACCAGCGCAGCTCGCGGGTGAAGTCGCGCAGCGAGCAGTCGCAGAGCAGCAGCAGCACGCAGTCCCCGAGGAGTAGCACCACGGCGAGCCCCAGGATCCAGGCGACGCCGCGCAGCGCACCGGCGCGGACCTGCGCCGGTGGCTCGCGACGCCGGACAGCGGCGAGTGCGCCTGCTGCGGCGCTGACGAGCGCGAGCAGCAGCAGCAGGACGAGCAGGATGGAGTACGCGTCGGCCATGGC
>JAGQRB010000536.1 GCA_020425925.1 Planctomycetota bacterium
CGCCCCGTGATCGGCCCGGCCGAGCCCTTCGGTTCCGGGATCGACTTCGGGTCCGGCATCACCGCGCGCCGGCCGGCCTCGTCGAGCGGATAGTGCTCGGCGTAGAGCTCGCGCATGCGTTCGAGTCGCGACGAGTAGAACTTCGCGTCGTTCTTCGAGGCGTTGCGCGCGCTGTTGGTACGCGACTGCCAGGAGTAGAGCACGACGTAGTTCGGCGTCGTGAAGTAGTCCCAGCCCTCGAGTCCGGCGATGTTCGCCTTGGCGCGCTCGAGCGCCGCGCGACGCTCGTCGGTGTCGGCGAACTTGTCGCGCTGCCGGTCCTCGCGGTCGTCGTCGGCGTCGGCCTCGACCTCGAACGCGCTGCCGCTCTTCAGGATGCTGTTGATCAGTTTGCTCCACTTCACCGACGGCTTCTCGGGCGGTTCCTCGCCGCGCGCGCGCGGCGTCGGCATCCAGATCGCGAGCGCGACCTCACGACCGTCGAAGTCGTAGACCGCGGCCTCGCCGTGGTACTGCTCCCACTTCCAGACCCAGTGGCGATAGTCGAGCTTGCCGCGCTGGCCGCGGGTCGGCTCGCCCTCGGTGACGATCTTCAGACCCTTGTGCTGACCGAGCCAGGCGCGAAAGCTCGGCGGCGGGCCCGGCGGCGCATCCAACTGGCCGGCGACACCCTTGGCCCGGACCGGCTTTTCGGGCGCAGGCTGCGGCTCGAACTCGACCACGAGCACGGTCCACTTGTAGGCGTCGTCGACGAAGTCCTGCTTGCGCTTCGGCTCGAGCCGCGCCCGCACGAAGCCGTCCTCGGCGCCGAGCCGCTGCGGAATACGTTCGAGGTAGCTCGGCGCGCGGAACTGCAGGCCGACCTCGCGGATCTGCTCGTCGCGCCAACCCTGCGCGGCCGCACCCGCGGCGAGGCAGGCCGCGGCAAACGTCGGAACGGCGGCGCGGCGCCATGCTCGGGTTCCCGTCATCCTGCCGTTGTAGCAGCTCGCGTGGTGAGCGGCGACCGGCTGCGCCCGCGCTCGGGTGCATCGCGGCGTTCCGGCGGCTACCGGACCCCGTGGCCGGACCTCAGGCGGCCCGCCGCCGCGGTCGCGCCAGCAAGGCGATCACGGCCACGAACAGCGCCGAGCCGATGATCGACCAGACGATCGGGAACGCGCTGTCGCCGATCCGGATCACGAACAGCTCGGGCAGGCCGAGCAGCCGCGACAGCCAGACCCCGAGCAGCGCGCCGATGAATCCGAGCGCGATCGCCGCGAAACAACCGCCGCGCGAGTAGCCGGCGATCGCCTGGCCGAGCGCGCCGCAGACGGCCGCGACCAGGAGCAGCAGCAACAGCTCGACCAACGTCATGACCGCGCCCCGCCGAGCGCCGGTTCGAACGTCGGTCGGGCGACGCCGTAGAACTCGTAGACCCGCGCCCGGAACTCCGGATCGGCGATCTCCGAGCGCCCGTCGCCGAGCTTCGGCGCGCCCTCGAGGTCCTTGCTGCTCTGCTCGAGCGTGAGCCGCGGCGTGCCCTTGCGATCGGGCGCCAGCAGCTCGAGCGCCGCCCACGGCGCCAGGTAGCTGGTGGCGCCGACGCCGAGCACGCCGCCGCTGTCGAGCACGAAGAACGCGACGACGCCGGTGGTGATCTCGACGACGATCGAGCTGCTGCGCGCGATCTTCTCGCCGGCGGATGTGACCGGTTGATCGTCGAGCTTGCTGGCGAGCACGACGCGGTCGCCGAGCTTGGCGGCATCGAATCGCGCCAGCGCATCGAGCTCGGCCGAGCGCAGCCCGGCGGTGAAGGTCTCGTGCTCGGCATCCCACTTCAGCTCGCCGAACGGCACCGTCTTCGTGGTCTTGGTCGACAGGATGCCGCTGCCGAAGTCGACGACCGCGTGTTCGATCGCGCCGGTCGAGCGCGACACGACGAAGTCGGAGACGATGCCGACCGCCTCGGTCTTGCCGGCCTCGCGGGTGTTGACCAGCTTGGCGCCGAGCACGGCGGTCTGCGGCAACAGCACGGGAGCCGCGGGCGCCGGCGTGTCGCCTTGCGCGGCGAGTCGGGGCGCGAGCAGCAGGAGACCGGCGGCGAGGCCGGCAGTCGTGAACTTGGATCGGGTGTTCATGCGTCCTCCGCGTTCGGGAGTGGTTGCGTGCTGCTCAGCAACCGCCATGCCCGACCCGGAAACCGCGACGTCGACGGGGCTCGCGCCGGCCGCGCGCGACCGACACCGGCGGAATGTGCATTCTGCCCGCGGCCGTCAGCGGTCGGACTCGCCGGCGGGATCCCACCCACCGCCGAGCGCGCGATAGACGTCGATCGTCGCCGTCAGCTCGTCGGCCGCGGTGTCGATCTGGGCCTCGCGCACCGCCAGCAGACCGCGGCGCACGTCGAGCAGCTCGAGGAAGGTCCCGACGCCGGCCTCGTGCCGCACCTCGGCGATCCGCTCGGCGCGCTCGAGCGCCTCGACGTGCCGATGCTGCGAAGCCAGCGTCGCGTTGCTCGCCGAACGCTGACTCAGGGCGTCGAACACCTCGGCGAACGCGACCTGCACCGCGTGCACGTAGTCGGCCTCGGCCTGCACCCGCCGCGCCTCGGCGACGTCGACCTGCGCGTCGATCTTGCGCAGGTTGAACAGCGGCTGGACGAGCTGGCCGGCGAAGCTCCAGACCGTCGCG
>JAGQRB010000537.1 GCA_020425925.1 Planctomycetota bacterium
AGTCGTGCAGGCCGGCGCGCAGGCGCCGCAGCGCGCTCTTGACGCCGTCGGCCCCGAGGCCGAGGCGGGCGCCGACCGCTTCGCGGCCGAGCCCCTCGGCGTAGGTCGCGCTCAGCAGCTCGCGGGCGCGCGCCGGCAGCGCCGCGACGCAGTCACGCAGTGCCGCGGTGTAGTCGTCGCCGGTGCCGTCGGGACAGCGTGCGTCCCAGACCGCATCGGCTTCGGCGAGTTCGCGTTCGCCGACGCGGTGCCGATTGGCGCGCAGGAACAGGTGGCGCGCCGTCGTCCGCAGGAACGCGAACACGCCGGCCGGTGAGCTGGCATCGAAGTCCTCACGGCGCAGCGCGACGACGCACGCCTCCTGGGTCAGATCGTCGGCGTCACACGCGCTGGCGCCGAGCACGCGCAGGTAGCGCCACAGCGCCGCGCGCTGACGGTCGGTCAGCGGCAGGCGCTGCGTCTGGTCCGAGGATCCGGTGGAGGCGGGCACCACCTGACGATCTCCGCGACCGGCCGCGCGGGTGCAGCCGATTCGGCGAATCCCGCGACCGCCGGACCCGTCAGCGCCCGATCGTGACGCGGATCGCGTTGCTGGGTTCGATCAGTGGATTCAGCGACGACAGGTAGAACGACTGCAGCACGAACCCGACGCCGCTGAGGCTCGCAGTCGCCGGCACCGCGATCGGCAGCTGCCAGTCCGGCGTCAGGGTCGGCGGCAGCACCGCGAACGGCGGCAGGGCCCGGCTCCAGCAGTCCGCGGCCAGGATGCCGGGGAGCTGCTGGCGCGGCGCCGCGAACGCCGCGGCGGTGAAGCCGACGCTGGCGTTCGGCGCGCCCTCACCGGCGACCGTCATCGCCCCGCCCAGCACCGGCGGCGTCGCGTCGATCCTCGACCAGTTGGAAGCGCAGCGGTCCCCGAGGTCCTCGACCATGGCGCCGGGATCGGTGATCGCGACGAGCTCGTTGCCGCCGACGAGGTCGACCAGCCGCGCGTACAGCACGCCGTCGAGTGCGGCGGCGTCGAGCACCGCACTGCCGGTGCCGAGACCGAGCGGCACCGTGCCCGCTGCCGTTCCGTCCGAGGCCCAGACCGAATTGGGGCGATCGAACGTCGACGCCCCGAAGTAGAGGCGCTCGCCGATCGCGATCGGGATGCCGTGCAGGCTGCCCGAATTGGACGTCGGGCTCAGGTCACGCACCAGCCGGGTGCCGGCCGCGGTCAAATCGGAGACCCAGAGCTCGAGGCCGGCGACGCCGTCGTCGGCCCGCAGGAAGACCTGCGACCCGGCCGCGACCGGGACCGAGTAGGTGCAGCCGCCCTGCGGGCCCGGTCGGATGTCCTTCACCAGGCTGGTGCCGGCGACGGTCCCGTCGGTCGCGAACAGCTCGTAGCCGGTCGCCGGTGTCCGCGCGACGAAGACGAGCCGATCGCCGAGCCGGACCAGACCGTTCGGGAACGAGCCGACGGCCCCGGGCTCGACGTCGACCGCCAGCACGGTGCCGGCGACCGTGCCGTCGGTGCGCCAGAGCTCGCGACCGAACTGCGGCGTGGTCGCTGCGAACCAGAGATCGCCGTCGTACTCGGCCTCGATGCGCGGATCCGAACCGCTCGGACCGGGCGCGATGTCGACCAGCATCATCGTGCCGGCGGCGGTGCCGTCGGTGACCCAGAGTTCGGCCCCGCCGGCCAACGTGCGGGCATTGAACAGCACCTTGCCACGGTATGGCGTGAAGTAGCCCGGCCAGCTGCTGCCGCTGCCCGGATCGATGTCCATCAGCAGCGCGGTGCCGCCGGGGGTGCCGTCGGAGAGCCACAACTCCGCGCCGTGCGCGGGATCGCGGGCGACGAACAGGATGTCGTCGCCGATCGCCACGGCGTCGACCGGGTCGCTGCCGGCCGCACCCGGGTTGATGTCGGCGAGCAGCGTGACGGTGCCCTGCTGGTGATGCCACGCGTACGGCTCGCGTCCGAGCCCCGTTGCCTGGCCGTGCAGCAGCGACCAATGCTCGGTCTGGGCCAGCAGCTGCGGGTAGGACGCCGACGCGCCGGGTTCGATGTCGGCGAGCTGCTGCGGTGTCGATCCCGGCTTCCATACCCACGGCTCGTGCCCGGTGAAGCCGTCGGACGCGCCGAAGAACAGCGCCCCGTCTGAGGTGGCCTGGATGCCGATCGGAGTCGACGACGCGGTGGTCTGGCCGGCACCGACATCGAGGATCATGTTCGTGCCGGCGACGGTGCCATCGGTGATCCAAGGCTCGCGCCCCTGGCTGGCGTTGCCGCGGAACAGCCACCGGCCGGCGCCGAACGCGGTCATCCCCCTCACGGTGGCTGCCGCCAGCAGCGTCAGCTGACCGGCACCGAAGCGGAACAGCCCGGTTGTGCTGCCGATGGTCGCGGCGAACAGGGTCTGCGATCCGACGAGCGCGAACTGCGACGGGTTGGAACTGACCGCACCCGGCTCGAGGTCGGCGACCAGCGTCGCCGCGCTGCCGATCAGGACCCAGGGCTCGCGCCCGGTCGCCGGGGTTTCGGCGGCGAAGGCGAGCACGCCGCCGAGGTTGGCGAGTGCCTTCGGAGTCGAGGACCCGGCACCGGGGACGATGTCGGCGACGAGCTGGGTTCCGGCGGCGGTGCCGTCGCTCGACCACAGCTCGGTGCCCGCGGCCGCGGTCGTGGCCGCGAAGTACAGCGTCGAGCCGAGCACGATCGCGTCGTCGAGGCGCGGCGTCGAGTCGCCTGGACCGGGCACGAGATCGATCACCTGGGTGCCGGCGGCCGAACCGTCGGTGACCCAGAGCTCCTGGCCGGTGGTCGCCGACCAGCTCGAGAACAACGTGCGGCCGCCGACGTCGTGGAAGTCCCGCGGGCCGTTGAAGCTGCTCGCGTTCAGCACGGCGAGCCGGGTCGCGGTGCCGGCAACGGGGTCGTACGAGTAGAGGTCGTAGCCGAACGACGGGGATCTGGCCTGGAACAGCAGCGCGCCGCCGCCGGGCAGGACGTGCAGGTGCGCCGGTACGCTCGACGACGGACCCGCGAACACGTCGGCAGCGAGCAGTGTGCCGGCCGCGGTACCGTCCGATTCCCAGAGTTCGAGCCCGGTGCCGGGCTCACTCGCGACGAAGTAGACCTTGCCGTGGAAGGCGGTGAACTCGTTGGGGGACGACCCCTCGGGGCCCGGGTTGATGTCGAGCAGCAGCCGCGTGCCGGCGGGGGTACCGTCGCTGATCCACGGCTCGTTGCCCTCGCTCACCGACTGCGCGCTGAAGAGGATCCGCGGCGCGCCGCCGATGCTGGCAGTGCCGATCTCGTGGCGGTCCTCGTTCAGGTACGGGAGCGGGCCGCTCGAGCCCACGCCCGGAACGATGTCCTGCAGCAGGATCGTGCCCGCAGCGGTGCCGTCCGTGACCCAGAGCTCGCGACCGAAGGCGGGATGGGTCGCCCGGAAGAACGCCTTGCCGCCCGCGAGGACGAAGTCGTCCGGCGAGCCGGCGTCCGGAATCGACGAGAACGGCGTCGCGATCTGGTTGATGTCGACGGCGAGCTGGAGATCCTGCGCGGCCAGCGTGCTGGCGAGCGAGGCGGACACGAGGAGGACGGTCGGGATGCGCATATCGTTGGGCTGGCAAGGGGTAGCGGTCGTCGAACGAGGCGCCTTCCGGCAGACGTCAGGCAGCCGCAGTCGTTACGGCATATTCCTCGATTGCGGTCAGCCGCCTGCGGCATCCCCGGCGTCGGGCGCCGAGCTCGCGCGGCCCCAGCCGGGCTCAGCCGTCCAGCCGGGCGCGCTGGACGCCGAAGTCGGGGCGCGAACGCACGCCGTCGAACACCGCCGTGGTGTCGACGCGGTCGCCGCGATCGAAGCCGAGATCGATGGCTCGACGCAGGGTGTCGACGGCGGCGTCGGCGTGCGCCGGGTCGACGCCGGCGGTCGCCAGGTCGGCGTGGGCCTGGGACAGCAGGAACCAGGCTTCGGCGTCCTCGGCACAGCGTTCGACGATCGGGCGAGCGAGCGTCGCGGGGTCCGGCAACTCGGCGAGCGCGACGCGGGCGCGCCGGTCGAGCACGGTCGCATAGGCGGCGTAGCGCGGCGCGGCGCGCTGCGTGCCGGACGCCGCCAGTTCGTCGAACAGCTCGCGCGCGCGCGCCGAATGCGGCAGCGCGTCGCGGCGCCGTTCGAGGTCGAGCAACGCCGCCGCACAGTTGTAGTGTGCGAGACCGAGGCGGAGCGCGACGCGCCGGTCCGCGCGATCGAGCGCGAGCAGGTCCTCGAGCGCGACTGCGCTGCGGGCGAACCAGGTGACCGCCTCGGCGATGAGCTTGCGGCCGGCGAACGCGAGGCCGACGGCCTCGTCGGCCTCGGCGAGTTGCCGCTGCCACTCGCGCCGGTAGGGCTGCTCCCGGGTCAGTTGCTCGAACAGCTCGACGGCGCGGCGCGCCGGTGCGGCGGCGGCCTCGTGGTCGCCCCGCTGAAAGGCCAGGTGGGCGAGGTTCTTGAGGTGCAGCCCGAGGCGAGCGCGATGGCGCGGCCGCGGGTCGTCCGCGATCAGCGCTTCGAGCAGGCGCGTCGCCGACTCGGCATCGGCGTTCGACTCGGACTGCTGGCCGGAGTCGTGCCGCAGCAGGGCGCGTAGCGACAGCGCCTCGGCCTCCGCGAAGCGGGCGCGCGGTGCGGCCGGCGAGGCATCGAGCCAGGCCCGCGCGGTCGCGAGCGCGGCTTCGGCTGCCGCCTGTGCGGCGGCGGGATCGTCGGCGTTGCGGAGCGTGTTCGCGCGGTTGTGCAGCAGCTGTCGCCGGTTGCCGAACCACGCGTCGCGGTCGACGGCGCGATCGCCGTCGGTGCGCTCGAGCAGCTGCTCGGCCTCGGCGAGGAGCTCGAGCACGGGCTCGCCGCGCATCGTGGAGCGGTCGATCAGGAGATCCGCGAGCTCGAGCGCCGTCCGCGCGCCGACCGACCCCGGCGCGGTCCGCAGTGCGCGCATCTCGGTCTCGGCGAGCGTGCGCAGCGCCACGGCGTCGTCGTTGCGGCCGAGCTCGGCGAGTACCGCCGCCGTCTGACGCCGCAGCAGGCCGCGCTGCAGCCGCAGCTCCGCATCGTCGGAGCGTCCGGCCAGCAGCCGCTCGAACAGTGCGAGCGAGCGTTCGAGCACGTCCAGTCGCACCGGACCGGCGCCGGGAACGTCGCGCAGGTCCTCGTCGCCGACGCGCGCCGCGAGCCCGACGATGGCCTCGCGCGCATCGGCGAAGCGCGCCTCGGCGAGATCGCGCGCGGCGCGGATACGTGCGTTCGCGACCAGCAGTCCGCTCGGCACGGCGACGAGCAGCGCGGCGGTGACGGCGAGCAGGACGGCGACCGCCGGTCGGCGGCGAGCGAAACGGCGGGCCCGCAGCAGCGCGCCGGCCGGCCGCGCGCGGATCGGCTGCAGCGCCAGCACGGCCTCGAGATCCCGCGCGAACTCGCCGGCGGTCTCGTAGCGGCGGTCGCGGTCGGGATCGAGTGCCTTCTCGAGCACCACGACGAGGTCGGCCGGCAGCCGCGGTCGGCGCCGCGCCAGCGCGAGCGGTCCGCCGGCGAGGATCGCGGCACGGAGTTCGGTCTCGTGGCGCTGCCGATGCGGCGGGGCGCCGGTCAGCCACTCGACGAGCGTGGCGGCGAGCCCGTAGACGTCAGTGCGCCGATCCGCTGCTTCGCCGCGGACCTGTTCGGGCGCCATGTAGGGCAGCGATCCGACCAACGCGCCGCTGCGCGTCAGCTCGACGCTCTCGGCCTCGACACCCGCTTCGCTGCGCGCGAGGCCGAAGTCGACGAGCCGGGCGTGGCCGTCGCGTCCCAGCAGCACGTTCGAAGGTTTGACGTCGCGATGCAGGACGCCGGCGCGATGAGCGTGGTCGAGCGCGGCCGCGATCTCGCGGCCGATCGCGATCGCGACCTCGAGCCGGTTGCCGCGCAGCGCCAACGCGTCCTCGGCGAACTCGGATCCGTCGCCGAGCGCGGTCCGCACCGCAGCACCGTCGAGCCGTTCGTGTGGCCGATCGCCGTGCCGGTCGAGGATGGCGGCGAGCGTCGCGCCGTCGATCTGCTCCATCGCGAACCACGGCATGCCGTCGTGCTCGCCCGAGGCGTAGACCGGCACGATGCCCGGGTGCGAGAGTCGCGCCACGGTTTCGATCTCGCGTCGGAAGCGGCGGCGGGCGGCGTCCGATGCCAGCAGCTCGGGGCGGATCGTCTTGATCGCGACCTCGCGCTCCGGATCGCGCTGCCGGGCGCGGTAGACGACCCCCATGCCACCGACTCCGAGCTCGGCGAGCACCTCGTAGCCACCGATGCGCTGCGGCGCCGGCCGGTCGCGGTCGGGCTCGTCGAGCAGGCCCGTCGCCGCGAGCACGTCGAGTCGCCGGCGCAACGCCGCAGCGTGTTCCGGATGCCGCGCGCACAGCAGCTCGATCGCACCGGGTCCGGACTCCTCGATTGCCGCAAGACACTCGACGACGAGCGCGTCGATGGCAGCGGGCGGTCGGTCGTTCGGGTCGTTCATGGTGTCGTACGGTCAGCAGATCGCGGCGCGGTGCGGTTGTCGACGGGTCGCCGGCCTGTGGTAGGCTGCCGCAGCCCGCGCTCGACCCCGACATGCGCTCCAGCCACGATCTCGGCCTCGATGCCTCGCGCGGCGACGCCGCCGCGATCGACGAGCTGCTGGTCCGGCACCTGCCGAGCCTGCGGGCCTACGTCCGGCTCAAGGCCGGTCCCGTGGTGCGCGCCCGCGAGGCCGAATCGGACGTCGTGCAGTCGGTCTGTCGCGAGGTGCTGCAGCGCCAGGGCGAGTTCCGGTTCGGTGGCGAGGGCGGTTTCCGGCACTGGCTGTTCCGCACCGCGCTGCGCAAGATCCTCGACAAACACAAGCTGCATACCGCCGAACGCCGCGACGTCCGGCGCGAGCAGGCGCCGGTCCGCGGTCAGGACGGCAGCGCGGCCGCGCTCGCGTTCCCCGATCCGCTGGCTGCGTTCGCGACGCCGTCGGCCGTCGCGATCGGCCGCGAGCGTTTCGAGCAGATCGCGGCCGCATTCGACCGGCTGCCGCCGGACCATGCCGAGGTCGTGCTGCTGTCGCGCGTCGTCGGCCTGAGCCGCGCCGACGTCGCCCAGGCGATGGACCGCAG
>JAGQRB010000538.1 GCA_020425925.1 Planctomycetota bacterium
GGTCACCGAGATTCGCGCTGCCCCGGTTGCGCCGCCGTCGCCGTTCGCCTGGCTGTTCGCCCGGCCCGGCCCGTCCGGCATCGCGATCCGGACGACGGTGACCGCGGGCGACGGCACGTTCACGTTCGCGGACGCGCCGGCCGGGCGCTACCGCCTCACGGTCCGACACCCGGCGATGGCCGAGCACGACACCGCGGTGTTCGAGCTCACGCGCGGCCGCCGCGAGGTCGACGTCGAGCTGCTGCGCAACGCGCGGCTCCGAGGCCGCGTCGTCGGCGCCGCGATCGGCCGACAGGCCGGCGTCGCCGTGCTCGTGCTCGGTGGCTACGGCACGCAGCGCACCGTGCGCGCCGACGCCGCCGGCCGCTACGTCGTCGACGGCCTGCAGCCCGGGCGCTACCTGGTGCGGGCCTTTCCGGCCGATGCGAGTCGCTACGTCGACCGCCTGCTCGGCGAGCTGTTCCCCGAACGCGCCGGCGAACTCGCGCGCGTCGACGGTCCGCGGCCCGACGTCGAGCTCGCACCGGGCCAGGACGCGGTGCTCGACGTCGCGCTCGACGTGCAGCCGACCGGCGGCGTGCGCGGCACGGTCGCGGTCAACGGTCGTGCCGCCGGCTCGGCGCGCATCGTGCTGCGACCTCTGCCCGGCGAGGCGCCCGGCTCGGGTGGGCTGCCGTTGCGCGCGACCTGCGACGACCGCGGCGTGTTCGCGTTCGCCGATGTTCCGGCCGGCAGCTACACGCTGTCGGTCTACGGCAGCTCGCGCGCGGAGCTGCACCGCGAAGCGATCGCGGTAGCGCCGGGCGGCGTCACGCAGCTCGCGATCGACACCGAAGCCGGTGGCGTGCAAGGGCGCGTCGTCGCGGCCGGCGGCACCCGCGCCGAGGAGCTGCGCGGCAGCGTGTGGATCCTGCCGGGTGCGACCGAGGAGCCTGCCGACCTCTACGCCTTCCGCCGCGACCACCGCACGCACCGGCTACGGATTCGCGACGGCGCGTTCGCCGATGTCGAGCTCACACCCGGCGCCGCGCTCGCGGTCGTCGACCTGCCCGGTCGCCGGCGCGTCGTGCAGTCGATTGCGATCCCGGCGCGCGGCACCGTGGCGATCGAGCTGCCGGCCGGCGAACGGCGCTGAGGCGCGCCCGCGGAACCGGAGCGATTAGGATCGGCGCGATGCCGTCCCGCCGCCGGCGCCTGCTTTCGAGACTCGCACTCGCGTGCGCCGCGTCGGCGGTCGCGGTGCTCGGTCTCGAGGTCGCGATCCGCCTGGTCGACGGCTACCGCGTCTTCGCACTGCGGCTGCAGCCGGCGGGCGTGGCCAGCGCTGCCGTGCCTCGGGCGGCCGAGGCGCAGGTCGCGAAGTTCCTCGCCGATCCGCGCCTCGCCACGGCCGGGCTCGATCCGGCCTGGTTCGGCGATTCGCCACCGCCGGTGCCGCGCCGCGCGCTGCCGGCGGCGATGGCGGCGACGTTCCGCGACGGCTACCACGAGATGTTCCTGTACCAATGGAACGAGGTGCTGGTGCGCGCGACGTGGGTGCCGGGCATCGGGCCGCCGACCGCGCTCGACGTCGACAAGCCCGACGCGTTCTGGGTGTTCGCGCCGGTCGACGGCCAGCCGGTGCCGCGCTACCGCTTCCCGACCGGCGTGACGCTACCGACCGGCATGACGCTGAACGCATTCGGCTGCCGTGGCCGCGAGCTCGCTGCCGACAAGCCGGCGCGCACCGTCCGCATCGCGTGCGTCGGCGCCTCGACCACGGTCGACGACCAGACGATCCCGCACGGCTATCCCGGGTTGCTCGAGCACTTCCTGCAGCGCTGGGCGGCCGCGCGCGGACTCGATCTGAAGATCGAGGTCCTGAACGCCGGCTGCGAGGGCTACACCTCGGCCGACATCGTCCCGACCGTGCGGCACTACGTGCTGCCGCTCGCGGTCGACTACGTCGTCTACTACGAAGGCGCCAATCAGCTGCATCGCGAGCAGCTGCTGCGGCACGTCGCGATCGACGGCGAGGTGCCGCCGCCGCCCGCGCTCGGCGGGCTGTTCGATCCGACGGCGGCCGCGACGCGCGGCGGCTGGCTCTACCGCAACTCCGCCGCGGTGCGCCGGCTGCACACGGTCGGCGCCGGCGAGCCGCTCGCCGAGCCGCCGAAGCCGGCGCAGCGTCTCGTGCTGCCCGACGGCCTCGCCGACACCGTCGACCTCGCGCGCGCCGGCGAGGTCCTCGGCCTCGGCGACATCCTCGCCGATCTCGACCGGATCCGGACCGACGTGAGCGCGGCCGGTGCACGTCTCGTGCTGGGCTCGTTCAAGCACTTCGTGCGCGACGGGCTCGTGCTCGATCCGGTACGGGGCGAGCAGGTCTACCGGCTGCTGAACGAGTTCTACTGGCCGGTGAGCTACGCCCACCTCGCGCGGCTGGCGGCGCTGCAGAACCGTTGGTTCGAAGCCTGGGCCGCGGCGCGCGGGGTCGATTTCCTCGCGGTCGCGGCTGCGCTGCCCGACGACGGTGCGTGCTACACCGATGTCGTGCACAAGACCGCGCTCGGGTCCCGTTGTCACGCCTGGGTCACCGCCGCGCTGCTGATCCCGCTGCTCGAGCGCGACCTGCGCGCCGGGACCCTACCGGTATCGGACGACCATGCCGACCCGCGGCATCCGAACGTGCCGCCGATGCGCCGCCTGACCGCGCGGGAACTCGACGGCAGGTGACGCGCGCTGCCGACTCGGGGTGCGCCGGATGGGGTGGAGTTCGTACCGGGGCACCGCCGGTCCGCCCGCGGCCAGCCGAAACGCCCGGAATCCTTCGCCGCCGACCGCCCGCCGCCATTGGTTCGACCGCACGCGATGCCTAGGATGTTTCGCCTCATGGGACGCCCAGTCATCGTGTCCGCGTGCCGATCCGCGATCGGCAGGTTCCAGGGAGCGCTCGCTCCGTTCACCGCGCCCGAGCTCGGCGGCTTCGCGGTCGCCGAGGCCATGAAACGCGCGAACGTGCCGGCCGACGCCGTCGAGGAGGTGCTGATGGGCAACGTCCTGCAGGCCGGCCTCGGTCAGAACCCGGCCCGGCAGTCGCTGCGGCGCGCCGGCATCCCCGATTCGGCCGCCGCCGTGACCATCAACATGGTCTGCGGTTCGGGTCTCCGGACCGTGATGCTCGCGGCGCAGGCGATCAAGGCCGGCGACCTGCAGGTCGCGGTCGCGGGCGGCATGGAGTCGATGTCGAACACGCCCTACTACCTGCCGGCGGCGCGCCAGGGCGCCCGCCTCGGCCACACCCAGGCGCTCGACGGCATCATCCAGGACGGCCTCTGGGACCACTACAACGACTTCCACATGGGCAACACCGGCGAGCTCGTCGCCGAGAAGTACGGGATCACGCGGCAGGAGCAGGATGCCTACGCCGCCGAGAGCCACCGGCGCGCCGTCGCCGCCCAGCAGAGCGGCGCGTTCGACGCCGAGATCTTCGCGCTCGAGATCAAGCAGCGGAAGGGCGACCCGATCCGCTTCGACAAGGACGAGGGTCCGCGTCAGGACAGCACCGTCGAGGCGCTGGGCAAGCTCAAGCCGGTGTTCAAGCGCGACGGCGGCACGGTCACGGCCGGCAACGCCAGCTCAATCAACGACGGCGCCGCCGCGCTCGTGGTCTGCGACGAGGACTGGGCGAAGGCGCACGGTCTGAAGCCGATCGCCGCGATCACCGGCTACGCCACCGGCGGCATGGCCCCGGAGTGGGTCATGATGGCGCCCGAGGTCGCGGTCAAGAAGCTCTGTGCGCTGCAGCGCTGCAGTCCGGCGGATTTCGAAATCGTCGAGATGAACGAGGCGTTCTCGGTCCAGATGGTGGCCCTGCAGCGACAGCTCGAGATCGACCCGGCGAAGTGGAACGTGCACGGCGGCGCCGTCGCGCTCGGCCACCCGATCGGCTGCTCGGGCGCGCGTGTGCTCGTCACCCTGCTGCACGCGTTGCAGCGCCACGACAAGACTCGCGGGATCGCCGGGCTCTGCCTCGGCGGCGGCAATGCGGTCACGATGAGCGTCGAGAGGATCTGATGACCGACACCAATCTTCCGAAGTCCGTCGCCGTCATCGGCGCCGGCACGATGGGCAACGGCATCGCCCAGGTCTTCGCGACCGCCGGCGTGTCGACGTTCATGGTCGACCTCGATCAGGCGATGCTCGACCGCGGCACCGCGAACATCCACAAGAGCCTCGGCAAGTTCGCCGAGAAGGGCAAGCTCACCGCCGAACAGG
Organism: Planctomycetota bacterium; assembly: GCA_020425925.1. GTDB lineage: Bacteria > Planctomycetota > UBA1135 > UBA1135 > UBA2386 > JAGQRA01. The sequence goes on from JAGQRB010000538.1 coordinate 4,258, forward strand.
CCGAGGGTGCGAAGGCGCGGCTGACCGCGACCACCGACCTCGACGCCGCCAGCGGCGTCGAGCTCTGCATCGAGGCCGTCACCGAGAACCTCGACGTCAAGACCAAGGTGTTCCAGTCGGTCGACGCCAAGCTGCCTGCGAACGCCGTGCTGGCGAGCAACACCTCGTCGATCTCGATCACCGTGCTCGCGGCCCGGACCAAGCGCGCCGATCGCGTGATCGGCATGCACTTCATGAATCCGGTGCCGCTGATGAAGCTCGTCGAGGTCATCCGCGGCAACGACACCAGCGACGCGACCGCGACCGCGGTCGAGGGCTGGTCGAAGGCGCTCGGCAAGATCCCGGTGATCGCGAACGACTACCCGGGTTTCGTCGCCAACCGCATCCTGATGCCGATGATCAACGAAGCCGCCTTCGCGCTCATGGAAGGTGTCGCGACCCGCGAGGCGATCGACGAGATCATGAAGCTCGGCATGAACCACCCGATGGGGCCATTGACGCTCGCCGATTTCATCGGTCTCGACGTCTGCGTCTCGATCCTCGACGTGCTCAAGGACGGGCTCGGCGACGACAAGTACCGGGCCTGCCCGCTGATGCGCCGGCTCGTCGCCGCCGGCCACCTCGGCCGCAAGACGAACCGCGGGTTCTACGACTACAGCCAGCAATGACGATCACCGAGAGCCTCCAGGTCCCCGACTTCCAGCTCTCGCCGGAGCTCCAGCAGTTCCGCGAGTTCGTGCGCGACTACGCCGCGAAACATCTGGGTCGGGCCGCGGAATACGACAGCAACGTCGAGTTCCCGCGCGATGCGGTCGTCGCCGCCGCCGAGCTCGGGTTGCTGCGCACGACGGTCGCGAAGGAATACGGCGGTTCGGCGATGGGCAACGTCGCGAGCTGCGTGATGCTCGAGGAGATCAACGCCCGCTGCGCCTCGACCGGCGTCACGATCAGCGTGCACAACTCGCTGGTCAACTCGCTGCTCGGCAAGTGGTGCAGCGAGGAGCAGAAGCGCCGCTGGTTCCCGAAGCTGGTCACCGGCGAGTGGCTCGGCGCCTACTGTCTGAGCGAGGCCTACTCGGGCTCGGACGCCGCCGCGCTGCGCTGCGAGGCCAAGAAGGACGGCGACCACTACGTCATGAACGGCGCGAAGCTGTGGATCACGACCGGCAGCGAGGCGCAGCTGTTCGTGGTGTTCGCGCGCACCGGACCCGACCGCGTCAAGGGCATCTCGGCGTTCGTCGTCGAGAAGAGCTGGGCCGGCGTCGGCGTCGGCAAGAAGGAGCGCAAGCTCGGCCTGCGCGGCTCGCCGACCACCGAAATCGTGCTCGAGAACGTCAAGGTGCCGGCCGACTGCCTGATCGCCGAGGAAGGCATGGGCTTCACGATCGCGCTCGACACGCTCGACGGCGGCCGCCTCGGCATCGCGTCGCAGTCGCTCGGCATCGCGGCCGCGGCGATCGAGCTGATCCGCTCGGAGATCGCGAGCCAGGTCGACGCCAAGGGGCGGCCGACCGCCTCGCAGGCCGATCAGTGGACGCTCGCCGACCTCGCCGCCGACCTCGACGCCTACCGCTTCCTGACCTGGCGCGCGGCCGTGCTGCGCGACCGCGGCGTGCGCTGTAGCACCGAGGCGGCGATGGCCAAGAGCACCGCGTCGCGGCTCGCCAACCGCGCCGCGCGCGCGGCGGTCTCGATCCTCGGCGAGCGCGGTGCCAGCGGCGCGACGGCGGCCGAGCGGCTGCTGCGCGATGCGCGCATCACCGAGATCTACGAGGGTGCGACCGACATCCAGCGGCTCGTGATCGCGCGCGGGCTGATGGCCTGATGTCGACCACCGGCCAACTGCCGCCCGGCGTGCCGCCACAGCCGCCGCAGGTGCCGCCGCGCGAGACGCGCGGGGTCGCGTTCTTCGTCGCGATCTTCCTCGGCATCCTGCTGCTCGCTTCGGCCGGTCTGAACGTGCTGCTGCTGCTACTGAGCGTCGGCAGCTTCGCCGGCGCCGGCCTCGGGCCCGGCGGCGGCACCTTCGACGAGGTCCACCTCGGCGGCAAGCGCGGCGCGCGCACGCGCGTGCTCGAGATCCCGATCGCGGGTGCGATCGCCGAGGCCGGCAGCCCGCTGCTCGGTGCGAGCGGTGGCACCGTGACCCAGGTCCGCCGCATGTTGCGCGAGGCCGCGGCCGACGACGGCATCCGCGGCGTCGTGCTCGCGATCGACTCGCCCGGCGGCGGGGTCACCGATTCGGACGAGATCTACCGGATGATCCGGCGTTTCCGCGCCGATCACCCCGAGAAGCGCGTCGTCGCGTTCTTCGGCGACATGGCGGCGTCGGGCGGCTACTACGTCGCCGCCGCGGCCGAGCGCATCTTCGCGCGGCCGACGACGATCA
>JAGQRB010000539.1 GCA_020425925.1 Planctomycetota bacterium
CATTGTTCGCCGAGCACGTCGCGGCAGGCGGCGCCGAAGCAGGCCTTGAACGACTCGTCGGGCTTCTGGCCGAGCTGCGAACGATCGTTCCGCAGCCGCCGCGACTCCTCGTCGCGCAGTTTGAAGAACGCCTCGTGCACCAGTTCGGTTGGCGACAGGCTGGCGGCGGCGCGGTGTCGCAGCATGCGCTCGGCGAGCTGCCGGAGCTCGCCGTAGAGCTCGGGGAAGCGTTCGCGAACGCCCGGTGCGGGCGGGGTCTCCGGGGCGTCGGACATCGTCGACAGGCCGCGATGGTAACGCGATTCCGGGCCAGGGTGGCGCGGTTCCGCCCCGGCTCGCAGGGCATCGGTCGTTCTCGGTCGGCCGCGCGCTGCGGCCGGCCACTACCGACAGGATCCGACATGAAACCGCACGCCATTCTCGTCGCCGCCGGCCAGCTGCTGGCCGCGACCGCCGCCATCGTCTCTGGCCACCAGCTGCTGACCCATCGGCTCGCGGAGGCGTTCGCGACCGCCGAGCTGCCCGGTGCCGTCCGGCTCGCGTCGCTCGGCGCCGCCGCGGTCGTGCATCTGCTGACCGGGATCTTCGTGCTGCCGTTGCTGCGTCGCAGCCGCCGGCTCGCGGCGCTGCCGGCGGCGCGCACGATCGCGATCGCCACCGCGCTGACCGCGGTCAGTCTGCGGGCCGCGGTCGAGACCGCGAGCGGGGTCGTGCTCGCGGGCCTGCCGGTCTGGTCGATGGCGGTTGCCGCCACCGCGGTGGCGATCGTCTCGTCGGGCGCGAGTCGGCGTCGCGTGCACGGCGCCGCGCTGGCGCCGCGGCTGGTCGCGCGCTCCGGCCGTCGGCGGGCGGCATGAACGTGCCTCCGGGCTACCCGAGGCGCGCCCGCAGCCACTCGACCGCCGCGGCCCAGCGGCGGTCGATCGTGCGCGCCGAGCTGCCGAACAACACGGCGCATTCCGCCACCGTCAGGCCGCCGAACACGCGCGCCTGCACCAGCCGCGCGGCATCGGCGTCGACGTGCGCCAGCGCGTTCAGGGCGTCGTCGATCTCGAGCGCGTCGCGCTCGCGGTCGTCGGGCACGAAGATGCGCGAGTGGGCCTCGACGTGTTGCTGCCCGCCACCGCGCTTCTGTGCGCCGCGCCGACGCAGGCGATCGATCAGCACGTCGCGGCAGGCGGCGCCGAAGCAGGCCTTGAAGGTCGCGTCGGGCTGTTCGCCCAGCACTCGCGACGCGGTCTCGGCGGGGCTGCGGGCCTCTTCGGCGTGCAGCTTGAAGAACGCCTCGTGCAGCAGATCGCTCGGCGCCAGGCTCGGGCTCTGGTGCCGTCCCAGCACGCGATCGGCGACCGAACGCAGCTCGGTGTAGAGGTCGGGGAACCGTTCGCCGACGCCGCGGCGGCGGACGCGTTCGATCCGGCCGTGTTCGCTGCCGTGCTCCATCGGCAGCAAGTCTACCTCGAACCCGGCACCGAACGAGCGTGAGCCCCGAGCCGGGAGAAACCCCGGCGCGACCGGTGTGGTGCGCGCGGAGCGCCATGCATGCACACTGGCGCCAGCGTCCGATCGGCCGGGGGAATCTGGGTCCTGCCGGCTCAACCGCCGACCGTGATCTGCAGTCCGCCGGCGGCCAGCACGCCACCGGGCGCGGCCTGATCGAGCACGAGCCACTGCTGGAAGAAGCGCAGGCGTTGCAGGCCGGGGGCGTTCGGCAGCGGCATCGTGGTGCGCGCGACGCCGGCCGGATCGGTGACGAACCAGATCACCCCGAGGTCGCCGGTCGTCAGCCCGGTGCAGCCGACCGCGCCGAACGGCGACAGGTCGATGCTGGCCTTGCCGAGCGCGAAGCCTGCGGGTGCGATCTTGCCCGCCGGGGCGTTGTGCAGCTCGATCGTGAAGTCGGTCGTGCCGAGCGCGGCGTCGCCGCGGGTCAGCGCCAGCAGGCCGCCGCACGGGACGCCGTAGGGTTCGACGTGGCCGCGACACCACGGCCCGTTGATGCGGAGATCGAACGCGTAGTTCTGCGGCCCGAGGTCGGCGACGCTCGCGTTCGGATCGGTGCGGTGCGTCACCCGCATCGCGCCCGGGCCGGACTTGCCCGTCGCGCGGCGCCCGATCGTGCCGGCGAGCAGGCCCTGCGGCGTTCGGATGTCGACGATCAGCGGCCCGGCGGCCGGGTTCCAGCGGAACGGGCGATCGAGCGTCGCCGTGATCGAGAAGTCGAGTGGCGCGACCGGACCGTCGCGGAACGGCGCGTTCACCGCCCCGTCGAAGACTCGCACGCGGTCGCTGCCGTGGTTGTTGTCGAACACCGCCGTCAGGTTCGCGGCCGGCATCGGTCCGGTCGACAGGTCGATCGTGACCGGATAGGACGCCGGTCCGTACGAGACGGTGTTGCTGCTGTCGAGACGCCAACCGAGCTGGTGGATCTCCTGGACGCCGGTGCTGCCGAGCGCGCTCGCGTCGTAGGCGTACTGCACCCGCATGCCGTTGGTGGTGTTCCACGGGAAGGAGCTCGTCGCAGTGATCGCGGTCGGCTCGGGCTCCGGCAGGATCGGCGTCGCGACCCCGCCGAGTGCGAGCGTGTAGGCGTAGGACTGCGGCGCGGAGTTGGCGACCGCGGCGGACGCGCTCGAGAGGTGCATGATGCGGGCAGTGGCGATGCTGTTGGTGCCGTGGAACGAGCCCACGGGCGGACCGGTGATGGAGCGCAGCTGCAGATCGACGACGAGCGCACCCTTGGCCGGATCCCAGTCGAACTCGCGGGTCAGTGGCAGCGACAGTTCGAAGCCGCTCGGCGTGTTGCCGGACTGGAACGGGATGCTGTCGAAGATGCCGTCGAACACGACCGTCGCATCCGGCCCGTGGTTGGCGGCGAACGTCGTCGACAACGCTCCGGCCAGGCCGGGCGCGCCGGTCGACAGCGTGACCTTGAGGTCGTACCGGCGACCGAGATGGGTGCTGCCCGCCCGGGTCCGCCAGCCGAGCCGGCTGATGCGCTGCGGCAGCCGCGCCACGAGGGCTCCCGCCTGGTAGACGTCCATCACCCGCATCTGGGTGGCGACCGTCGACCAGGGGTAGCCGCTCACTATGCCCTGGCCCGGGGCCGGCTCGGCCGCGATGGTGGTCGCGAGCAGCAGGTCGATCGCCGGCGCGCGGCGCTCGACACCGGTGGCGGGATGGTTCGCGGTGGCGGCGCTGGCGCTGCCGAGGTTGGCGATCAGCCCGTACGACTCGGTGCCGTCGGTGAGCGCGTCGGCGAGGAAACCGGCACCGCTGGCCGACTGCACCTGGAAGTCGAACAGCAGCCCGCCACAGCGCGGCTCCCAGAGGAACTGCCGGGTGAACGGGATCACGAGCTCGAAACGATTCGGCGCGCCGGCGAGCGTGACCGGCGTCGCCGTCACCGTGCCGAAGAACACCTGGCGGCGATCGACGCCGTGGTTGTCGTCGAAGGTGCGCGACAGCGCGCCGGGCGCCCGCGTGCAGGTCGACACCTCGAGCGTGATGCCCCAGCTGCCCTGCTGCACCGAGGTGAGACTGCCGTCGGGGCGCAGCGCGATGCCGGCGATCGTGACCGCGCCGTCTTCGCCGATCGTGTCGCGGCCGTAGGCGATCTGGATGCGCCGCGAGGCGAAACCGAACGGCAGCGTCGAGCTCGCGCTGCCCTCGGCCTGCAGCAGGCGGGCGGGCAGCACCGACTGGATCGCGGGGTCGTCGGACTGGCCGAACAGCGGCGCGGCGAGCGCGGCCACGGTGACTGCCTCGAGAACGGAACGGTGCATCGGTTTCCTCCGCGACGCGACGGCGCCGGGATCCGGCAAGCGCCGTCGCCGGTGCCGGCGTTCGCGAAAGTCGCGGAAACCGTCGGCGCCGCGAGCCGCGCGGCGATCAGAGCCGCTCGGCGATCGCCAGCAGCCCGCGCGCGACCAGGCCGCGCACCGCCGACTCGGTGCGGCCCATCTGCTCGGCGATCTGGGCGTAGTCGAGCTGCAGCAGGCGCGACATCGCGACCGCCTCGCGCTGGTCGTCCGGCAGCTCGAGCAGCGCCGTCTCGATGCGCTCGAGCTGCTCGTTGGCGATCGCGTACTGGCTCGGCGTCGCGTTCGGCAGCGCGGCGAGGATCGCGTCCGCCTCGGGACCGACGTTCGGCAGCGGCCGTTCGCGGGCGACGTCGCGGCGCTGGCGCTTGAGCGCCTTGGCGCGGTCGTAGACCTTGCGCATCGCGGCCATCATCAGCCAGTTGCGGAACGCGCCCTCGTCGCGCAGTTCGATGTGCTCGGCGTCGAGCAGCAGCTCGCGGCAGACCGATTGCGCGACGTCGATCGCCGATTCGCGCGCCAGCAGCGCCGGCCCGGAGCGGGCGCGGATGAACGCGATCAGCGGCGGCAGGTGGCGCTCGAACAGCGAGTCGAGCGCGCCGCTGTCGCCGCCGCGTGCGGCCAGGATCTGGGTCGCGAAGTCGCTCACCGGCCGGCCTCCGGATCCTCGAGCACGTCCTGTTCGGCGGTCAGCGTCGCGCGTTCGCCGGCGCGCGCTTCGACGCCGTGGTCGAGGCAGTCGAGCAGGAACGTCGCGTAGACCCCGACGTGCTTCTTGGCGCGGGCGTCGTCGGGCATCGCCGCGGCGAGCTCGCGGGCGTGGACCTGGCCGCGCCGGAACGTCGCAGCCGCGGCCTCGAACTCGCCGAGCTGACGGTGGCTCGACCCGGCCAGCAGGCCGACCTCGGCGGCGTGCTGGCAGTACTCCCGATTGTCGGGGTTGCCGGTGACGAGCCGGTCGTAGGCCGAGAACGCCCGGTCGAACGAGGGCGCCGCCTTCTCGTGATCGCCGCCGAAGGTCGCGAACCGGCCGCGCAGGTCGGCGAGCGTGCCGCGCCGCAGCAGCACGAACTCGGTGCCCTGGCGCTCGGCGGTGACGCGGTCGATCAGCTCGCCGGCCTCGTCGAGCAGCGCACCGGCGTCGTCGAACTCCCGGCGCCGCGCGGTCTCGGCCGCGAGCGACTGCAGGAACGTCGCGAGCTGGATCAGGTCGCTGTCGTCGTGGCGCTGCTGCACGAGCTCGCGCCCGATCGCGATCGCCCGCAGCAGCGGCTCGATCACCGCGTCGGAACGCGGCTCGGTGTCGATCGCGCGCTGCAGCCGCCGGGTGTCGACCTCGTAGGTCAGTGCCAGCGCCTCGGCGAGGTCGGTCCGGACCGCGTGGTCGCCGCCCACGGTGGCGGACTCGAGCCGGGAGCGCGCGCGCGCCACCGCCGCCGCCGCCGGGTCGAACTCGCCGCGGTCGAGGTGCGCGCGCGCGAGCCGCATCTCGCAACGGCCGAGGTACCAACCGATGCGATAGTCGTCCGGGCGCTCGCTGGCGAGCTCGTTCAGCGCCGCGAGGCTGCTCCGGACCTCGCGCTCGCCGGCGGCCGCGTCGCCGCCCATCGCGATGCGTTCGCCGCCGACCGCGAGATCGGTCTGTGCCAGCTTGAAGCGCAGCTCCGGATCGAGCGGTCGCAGCGCGGCGAGCCGCCGGTAGAACGTGCGGCAGTCGCCGTAGAATCGGAACATCAGCGCGGAGGCGTTCGGCAGACCGCGGAGGCGGACCTGGGCGTTCTGGTAGAACAGCTCGTCGACGGCGGCGATCGCGGTGCCGTAGAGCGCGGTGGCCTCGGCCGCGTGGGTCTCGGCGCGCGCCAGCGCGAGCAGCGTGCTGGTGCCGCCGACCAGGCCGGTGAGCAGGATCGCGAGCCCGACCAGGACCGCGATGCGGTGGCGCCGGAAGGTCTTCTGCACCTTGTACCACCGCGATGGCGGCGCGGCCTCGACCGCGAGCCCGCCGAGGTGGCGTTCGAGATCGCCGCGGAACTCACGGATCGTCGCATAGCGGCGGTGCGGTTCCTTGCTGAGGGCGCACAGCGTGATCCAGTCGAGCTCGCCGCGCAGTCGGCGCCGCAGCACCACCGGCGTGGTGCCGCGTGCGGTGGCTCGCGCCGCGGCGGTCGCGCCCGCAGTCGCGCGCAGGCTCGGCGGCTCCGGGTCGGTCTCTC
>JAGQRB010000540.1 GCA_020425925.1 Planctomycetota bacterium
CAGCTCCTTTTCGCGGCCGGTCAACGACTACGCCGCGGGGGTCGGCGGGGTCGGGGCGGCCGCGAGAGGCGCGGCTTCGCCGCGCGGGGCGAGGAGGCGTTTTCACATTCGTGTCGGCGGGCGGTGCCCCCGGCCTCGACGGTGAGCCGCGGTCTCGACCGTGAGCAGGTCCGGGTGTGAGTGGAGCGCCGGTGTGCTCTTCAACGGGGTAGACGCAGGGCGTCCTTTCGTGCTTCTGGCTTCGTGCTTCGGGCTTGCGATGACGGGGGTGCGACGTAGACTCTCCCGCCCCTGCCCGCGGGCCACCGGAGTAATTTGCATCCATCCGTCGCGAAGCTGCTCGAGCTGCAAAAGGTCGATCAGGAGATCGCCTCTCTCACGAAGGACATCAACAGCCTCCCGGCCGAGGAGAGCAAGCGGCGGAAGAAGCTCGACGAGCTCGAGCGCCGCACCGCTGTGGCCAAGGAGCGGCTGACGAAGACCGAGCTCGACACCCGCGCGCTCGAGAACGCGATCCGCGGCAGCGACAACGAGATCAAGAAGCTCAACGAGCGGCTCGCCACCGTCCGCAACAACGCCGAGTATCAGGCGACGCTCTTCCAGATCGAGGCGGTGCGCAAGGAGCGCGACGCGACCCAGGAGGAGTGTCTGCGCCTGATCGAGAACCTCGATCCGCACAAGGCCGATTTCAACGCGGCACAGGCCGCGGAGGACGAGGAGCGCAAGGTGTTCGAAGGCTTCCTCGCCGAGGCGGCGGCACTGCGTGAATCGCGCGCCGGCGCGATCGCCGAGGTCGAGGCGCGGCGCCAGGCGGTTGCCGACCAGGTCAACGAGGAGCTGCTGGCGCAGTACGAGGGCTTGTTCAAGACTCGCGACGGCATGGCGGTCTGCGCGGTCGAGGACACCTTCTGCCAGGGCTGCTACAACAAGATCACGATGAACGACGTCGCGAAGCTGATGGGCAAGTCTTCGGTCGTCACCTGCGGTTCGTGCCAGCGCATCCTCTACCTCGGTCACTGAGTCACGGGACGCCATGGCGCGGTCGATCCACCCCGTCGTCGTCGGCACCGCCGGCCACATCGACCATGGCAAGAGCTCGCTGGTCCAGGCGCTGACCGGGATCGATCCGGACCGGCTGAAGGAGGAGAAGGAGCGCGGCCTGACGATCGATCTCGGCTTCGCGCGATTGAAGCTCAGCGACGGCCGACTGCTCGGGCTCGTCGACGTGCCGGGTCACGAGCGCTTCGTGCGCAACATGGTCGCCGGTTGCACCGGCCTCGACCTCGTGATGCTCGTGGTGGCGGCCGACGACGGCGTCATGCCGCAGACGATCGAGCATCTCGACATCGTGCACCTGCTCGGCGTCCGCGACGGCATCATCGTGATGACCAAGATCGACATGGTCGACGAGATCCTCGCCGAGATCGCCGAAGAGGAGATCCGCAAGGTGGTGCAGGGCACGGTGCTCGCGGACGCGCCGATCCTGCGCGTCAGCTCGGTTACCGGCGAAGGCATCGACGAGCTGCGGACCACGCTCGAGACGCTGGCGCTGAAGGTCGAGCCGCGGCAGTCGAACGGGCCGTTCCGGATGCCGGTGCAGCGCGTGTTCTCGCTGCCGGGGATCGGTACGGTCGTCACCGGCATCCCGCTCAGCGGTTCGGTGCGGCCCGGCGCCGAGCTCGAGGTGTTGCCGCTCGGCGCCAAGGTCAAGGTGCGCGGCATCCATGCCTACGGCGGCAAGGTCGAGGAGGCCGTCGCCGGCCACAGCACCGCGCTGTCGGTTCCCGACGCCAAGGAGATCGGGGTGCACCGCGGCATGGTCTGCGCCGAACCGGGCGTGTTCGCCAGCGGCGACGCGGTCGACGTCGAGCTCGAGCTCACCCCGCGCTCGCCGAAGCTCGGTCACCGTGATCCGATCCGGTTCCACACCGGCACCGTCGAGGTGCGCGGCATGTTGCTGCTGCTCGATCGTGACGTGCTCACCGCGGGCGATAGCGCGACGGTGCGGCTCGAACTCGACGAGGGCGTCGCCTGCGCCGCGACCGATCGGTTCCTGCTGCGGTTGCAGAACCCGGCGGTCACGGTCGGCGGCGGTCGCGTGCTGCGGCTGTCACGTTCGGGGCGCTATCGCCGTCGCGCGCTCGGGGAGGAGCTGCAGGGCATCCTCGCGGCTGGCGATCGGCCCGAGGCGCGCGTGCAACACGAGCTCGAGCAGGCCGGACCCGACGGCCGCACGGTCGACGATCTCGCGCACGCGCTCGAGCGGCCGGAGGGCGAGGTCGTCGAGCTCGTCGAGGCGATGCCCGATGTGCTGCTGCACCGCCGTGCGATGCGTGCGTTCCCGGTCGCGATCGTCGACGCCGGCGAGCGCGAACTCATGGAGTCCGTCGAGCGCATGCTCGGGCGTCGGCCCGACGCGGCCTCGATCAAGCGTTCGGCGCTGCGCGCCACACGCTCGCTGCCGCTGGTGCTGGCCGAGTTCGTGTTCGAGCGACTGCAGGAGGCCGGGCGGGTGCGCGCCGGTCGACAGGGACAGATCCTGTTCCTCGACCGCCTGCAGCCGCTGCCGCCGGAGCGGCAGCAGCTGTTCGATCGCCTGGTGGCCGAATGCGAGCAGCGCGGCTTCCGGCCGCCGACGGTCGACGAGCTCGCCGTCGCGGTCGGCCTGCGCGGCGACTCGTTGCTGTCGCTGCTCGACCGCGGCGAGGACGAGGGGCGGATCGAGAAGGTCGGCGACACCTACTACGCCGCCAGCGTCGTGCGCTCGGTGCTGCACGCGATCCGCGACAACTGCCTGCAGCACGACGAAGTCCTCGACATCCCGAAGCTGCGCGACGGCCTCGACACCAGTCGCAAGTTCCTGATCCCGCTGCTCGAGTACGTCGATTCGCTCGGTCTGACGGTGCTGCGCGGCGGCGTCCGGCGGCTGCTGCCGTCGTCCGATCTGAGCCGCGAGCTGGCGGCCGAACGCGGCGCCTGAGCCCGCCCCGGCGGCGATCGCGGCCGGCCGAGAGTTCGATTTCTTGCCGAACGCATCGCGGAAACCCCGGTGGCAGCGGCCGATGGCGGCAACCCGCAGACAACAGTCGGAGCCCCGCCGCGGCCGATATACCTAGCCGGGACCATTCGCGAAGATGCACAACGAGCACGCCCAATCCACGCCCTGGCGGCGGCAGGCGGTCACCGCCGATGCCACCGCCCTGCTCGTTCTTCGGACCAGGACGCGTCGGCGGCGCGCTGGCTGCATGTCGCTGCGAACGGTCCGGGGCAGCACGCGCGCGATCGCCCAGGAGACCGTATGACCGGCGAGCAAGAGAACTACAACGACGACGACTTCCTCGACGACTTCGTGCTCGACGAGGACACCC
>JAGQRB010000541.1 GCA_020425925.1 Planctomycetota bacterium
GCGCCGGGGAGTCGCTGCGCTGTCGGGTGCTGGCGCTCTACGAACCGGATGGCCTGACCGTGAAGGTCGGCAAGCGCGGGCGACAGCTGCCGCTCGCCGACGTCGCCGCGGTCGACACGGTGCGCACCCGCACACGCGAGTTCTTCGGTCTGCTCGACCGGCTGCCAGGCAACCTGAAGCACCGGTGGTTCATGGCGCAGTGGGCCGCCGACCGCGAGCTCCACGATCTGGCGCGGCTGACCGCGCTCGACGTCGTGCTGCGCGCGCCCGATCACGAAGGCGCGCACACGCTGCTCGGGCATCGCCGCCGCCGCGGCGAGTGGCTGTGGCCGTGCGATGGCGAATGGAAGACGTTCGCCGCGCTGCAGGCGGTACGTGCCGACTGGCAGCACGGTTGGTGCATTGCGGGCGAGTGCTTCCAGGTCCAGAGCAACGCCGAGCTGCGGCGCGTGGTCGATGCGCTCTGGGATCTCGAACGCTTCCACGTCGTCTGGTTCGACCGCTTCGGCGGCCTGATGCAGCTCCACGAGGTCCTCGGGCCGAAGCTCGAGGTGCGGATCTGGCGCGACGCGGCGCGCTTTCCAGGCCAGCGAACGGTGCCTGGCGGCGACACCGAGAAGAACCCGTTCTTCTTCCCCGGCGGCGGCGTCGACGGCATGCCCGCGGTCAGCTCGACCTACTTCGGCACCGCCGATGCGGCGCGCCCGACCCGGCTGTTCGAGGCCGCGACCTCGCACCTGCTCCACGCCACCGTCGCCGACCGGGCGAACTACAACTCGGGCTATCGTCCCGCCGCCTGGGGCGAGCTCGGGCTCGCGCGTTATCTCGAGCGCAGCATGGTCGGTCCACCCGGTGCCGCGGCGCTCGGGGCGTGGCGCATCGAACCCGAAGGGGCCCGGCTCGTGCTCGCGCACCCCGAACGCGATCTGCCGCACGTCAGCCGGTACGACAGCAAGAAGTACTGGGGCGGGGTTTCGGACGACAACGTGTTCGAGTGGGCCGCGGCCGAACTCGCGGTCGCATTCGTGCTCGAGGCGCCGACGCCCGCCGGGCTCCGAACCGGTTTCGGCGGCTACATGCGCGAGGTGCTGCGGCAGGTCAAGGGCACCAGCAGCAGCGCGCTCGATCGCCACCTCGGTCGGCCGATCGAGCAGCTCGACGGGCCGTGGCGGGCCTGGCTCGGCGAGCAGCTGCAACCGCGGGCGAGCGGTCAGTGACCGGGACCGGGGCGAGGCCGTGACCGTCACCGTGCGAGCCGCGACACCGGCCGACGCGACGGCGTGGCTCGAGATGCGTTGCGCGCTCTGGCCCGAGGGGCCGGATCCCGGCAATGCGGCCGAACACGCGGCCGAGATCGACAGCTGGTATCGCGGCGAGTTCCCGCGCGGGCCCTGGGACGTGCTGTTCGCCGAGAGCGACGACGGTCGTGTGGTCGGGTTCGCCGAGCTGTCGATCCGGACGACCGCCGAAGGCTGCGTCACGCACCGCATCGCCTACCTCGAGGGTTGGTTCGTCCGGCCCGAGGTACGCCGACAGGGCATCGGCCGTGCGCTGGTTCGGGCCGCCGAGGCGTGGGGGCGCGCCCGGGACTGCCGCGAGTTCGCTTCCGATGCCGATCCGGAGAACGGGCCCAGCGTCGCGGCCCACCGCGCCGCGGGTTTCGCCGACGTCGGGCTCGTGCGATGCTTCCGCAAGGACCTGTAAGGAGCTCGCGCGACGATGACCACCTATACGAAGCGCGATCTGCGCGCCGCCGACATGCTCGCGCTGATCCTCGTCGGCTTCGGCGTGCTGCTGCTGATCTTCGGTGTGATGCCGGTGCTCCTCGCCGCCGCGGGCAAGGCCGGCGGCAGCGTACGGCCCGCACTCTGCGTGCTCGGTGGTGTCTTCGTGCTGCTCGGTACCGCGCTCAACCTGAAGGTCCGCCAGCTCGTTCGCAATCGCGGGCGCGAGACCGACGAGTACCCCGGCGTTCCGGACTAGAGGAATGCCGGAAGGCCGCTACCCGCTACCCGCCACCGCGACCCGCGGCGGGTTCGCCGCGCGAGTCTCGGCCGACACGACGGTCCTCCGGATGAGGAATCTCGCGGTAGCGTGTAAGGATCGCGTTCCTCGGCGGAGTCTCCGGTGAGCCGCGAAGTCGAACGCTCACCAGCGACCCTCATGCCGAACGCGCCCCGGACCCGCCAGAGCCTGCTGATCGAACTCGGTCGGCGCAGCGATGACGCCTGGGCCGAGTTCCTCGGGGTCTACGAGCATGCGATCGTCCGCTACTGCCGATCCCTCGGGCTGCAGGATGCCGACGCCCGCGATGCGACCCAGGAGGTCCTGACGGCGGTGCACGAACGGGTGCCGACGTGGGAGCCCTCGGCCGCGAAGGGCAGCTTCCGGGCCTGGTTGTTCCGGGTCGCGCGCAACGTCGCGGTCGACGCGATCGCGGCGCGCGCCCGGCGCACACCGGCGCGTTCGGCCTCGGAGGTCGAACGCACGCTCGCCGAGCTCGCCGATCCAGGCGCTGACCACGGTGCCGGTCTCGACACCGAGTATCGCCGCACGCTGCTCGAGTGGGCCGCGAACGAGGTGCGGGCCGAGGTGCAGGAAGTGACGTGGCAGGCGTTCCGGCGGACGGCCGTGGACGGTCGGCCGGCGGGGGACGTCGCCGCCGAGCTCGGCCTCCCGGTCGGCAGCGTCTACACCGCGAAGTGCCGGGTGGTGGCGCGCATTCGCGACAAGGTCGCCCGGCTCGAGGACCTGCCGGCGACCGCTGCGGCTCGTTCACCGCGAGACGAGGAACGACAGCCATGAAGAAGATCTCTCCGACGAATCGGCCGGCCGCAGCGGGGCCCCTGCCCTGCACCGATCCGGCCTTCCTGCAGCGCTACCTGCGCGACGAGCTCGGCGAGGCCGACGAGAATCGCGTCGCGGACCACGTCGGTGCCTGCCCGGCGTGCCAGCGCGCGCTCGAGCGCGCCGCCGGCGACGACTCGCTGTGGCAGGGGCTCGGGGCGAGCCTCGCCGCGCCCGGGGCGCGCGATGCCGACGGCGGCGTCGAGGACGCGTTGCAGGAGGTCCGCCGTCACCTCGCGCCGTCGGACGATCCGGCGTCGCTCGGGCGTCTCGGGCACTACGAGGTGCGCGCGCTGGTCGGCGCCGGCAGCACCGGCATCGTGCTCAAGGCGTTCGAACCGCGGCTCGATCGTTACGTCGCGATCAAGCTGATGGCGCCGCGGTTCGGCGGCAGCGGCGCGGCGCGGCGACGTTTCGAACGCGAGGCGCGCGCGGTCGCGGCGGTCGCGCACGACCACGTCGTGCCGATCCACTCGGTCGACGAATACCGCGGGCTGCCCTACATCGTGATGCGCTACGTGCCCGGCGGCTCGCTGCAGCAGCGGCTCGACCGCGACGGTCCGCTCGACTCGTGCGCGGCGGCGCGCGTCGGCCTGCAGGTCGCGCGCGCGCTCGCGGCGGCGCACGCGGTCGGCATCGTGCACCGCGACGTCAAGCCCGCGAACGTCCTGCTCGAGGATCGGGTCGAGCGCGCGATGGTCAGCGACTTCGGTCTCGCGCGCGTCGCCGACGAGGTCTCGATGACGCGCAGCGGCACGATCACCGGCACGCCGCAGTTCATGTCGCCCGAGCAGGCCCGCGGCGACGCCGTCGATCATCGTTCGGACCTGTTCAGCCTCGGCAGCACGCTGTGGGCCGCCTGCGCCGGACATCCGCCGTTCCGGGCCCAGACGCTGTTCGGGGTGATCCATCGCGTCTCCGGCGCCGAACCGCGCGCGCTGCGCGAGGTCAATCCGGCGATCGACGAGTGGCTGGCGGCGCTGATCGCCAGGCTGATGGCGAAGCGGCCCGAGGATCGCTTCGCCTTGGCGGCGGCGTCGGCCTATGCGCTCGCCGCCGAACTCGCGCGGTTGCAGAACCCGACCGGCGCGCCGGTGCCGGCACGCGACTGGTTCGTTCCACCGGCGCCGGCAGCGGGCGGCGGGCGCAACCGGACGAAGCGCTGGTGGACCGCGCTCGCGGCCGGCGGCCTGTTCGCCGTCGGGCTCGCGCTGGCGTGGGATCGCGGTGAACC
>JAGQRB010000542.1 GCA_020425925.1 Planctomycetota bacterium
GAAACCTCCTGATCCGTAGTCAGGTGCTCTATCCAATTGAGCTACGGGCGCGTGATTCGGGGCGCGGACGCTAGCGGCCGGATCGGTCGCGCGCAAGCGTCTTCTCGGCAGCTCGCGGCGGGAACGCGACTTCGGCGGCCTCCGCGGTCAGCGGCCCGTAGATCGGGTCGTCGGCGCCCGCGGCTTCGGCCCGCGCTGCTCGCAGCAGTTCGCGGTCGGCCTGGAGGCGGTCGAGGCGGCGGCGCAGGATCTCGAGCGCACTGCTCCAGCGCGTGGGCGGCGCGTCGATGCGCGAAAGGCGAGTCGGTTGCATGGCAGGCCCGCGCGCTCGGAGGCCCGCGGTCGTACACGGCTACGCAGGAGCCGCGAGGACCGGCTCGCCGCGACCGAGGATTCGACGGCGAACCCGAATCCTCATCTTCGTGCGCGGCGCGGCGGTGGAAAACGACTCACCGACCGTTCGCGGGCGCCCGGCCGCCGCCAGGACTGGACCCCCACCGACCGGCTCGCTAGCGTGTTTCCCCCCTCACACGGTGCGCGGCACCGCCTACCCCCGCAGCCGTTCCCGGCAGCCCGACCATGTCCACGTTCGACCTCAAGAAATACGGCATCACCGTCACCAACATCCTGCGCAACGCCGCCCCCGCCCGGCTCTACGAGCAGGCGGTCCTGCGCGGCGAGGGCAAGATCAGCAGCAGCGGTGCCCTGATGGCACGCTCGGGCGAGAAGACCGGCCGGTCGCCGAAGGACAAGCGCATCGTCGACAAGGAGCCCTCGACGCAGGACATCTGGTGGGGCGAGGTCAACATCCGGCTGTCGGAGAAGACCTTCGAGATCAACCGCCGGCGCGCGATCGACTTCCTCAACACCCGCGACCAGATCTACGTCGTCGACGGCTTCGCGGGCTGGGACCCGAAGTACCAGAAGAAGATCCGGATCATCTGTCTCAACGCCTACCACGCGCTCTTCATGCACAACATGCTGATCCGCCCGACGGCGGCGCAGCTCGAGAGCTTCGGCGATCCGGACTACACGATCTTCAACTCGGGCCTGTTCCCGGCGAACCCGCTCACCAACGAGATGAGCAGCAACACCTCGGTCGACCTGTCGTTCGAGCGCGGTGAGTTCGTGATCCTCGGCACGCAGTACGCGGGCGAGATGAAGAAGGGCGTCTTCACGATCATGAACTACCTGATGCCGAAGAACGGCGTCATGTCGATGCACTGCTCGGCAAACGAGGGTCCGGACGGCGACGTCTCGCTGTTCTTCGGACTGTCGGGCACCGGCAAGACGACGCTGTCGGCCGACCCGGCGCGCGCGCTGATCGGCGACGACGAGCACTGCTGGAGCGACGACGGCGTCTTCAACATCGAAGGCGGCTGCTACGCCAAGTGCATCAACCTGTCGGCCGAGAACGAGCCGGAGATCTACAACGCGATCCGCTTCGGCTCGGTGCTCGAGAACGTCGTCTACGACCGTCCGACGCGCACCGTCGACTACACCGACCAGTCGATCACCGAGAACACCCGGTGCAGCTACCCGGTCGAGTACATCCCCAACGCCAAGATCCCGTGCGTCGGCGGCCACCCGAAGAACGTCATCTTCCTCACCTGTGACGCGTTCGGCGTGCTGCCCCCGGTCAGCAAGCTGACCCCGGAGCAGGCGATGTACCACTTCATCTCCGGCTACACGGCGAAGGTCGCCGGCACCGAGATGGGCGTGAAGGAGCCCGAGGCGACGTTCTCGGCCTGCTTCGGCGCCGCGTTCATGGTCTGGCACCCGACCAAGTACGCCGAGCTGCTGGCCAAGCAGATCGCCGCGCACGGCTCGCAGGCCTGGCTGGTCAACACCGGCTGGAGCGGCGGCGGCTACGGCGTGGGCTCGCGCATCA
>JAGQRB010000543.1 GCA_020425925.1 Planctomycetota bacterium
CCGGAGGAGCCCGGCGAGCGCCCGCGCGAACTGGTCGGCATCGTCGTCGAGGGCCGGACCGGCTACGCCGTCGTCGACTGCGAGGCCGACCGCTTCCTGCCCGAGGAGGCCGGCCTGCCGAACGGCTACCTGTTCACCGGCAGCAACGGACCGCACTGCCCGGCCGGTCTGCTGCTCGGCAGCGCGCGTCCGGTGCCGGGGCGGCCGAGCCGCATCGAGGTCAGCCTGCCGGTGATGCGCGGCCCGCGCGCTGCCGAAGTCGTCGCGCGCCCGGAGCCGCGATGAGGCGGTGGCTGCTGTGGTTCGTATTGGCACCGCAGACGTTCCTGCTCGCGGGTCTGCTGCGTGACCTCGGGTTGCCGTTCGACGCGACCGTGCTGCACTGCCTGTTCCTCGCGTTCTTCGCCGAACGCGGTGCGCTGGCCGGTCTGCTGCTCGGCGCTGCGATGGGGCGCGCGCTGGTCGACGAGGCGGCGTTGTCCGTCCACCTGCTGGTGCTCGGCGTGCCGGTCGCGCTGCTGCTGCCGCTGCGGCGTTGGTTCTTCGGTCAGCGCTGGATCTGGCAGGCGACGACCGCGGCGCTGCTGGCGTTCGCGGTACCGCGGCTGTCGGGACTCTGCGGTCGGGTGTTCGATCAACCGAGCGTGAGCTCGGCGTTCGACGGCATGGTGGTCGTGACCTCCGCGATCTTCCTGCCGCCGCTGCTCTGGTGCCTGCGCGCCGTGCCGCCGTTCGCCGCGTTCGCAGAGGACGACGAATGAGCTCGTCGACGACGCGCATCGGCGGCCTCGGCGTCGTATTCGTCGGCGCGGCGGCAGTGGTCCTCGTCCACCTGTTCGTGGTCATGGTCGTGAACCACGAGGTCTGGGCGGCGCGCAGCCACCAGAATCGCTGGGCGTTCCGCTCGGTGCCGAGCCTGCGAGGAGCGCTGCTCGATCGCCAGGGCCGCGTGCTGCGGCACGACGAGCCGACGATGCAGGTCTCGCTCTACTACCTGCGCTTCCGGCTGCGGCATCCGGTCGGCGCGGCAGTGCACGGCGCGACCGCGTGGGCCCGACTACAGCCCGGTCGCGAGCTCGCGACCTACTCGTATCGCGACGGTCGGCTCGGGCCAGCGGCGGCCGCGCGCGACCTGCTCGCGATGCCGGTGGCGGTGTTCCGTCGCGGGGTCGTCGACAAGGACTCGGCGGCCGCGCTCGCGACGGCGGTCACGACGCTGTTGTCGACCACCACCGGCATGCCGCGCCGCAAGGTCTACACCGCGCTGCGCGCCGCCGCCGAAGAGCCGCGGTGGCTGGCGTGCGGCGAGGCGCTGCCCGAGTTCGAGCCGGAACGCGTGCTCGCCGAGTACGACCGCGTGCTGGCGGCGCTGCTCGAGTTCGACCGCGTGTTGCTGCAGAACCCGGAGATGCAGCGGGGCTCGCTCCGCCCCGGCCTGATCGAGCGGCTCGAGTGGCTGCGGCGCGCCAGCCTCGGGCGGCGCGCGCTGCAGTGGACCGACGAGGATGGCGAACTGCACGACGGCGAGCTCTACGAGACCATGGAGTGGCCGGTCGCCGAGTTCGTGCCGTTCGATCTCGCCGCCGCGCTGCAGGTCGGTCTGTTGGCACACCCCGGCCTACGGGTCGAGCCCGGGGTGCAGCGGCTGGCGGCGACGGCCGAGGACTCGGCGCTCGCGGCGCTGCTCGGACTCGTGCGCGAGGTCGGACGCGCCGAGCCCGAGGGGTGGATGCGCGACTACGTCGCCCGCGAGCTGCCC
>JAGQRB010000544.1 GCA_020425925.1 Planctomycetota bacterium
CCCGCGAGGTCATCCACGAGGATCTCACGTTCGTCCAGAGCCTCGGTGGCTCCGACGCGATCCTCTGGGGAGCTGCGGCCGCGACCGGATCGTTGTCGCTGCGCTGAAGCCTCCGGCGTAGGATCACGGGCCACACCTGGGAGGGTGGCTACGGATGGACATCGCGGTTCTCGCCGGCGGCAGATCGCCGGAGCACGACGTTTCGCTGGCCTCGGCGGCGCAGGTCCTCGCGCATCTCGATCGCGGGCGCTGGCGCGTGTGGCCGGTCTACCTCGACCTTCACGGCGGTTGGTGGCCGCGCCGCGAACCGCTGCCGGCGGGTGTCTCGTGGCGGCCCGACGACGGCAGCTGCGACGGCCCGCTGCGACCGGGACGCGCGCTCGACCGCTTGCTCGGGCGCACCGACATCGGCGCGGTGTTCCCGGTGCTGCACGGCCCGTTCGGCGAGGACGGCACGATCCAGGGCATGCTGGCGCTCTACGACCTGCCGTGCGTCGGTTCGGGTCAGGCGGCATCCGCGGTCGCGATGGACAAGCTGCGCACCCGCGCGGCGCTGGCTGCCGCCGGTGTGCCGATGCCGCGGGCCTACCTGCCGACGCGGGGACTCGGCGACGCCAGCGCCGAGCTCGAGTTCGCCGCCATCGCCAGCACGGTCGGCGCGCCCGCGTTCGTCAAGGCCGACCTCTCGGGCAGCACGGTGGGGGTGCAACGCATCGAGGACGCGTCGGGCCTCGCGAGCTTCTTCGCCGAGTTCGGCGGCACGTTTCGCCGGTGGTATGCCGAGGAGCTGGTAGCCGGCGAGGAGATCACCGTCGCCGTGCTCGGCGATACCGGTTCGGAGCTCGAGGCGCTGCCGGCGATCGGCATCTATCCGAAACACGCCGCGTTCTTCACTCACGAGGCCAAGTACGTGCCGGGGGCGACCGACGAGGTGATCCCACCGCGCGGCCTGTCGGGGTCCGAGCTGGCAGCGGTCGCCGAGCTCGCGCAGCGCTGCCACCGCGCGCTGGTCTGCGACGGGATGTCACGCACCGACATGATCATGGCGGCCGACGGTCCGCGCGTGCTCGAGGTCAATACGATCCCGGGGCTGACGCCGACCAGCCTGTTGCCGCAGGCCGCGGCCGCGGCCGGCTATTCGTTCGGCGCCCTGCTCGACCGTCTGCTCGATCTGGCGCTGCGGCGTGCACCGCTGCGGCCGGCGGAGCCGCCAGCGTCGGTCGATCGGCTCGGCGCGATGCGCGCGGCGGATCGCTCCCTGGCCTCGGAGCAGGCATGAATCGGCTCTCGCTCGTGCTCGCCGCCGTGTTCGTGCCGGTGCTCGCCAGCTGCGCCGCGGTCGGCGAACGCCGGCCGCCCGCTGGCACCGTCGATCACATCGTGCTGATCTGGCTGCAGCAACCGGGCGATCAGGCGGCGATCGCGCGGATCGAAGCGACCGCGGCAGATCTCGCCCGCGCGATCGACGGCATCGTCGACCTCAACGTCGGCCGGGCGTTGGCGAGCGACCGCGACGTCGTCGACGACAGCTTCGACGTCGCGCTGGTCATGCGCTTCCGCGACGCCGCGGCGATGAATGCCTACCTGGTGCATCCGGTGCACGTCCGGGCGGTGACCGAGGTGTTGCAGCCGCTGACCGCGCGGCTGCTGGTCTACGACGTCGTCGCCCGCTGAGAGGCTGCTCAGCGGTCGCGCTGCCGCACGAACGCTACGACGACCGCGAGCACCGTGAGCGGCAGCACGAACGAGAGCATCGCGTTGCCGAACGGTGCGAGGGCGTCGCGACCGGTCTCGGCGAGCACGAGCCACGCGGTGTACGCGGCGTAGTAGAGCAGGAACAGCGCGCCCTCCCAGCGCGCGATCACCCGCCCGGTGAAGAACACCGGCACGCAGACCAGCGCGACCGCGAGCATCACCCAGAGATCGACCGCGAGCAGCGGTGCTGCGACCGGCAGGCCGTCCGGCGCGGCGATCGCCGAGACGCCGAGGCAGCCGAGCAGGTTGAAGATGTTGGAGCCGACGACGTTGCCGATCGCCATGTCGCGCTGGCCGCGCAGCGCCGCCGTGATCGAGGTCGCGAGCTCGGGCATCGACGTACCGGCCGAGACCACCGTGAGCCCGATCACGGCCTCGGAGACGCCGAGCGCGGTCGCGAGGTCGACACACGCGGCGACGAGCCAGCGCGAACCGAGGACGAGCAGCAGCAGCCCGGCCAGGACGGCGGTGAGCTGCAGGCTCCAGTGCGACGGCCTGCCGCCCGGCTCCGACTCCGAAACCGCGACGTCCGCCGCGCTCGCTCGCGTTTCGGCCCGCGACTGCACGATCAGGAACAGCGTGTAGGCCGCCAGCAGCGCGAGCAGGACCGCGCCGTCGAGCCGCCCGATCGCGCGGTCCTGGGCGAACAGCAGTACGAGCACCGAAGCGCCGACCATGATCGGTACCTCCTGTCGGATCACCTGGGCATGCACCAGCAGCGGCGTGACCAGCGCGCTGGCGCCGAGGATGAGCAGCACGTTAGATGTTGCTGCCGACGACGTTGGTGACCGCGAGATCGGTGTGGCCGGTCCACGCGGTGCCGACCGAGACCGCGACTTCGGGCGCGCTGGTACCGAACGCGACGACGGTGAGCCCGATGACCAGCGGCGAAACCCCGAACGATGCGGCGAGGCGGCCGGCGCCGCGCACGAGCAGTTCGGCGCCGAAGATCAGCGCCAGCAGGCCGACGACGAACCAGAGGACGCTTGTAATGCCGCGATCGTAGCCGGTGCTCAGCGCGAGTCGATATCGACGGTCACCGTCACCTCGGCGCTGCCGACCTCGACCTCGGCGCTGCGGTTGCGGCCACCCTCGCCGAGCACCTCGACCGTGTAGCGGCTCGGCGCCAGGCCGTCGACGACGACTTCGCCGGCGGCGAACTCGGTGCCGATCCGCGTGCCGCGCCGCGCGGCCTCGGAATCGCCGATCGCGCGCAACCAGACCTCACCGGCGGCGAGCCCGCGCACCGCGACCCGCACCGCGCCGCTGCCCGGCCGGACCGCGAACTCGACGCCCTCGACATCGGTGTCGCCGACGGTGACCTGCGTGGTGTAGGTCCGGTCGGCGACGCCGAGCCAGAGCCTGGTCGTTCCGGTTCCGATGCCGGTGAACTCGAACGTCCCGTCGGCGGCGACGCGCACCTTCACGTAGTCGCCGGGGCCGCGCTCGGCCTGCACCCTGAGCTTGCCAGGCTCGGCGACACCCGTGACGCGGCCGCGCAGTGCGACGCCGGCCGAGAGCGTCGGCTCGAGCTCGAGCCGACCTGGCCCGGCGCCGACCTCGAACGGCCCGAAGACGGCCGATGCGTAACCTCCGCCGGCGAAGGTCAGGCGCGCCGGGCCGGCCGGGACGTCGGCGAACGCGAACCGGCCCTCGGCGTCGGTGCGCTCGCCGCGCCGTTCGCGACGGATCACCAGCATGGTCTCGAACGCCTTGTTCTCGGGCGCATCCGGGGTCCCGTACCGGATGTCGACATGGGCCCCGGCGATCGGCTCGCGGGTCGCGGCGTCGCGCAGCACGCCGGTGACCTCGACACCCGGGAACAGCCGGATGAGCAGCTGATCCGGCGCCGGGTCGAGGGCCGGATTGCCGCGCAGCCGCTGCCGCGCGTAGCCGTCGGCGCGGACTTCGAGGAAGAGCTCCATTCCGGCCTTCATGCGCCAATCGCTGATTCGGAAACGCCCGTCACTGCTGTCGAAGACCTCGGGGTCGGGGAACATCCCGATCTCGGGCACCGGCGCGATCGCGATCGTGAACTGCGCGACGGGTTTGCCAGTGGTGCCGTCGAGGACCCTGCCCCGCACCGCCACCGCCGGCTGCATCCGTACCTCGACGCCGTCGTGGTCACCCGCGGCGAACTCGACCTCCGCGCGGGTGTAGTCCGGGTGATGGGCGTAGAGCACGAACGGCTCGGGCGGCAGGCCGTCGATCTCGAAGCGGCCGTCGACGCCGGTGGTGTCGCGGCCGCCGACACTGCGATCGAGCACCGAGCCGGTCGGGCGTTGGCAGTAGATCGAAGCGCCGGCGAGCGGGTGGCCGTCCGGGTCGACGACGCGACCGCGGGTGGTGTGGCCGGGCCGCATCTCGAGCGCGAGCTCGTCCACCGCGGCGCCGGGATCGACCGCGACCTTGACCCGGATGTAGCCCTTCTTCTCGAGCACGAGCTCGAACTCCTTGGCGGCGAGGTCCTCGAGTCGGAACCGGCCGTCGGTCTGGGTGGTGCCCATGCGTTGCCAGGCGGCCATCCGATCCGGCACGATCGACACGCGGGCACCGGCGATGCCCTCGCCCGCGCTGTCGACCGCGCGCACGACCAGTCGGAGACCGGGCCGGAGGACCAGCTCGACAGCGCGATCGCCGGCTTCGGCGATGACGCGCGCTGGCTGGAAACCGGGCTTGCGCGCGGTCACCTCGTGGCCCGTGCCGGGCACACCGGCGTCGAGCTCGAAGGTGCCGTCGGCACCGGTCACGGCGCTGGCGAACGCGCCCGACGTCCGGATCACGGCGCCCGCGACCGGCATCGCCTGCTCGTCGACGACACGCCCGGCCACGGTGACGCCCGGCCGCAGTTCGACATCGAACGTGTGCGTCGTCGCGTCGTCAGGCATGTAGCTCGGTTCGATGCGGCTGCAGTAGCCCTTCGCCGCGACGATCAGCGGGTAGCCCGCCGGCGGCACCCGCAGCTCGTAGTGGCCGTCGTCACCCGAACGCGTCACCGTCGCCGGAAAGCGGTTGATCGAGAGCTCCGCGTCGGCGATCGGCCGGCCGTCGGTGTCGTGCACCCGACCGCGCAGGGTACGAGTCAGTGGCAGCACGGCGAGCTCGAGCTCGACCGCCGCCTGGCCCGGCTCGACGAGCTCGGTGGCCGCCCAGGCCACGATTCCCGGCGCCGTGATCATGGCGCGGACCGTGGCCGCCGCGGCCCGCCGTTCGCCGCGCCAGACGAACCGCCCGTCGGCGTCGGCACGCAGCTCGTGCTCCGCCGTCGCGGTGCCGTCCGTGCCGAAGCCGTCGAACCACGCGAGCTGCACCGGCAGGTCGCCGACCGGCACACCCTCGTGGGTGACACGGCCCGAGACGACCAGCGCCGACTCGTCCGGCAGCGCTGCGTCGGACCGCTGCGGCACGGTCGCCGGCGGAGTGGCGGCGACGGCGGGCGCGCCGGAGTCGGTTGCGGCCGGCGTGGTGCTCGCTGGCACGGCATCGGAGGGGGCCGAAGCCACCGGTGTCGGTTCGGGGCGCGGGTCGGAGGTGGCAAGCAGCCAGGTCAGGATGCCGGCGCCGGCGAGGGCGGCGCCCAGAGCAGCGAGCTTGGTGTGCGTCATGAGCAGGGGGGCGAGCGAGAGCAGGGTTGCACCGGTCGCGGCGACCGGTGCGGGGGCCGCGACGGCGGCGAACGGGGTGAGCGCGGCGAGCCACGCGGAACGGCGACCGTAGGTGGCGTCGAGCTGGGCGCGCAGCAGCTCGAGCCCGCGCTTCAGCTGCGAGCGCACCGTGCCGGCGGGCAGGCCGAGGCGGGCGGCGATCGCGCTCGGCTCGAGGTCCTCCCAGTAGCGCAGCAGCAGCACGCCGCGGTAGGGCTGCGGCAGCGCCAGCACGGCGGTGACGACGCGGCGGCGTTCTTCCTCCTGCTGCAGCACGTCGGCCGAGGACGGCACCGGACCACGACCGGGATCGGCGGCCTGCTCCGCATGCGCGCTGCGACGGCGGCGCCCGGCGCGCAGATGATCGATCGCGAGATTGCGCGCGACGCGCGCGAGCCAGGCGCGCAGGCGCTCCGGTCGATCCGGTCCGCGCTCGACGGCGCGCAGCATCGCCTGCTGCACGACGTCGTCCTCGCCATCGGCGCCGGCGAGCAGCGAGCGCACGATGTCACGGACGAAGTGTCCGTGCGCGAGCATGGCGTCGGCAGGTGAGCGGGGGGTGGACATCGGTGCGGCCAGAGTAGGACGAATGGCCCCGGCTCAGCGTTGCACGATCCGGGTCGATTCTTGGCCGGGTCGATTCTCGGCCGGGTCGATGCTCCGGAGCTCAGCCGCCGACGACGATGCGCAGCCCGGCCGAAAGCGTGAACCCGGGTGGCCCGCTCTGCAGCACCCCGGCCTGGAACCGCAGTTCGACCCCGACCAACGCGGCCTGCGGCGGGATCGGCACGGGGTGGCTGCAGAAGCCGGCGGTGTTGGCCGGCAGCAACGCTTGCGTGACGACCTGGCCGAGGTAGAGCGTGCACGAGCCCACCGGCGTCGCCGCATTGCCGACACCGATCGCGAGCAGGCAGGCGCCGGCCGGTGGCGCTGCGAGCACCTCGACGCCGAACTCGCTGCCACCGACTTCGGGCCAGCTCCGTGCCGAGAGGCGCGGCGCGGCCGGCGAACACGCGCTGCCGACGTCCTCGAGCACCGGCGCCGCCAGCAGCAGCTCCTGTGCCGACGAGCCATCGAACAGGAACAGACTCGCGCCGCCCGCCGGCTGCACCAGCGAGTGCACGAAGGTGGCGACGCGCTGCTCGTGGATCGGCAGCGCCGTCCACGACGCGCCATCGAACGTCCAGACCTCGACCGGCGTCGGTGCGACGGAGCCCGAGCTCGGCGCCGTCGTCAGCACGGTGCGCGCGCTGCGCGGATCGAACGCCAGCGCCGCGGCACCGTAGGCCGGCGGACGCGTCGGCGGATTGACCTGGCTCCACGCGCTGCCGTTCCATTCCCAGGTGTCGTTGCGCGCGCCGCTGGCACTGCTGGCCGTGGCGCCGCCGAACAGCACGAGCCGCGCGCGGATGGGATCGAACGCCATGCCGTGGGTGCTGCGGGCCGGCGGCCGAACCGCGACCAGGCGCTGCTGCCAGTTGGTGCCGTCATAGACCCAGGTGTCATCGAGCGCGGCAGCGGCCGAACGTCCGCCGAACAGCACCGCCTCACCGCGCGCCGCGTCGTAGGCGACCGCGGCGTTGGTGCGCGACGGCGGCGGCGTCGCCGGCAGCACGAGCTGCCAGTCGGTGCCGTTCCAGCGTCGCATGTCCTGCGAGACCCAGCCACCGAGCAGGTCGTTGCCGCCGAACAGGAACGCGTTGCTGCCGTCGGACCACATCGCGGGGTTGACGCGCAGCCCGAAGCTCGGCGTCGGCAGCAGCGTCCAGCTGCCGTTCGACCAACGCCAGGTCGAGCCGGCGTAGAGCAAGGCGCCGCCCTGCAGCGGCTCGGCCACCGCGCGCGAACCGTAGACCGCGTCGGCCTGACGCGGCACCGGTGCAGCCAGCAGCCAACGCGTGCCATTCCACGAGTAGATGTCGCGCTGATGGGTCACCGCGTCCTCGCCGCCGACCGCGAGCAGCTCGCCGCGCCGGTCGTCGAAGAGCAGGTCGTGATCGAAACGCGCTCCCGGCCCGGTGCCCGCGGTCGGCACGAGCTGCCACGTGACCCCGTCGTACTCGAAGACGTCGGCGGCGACGCCGGTGCTGCCCGACAGATCGAGGCCGCCGTGCATGACGATGCGCGCCCGGGTCGGGTCGTAGCCGACGGCCGGACCGGTGCGCGGTGCGGGCGGATTCGCGGGCGCTGTCTGCGTCCACAGCGTGCCGTCCCATTCCCAGGTATCGCCGAGCAGCACGCCCAACAGTCCCATGCCACCGAACAGCACCGCGCGGCCGCGGGCCAGGTCGAACGCGAAGCCGGCGTCGCGGCGCGCCGGCGGGCCGGTCGTGGTGCGCTGGGTCCAGGTCACGCCGTCCCATTCCCAGGTGTCGCCGGCGAGCCCCGAGACCTCGACCCCGCCGAAGAGGACGACGCGGTCGCGCAGCAGGTCGTAGGCGCACGCGAACAGCCGTTTCGCCGGCGGCGACGAAGCCGGGGTGCGTCGTTCCCAGGTCCGCCCGTCGAACTCGAAGGTCTGACCCCCGCCGAACG
Source organism: Planctomycetota bacterium (assembly GCA_020425925.1). Lineage (GTDB taxonomy): Bacteria > Planctomycetota > UBA1135 > UBA1135 > UBA2386 > JAGQRA01. Next base: position 7,935 of record JAGQRB010000544.1, read on the forward strand.
CGAGCGTGAGACCGCGCGACCAACGGTGCACCAGCGCGCCGGCCTCGAAGCGCGGACCGGGTCCGGGCCGCACCAGCCAGGTCGCACCGTCGAGCTCGCGTGTTTCGCCAGCGCGCCCGAGGCGGACGAGGCGACCGCGCTCGGTGTCGAACGCGGTGTGGTGGGGCGCGGGAACCACCGCGTCGCGCAGCAGCAGCGCGGCCGGCGCGATCTGGGTGATGAGCGCAACGGCCGGCAGCGCCAGCGCCGCAACGGCGAGCAGTCGGACGGTTGCCACGTCCGGCAACCTCGGGTGGGAGCTCTGCCGTGTCAACCGGGGGTGGGTCGAAGTGCACCTCGGCTGGGTGGGCGCGGTGTCCTATACCGGATCCCGATGTCGACCACCCCCCGAGCCGAAGACGCGCTGATCGTGCCGTGTGCGGCATGCGGCGCTCTCAACCGCGTGCCGACCGCCCGTTTGCGCGACGTGCCGATCTGCAGCGACTGCCGCGCGCGGTTGCTCGGCGCCGCGCCCGCCCAGCTGAAGACGGCGTCGTTCGATCGCTTCGTCGGGCGCGCCGGCCTACCGGTTGCCGTCGACTTCTGGGCGCCGTGGTGCGGCCCGTGTCGCACGATGGCGCCGCACTTCGCCGCGGCCGCGGAGCCGCTGGCGACGACGGCGCTGCTCGCGAAGGTCGACACCGAGGCGAACCCGGAGCTCGGGCAACGGTTCGAGATCCGCGGCCTCCCGACGATGGTGCTGTTCGTCGGCGGGCGTGAGGTCGCGCGGGTGAGCGGCGCGATGGCGCGGGATGCGATCGTGCAGTGGGTGGAGTCGAACGTCGGCGCGCTCTGACACGCGCGGATCCCGCGTCAGAAGTTCAACACGAGGTCGACGTCGGCCCGACCGGGCGCGACTCGTCTTTGCGACGCGATGCTCGCGACGCGACCGCCGACGAGCGTGGCGAACCTGGCGAAGACGTCGTAGGCGTCGCGGCCTCCCGTGCAGGGGACCTCGAAGCGGCCTTCGTGGTCCGAGCAAGTGACGACGATGCCGAGCTCCGGGATCGGTTCGTTCAGATGCACCTGGGCGCCAGGTGCCGGTTTGCCATCGGCGAACCGGACCGTGCCGCAGATCGTCTTCGTCGGCTGCAGCCGAAGCACGACGGGGTCGTCGGTCGGCTGCGCTGGTGCGTCGACGTCGACGATGGTGACGCGGCTGCGATGGCCGGCAGCCGCGACGCGATAGCGCCCGGGCGGCAGACCCCGGAACTCGAAGCGACCCGCCGTGTCGGTGTAGACCGCATGCCGCGCGACCGGGATCGGCTCCTCGCCGTCGGCGGCAAGGGGAGTGATGTGCACCGGCAGGCAACTGGCCGGCGTCTCGTCGACGTCGACAACACGCCCGTAGAGTCGGACTCGCGTAC
>JAGQRB010000545.1 GCA_020425925.1 Planctomycetota bacterium
CGCGCACCCCGACCCGTTCTGCTGCCGCGCCGAGTGGCAGATCGCGTTCCACGAGGCCTTCGCACCGCGCCGTCCGCTGCACTTGCGGCGCGCCGACGACAACCTGCTGGCGTTCGCCGAACTGCGCGACGGCATCGGCGACCACGTGCTCGAGCCGCTCGAATCGCATTGGCAGTTCGGCTGCCCGGTCGTCGGCGACGACCCGGTGCCGCTGCTCGGAGCCTTCGTGTCCGAGCTCGCGACGAACCCGAACGCGCAGGCCCTCGAGGTCAGCGGTCTCGCCCCGGACGGCGAGCTCGCGCGCCGGATCGTCGGCGCGTTGCGCGACCGCTGCGAGATCTATGCGCTGGCCTCGACGCCCCTCCGCAGCGCGTCGCTCGCGGGCGGCCTCGACGGCTTCCTCGGCCGCCGGTCGGCGAATCTGCGCCGCAACCTGCGCCAGGCGAGTCGCCGGGCCGGGGCCCGGGGCGTCACGTTCACACGCCACGTGCCTCGTACCGGCGCTGCGGCGCGCGAGCTGCACGAGCGCATGCTCGCGGTCGAACGGACGAGCTGGAAGGGCCTCGAACACTGCGGCATGGCCGAACCACCGATCAGCGAGTTCTACGGTCGCCTGCTCGAGCGCCTCGCCGGCGGTGGCAACGGTCGCGTCGTGCTGGCCCACGACGGCGACGGCGCCGACATCGGCTTCGCGTTCGGCGGGCTCGCCGGCCCGGTGTTCCGCGGCCAGCAGTTCAGCTTCACCGATTCGTGGCGCCACGCCTCGATCGGCAACCTGCTGCAGCTCGAACTGCTGGGCTGGCTCTGCGACGAGTGCGTCGAGCGCTACGACATGGGCCCGGTCATGGACTACAAGCTGCACTGGACCGAGCTCGAGACGCCGATCGCGACGCTGCTGATCTGCCTGCGCTGAACGCGACCCTACTGCCCGATCGCCTTCTCGAACGCGGCGCGGCCACCGACGACCGGAAGTTCCAGGCTGGTCCCCTGCAGGTCGACCGTGAGCTCCGTCCCGGCCGGCGGCCAGAGCGTGAAGTCGTGATCGCTCGCGAAGATCATCAGACCGACGCGCTGACCCTGACGCACGACCTGGTCGTCGGGCTGCAGGCCGAAGCGCAGCGTGACGAACTCACCCGGGGTCAGCGGCGTGCTCTCGCGCAGCGACCTGGCGTTCTGCGGGTCGGCCCAACCGCGCGTGATGATGTTGTCGGTGACGCGCCGCGAACGTTCCCACGGCAGCGACACCAGCCAGACCGACAGGTTGACGGCCGGCTTGCTGGCGGCGAGCCGGATCTCGAGCGTCGCGGTACCGGAGAGATGCAGGTCGTGCTGCAGCTCCGGCGTGGTGTAGAGCAGCCGGTGCTCGGACGCCTCGGCGCCGGCGAGGTCGGCGCCCTTCTGCGCGGCGTCGTCGATCAGGGTCTCGGACACGCTGTCCGCGACGGGCTGGAGCGCGAGACCGCCGGTCTTCGGGCCGCCGGCGGTCGGGAACACTTTCACCGGCGACGCGCCGGGGTTCGGATAGTCCGGATACGGCGTCGTCTCGCCGCCGCGCAGCGGCTGGTCCTCGCGCATGACGAACGCGTGCGGCCCGGTCTCGACGCCGTTCTCGATGCCGTAGAGGAAGCGCGTGAACCAGCGGTTCTTGAGCTCGGACGGCAGCGGATCGGCGTGCGGCCCCTGGTGGAACCACGCCATGCAGGTGACGCCGTTCTTCTTCAGGATCTCGTAGATCCGGACGGTGTGCTCGGGCATCACGTTCCAGTCGTTGAAGCCGTGCACCATCAGCGCCGCGGCGTGGAACTTCGAGAGCTGGTTGGCGTAGTCCCGACCGGCCCAGAAGTCGTTGAGGTCGCCGCTCATCCGGTCGGCGTGACCGGCGAGCAGCTCGTCGCGAACGTGCTGGTTGCACCAGTCACGCTTCTTCGGATCCCCGCTGTTGATGAAGTCGTAGAGCACGTCGACGTCCTCACCCATGTAGCCACCCGGGTGCCGGACCAGGCCGTTGCTGCGGTAGTAGTGGTAGTACGACGTGTTCGGCGCGATCGGGATGATCGCCTCGAGGCCTTCGACACCGGTCGTCGCGGCCGCGATCGGCAGGGTGCCGTTGTAGGACGTGCCGACCATGCCGACCTTGCCCGTGCACCACTTCGCCTCGATCTCCTCGTTGCCGTCGATCGTCGTGAAGCCCTTGGCGCGGCCGTTGAGCCAGTCGATCACGGCCTTCGGCGCGAACGCCTCGTTCGAGCCACCGATCGTCGGACAGCCCTGCGAGAGTCCGGTGCCCGGCGAGTCCGACTGCACCACCGCGAAGCCGCGCGGCAGCCAGTAGCGCGCGAAGCCGTCGCGCGGATCGATGCGCTCGCGGTCGGCCGCGAATCGGATCGGCGGCATCGCCTTGCGCGTGTTCGGCTTGTCGCCGAGCTCCTGGTGCGGATCCCAGAAGTAGCTCGAGTCGGTGCTGCCGATGCCGGCGAAGTACGGGCTCGTCTCGTAGACCACCGGCACCTTCAGGCCTTCGGTATCGGTCTGTTTCTGCCGCGTAACGTTTACGAACACGCGATCGTGCGCACCGTCGCCGTCGCTGTCGAAGTCGGTCTCGACCCAGAGCCGATCGTGGATCCACTCGCCGCGATCGGCGAACGCGTCGACGACCTGCGCCATGCCGTCGGTGAAGACCGGCATCGTCTTCTCCGCCGTCTGCTGCGCGGCGAGCGACAGGGAGCAGAGCGCAAGGATGCCGAGGGGACGCGATCGTGCGAAGGTGCTCATCGGCGGAGAACATAGCAGCCACGCCGTTCGGAACGGGTACTGCAGTGGTCAGGCGGCGCACTTTGCCAGACCGGAGCCTGCCCGATGCCGACGAGCCGATCGATTGTCCTGTTCACCGTCCTCGCCACCGCGGGTGCCGTGCCGACCCAGGACTGGCGGCTGCGGGATCTCGCGATCCCGCTCGCGAGCACCTTCGACCGGGCGCGCGGGCGCCTGGTCGTGGTCGGGTTCCGCGGCGAGACCTCGGAGCTCGTCGGCAACGAGCTGCGCCAGCGCACGGTGCCGTTGCGGACGCCGTGGAGTCCGGTGCTCTGCTACGACCCGCAGCGCGAGGTGGTCTGGAGCGTCGACATCGATAGCGGCGGCTCCGCGTTCACCGTGACCACCGCCCGCTACGACGGTGTCGAGTGGACCGACGTGCAACCGCCCGTGCGGCCGTCGCCCCGAGTGTCCTTCGGTGCGGCGTTCGACACGACGCGCGGTGAGCTCGTGCTGTTCGGCGGCACGAACAGCTTCGGATCACCGCTCGGCGACACCTGGACGTTCGACGGCACGACCTGGACGCCGCGGACACCCGCGATCGCGCCTCCCGCGCGCCACGGCATGGCGCTCGCGGACGACTTCGCGCGTGCTCGTATCGTCCTGTTCGGCGGCGACGACGGCAGCGCGCTGGACGACACCTGGGAATGGGACGGCAGCACCTGGGCGGCGCGACCGACAGGGACCCGGCCGTCGCCGCGATCGGGTCACGCGCTCGCGTTCGACCCGGTCCGCAGCCGCACCGTGCTCTTCGGCGGCACATCGACCTGGAACGTGTTCCCGCCCGACGACACCTGGGAATGGGACGGCCAGTCCTGGTCGCAGATCGTCCCGCCGGCGGCGCCCCCGGGGGGGCGCGCGCGCGCGACCGCGCCGTTCGATCCGAACCGCAGCGA
>JAGQRB010000546.1 GCA_020425925.1 Planctomycetota bacterium
CGCGGCGCAACCGTTCCGCGATCTCGACGACTTCCGTCGCCGCACCGCGCTCGACAAGAAGCAGCTCGCGATGCTCGCCGAGATCGGCGCACTCGAGGCGTTCACGTCGGATCGGCGCGAGGCGCTGTGGGCGGTGTGGCGGCCGGCCGACGGCGCCGGCGCGCTGGCGCTGCGCGACGCGAACGCGAGCCCGCGGTTCCGGCCGCTCGATGTCATGGCGACGGTGACCTGGGATTACCGCGCCGGTCACCACAGCGCTCGCGGCCATCCGCTCGAAGCGCTGCGCGGTCAGCTGCAGAAGCTGCGGCTGCTCGACGCGCTCGCGGTCGGCAGGTTGCGCGACGGCGCCGGTGCCCAGACCGCCGGCCTCGTGATCTGTCGCCAGCGGCCCGGCACCGCCAAGGGCGTGGTGTTCATGACGCTCGAGGACGAGACCGGCTTCGTCAACGTCGTCGTCTGGCAGGACACCTACGAGAAGTTCGCGGCGCTGATCAAGACCGCGAGCTTCCTCGCCGTCGCCGGTCGGCTGCAGCAGCAGGACGGTGTCGTGCACCTGGTCGCGAAACGCTTCTGGGTGCCGGCGGTGTCGACACGGCCCGAGAGCGGCGGCAGCCGCGACTTCCACTGACGGCCGTCGCTTGCGGCAGAGCCGCGATCTCAGCGGACGGTCGCGAGCGCGCTGTCGTAGTCCGGTTCCTGCGCGATCTCGGGCACCAGCTGGCTGTGCACGACCTTGCCGTTCTTGTCGAGCACGACGACGGCGCGCGCGAACAGTCCGGCGAGCGGACCGTCGGTCATCGTCACGCCGTAGGCCGCGCCGAAGTCCGGGCCGCGGAACGCGCTCGCGGTGACGACGTTGTCGATGCCCTCGGCGCCGCAGAACCGCTTCTGGGCGAACGGCAGGTCCTTCGAGACGCACAGCACGGCGGTGTCGGGCAACTTCGCCGCCGCTTCGTTGAACCGGCGCACCGACGTCGCGCAGACCCCGGTGTCGATGCTCGGGAAGATGTTGAGCACGACGTTCTTGCCGGCGAGGTCCTGCTCCGTGATCGCGCCGAGGTCGTTCTTGACGAGCGCGAACGCGGGAGCGGCGGCGCCGACCGTCGGGAGGTCGCCGGTGGTGGTGACGGGGTTGCCCTTGAAGGTGATCTTGGCCATGTGTTTCGGAGTGTCGCGCGCCGGTGGGTTCGATTCCACCGCCGGCGCCGGTGCTGGCGACCCGCGGTGCGGTGCGGCATGCTGTGCGCGATGCACGTCTGCCGTCCGGTCCTGCTGCTGCTGTTGTCCGGGGCGTGCGCCGGTCGACCGGCTGCGAACCTGCCGATCGACGAAGCGAGGTCCTCGCGATCGGTCGGCGAGGCCGGTCGACGGGTGCGCGCGCGCGATCTCGGCATCGAGGTCGGCGCGCTGCCGAGCGGCGTCCACGATGCGATCACCGACGTTCCCGGCGTGCGCGTGGGCCATTGCACGATCGACGACGGCGAGCGCTTCCACACCGGCGTGACCGTGATCCTGCCGCCGGGCGACAACCCGTTCCGCGACAAGGTGCCGGCCGCGCTGCAGGTGCAGAACGGCTACGGCAAGCTCATCGGTGCGACGCAGCTGCTCGAGCTCGGCCAGCTCGAGAGTCCGGTCGCGCTCTGCGGCACGCTGAACGTGCACCGCGTCGCGGACGGGGTGCTCGACTGGCTGCTCGGTCTGCCCGGCAACGAGGACGTGCGGTCGATCAACGTCGTCGTCGGCGAGACCAACGACGGCAGACTGTCGGACATACGCGCGCGGCCGGTCACGCGGGAGCACGTGCGCGAGGCGATCCGGAACGCCCGCAGCGGCGACGTCGCGGTCGGCTGCGTCGGCGCGGGTGCCGGCACCGTCTGCTTCGGCTGGAAGGGCGGCATCGGCACTGCTTCGCGGCTGGTACGCGGCCACGTCATCGGTGTGCTGGTGCAGACGAACTTCGGTGGCACGCTCGGCGGCAGCGGTGCGGCGGCGACACCGGCGGACGACGACGGCTCCTGCATGATCGTGGTCGCCACCGATGCACCGCTCGACAGCCACGCGCTCGGCCGGCTCGCGACGCGTGCCTTCGCCGGCATGGCGCGCGCCGGGGCATCGTTCTCGAACGGCAGCGGCGACTACGCGATCGCGTTCTCGACCACCGGCTACCGCGAACCGGTGATGGCGGGGGATCGTCTCTCGCCACTGTTCGTGGCGGTCGCCGATGCCACCGAGCAGGCGATCTACGACTCGCTCGCGGCCGCCGAGACCACGACCGGGCTGGGGCGAACGGTCGAGGCGATCCCCGGTGACCGGCTGCGCGCCGCGGCCCGCTGAGCCGCGATTCGACGGTTCGATGTAACCGCGAGGCCGTTTCGCACCACAGGCCCGCGTGGCGAACTCTCCCCACGACGCGCTGTTCCGCTACACCTTCGGCCAGATCGAGCATGCCATCCCGCTGCTGCAGGCCCTGCTGCCGGCGAGTGTCGGCGCCGCCTGCGACTGGTCGACGCTGCGGCTCTGCCCCGGCACGCGCCTCGATCGGCAGCTTCGGCGGCATCAGACGGATCTGCTGTTCGCGGTGCGAGGTCGGTTCCTCGAGTTGCGGATCCTGATCGTCGTCGAACACCTGTCGCGCACCGATCGCTGGACCGTTCTGCGACTCTTGGACTACGTGCTCGGGGTCTGGCGTCAGATTGCGCGCGAGCGCCCGCGGCCGCGCCGGCTGCCGCGCATCGTGCCGATCGTCGTCCACCATGGCAGGCGGCCATGGCGCGGGCCCGCAGAGTTCACCGAGCTGCTCGCGCCAGCGCCTGCCGCCGGTGATGCCGCGACCACGCAGCCGCGCTTCCGTTGCATCGTGCGCAGCTTCACCGAGCTGGCTCCGCGCGAGGTCGACGGGCTCGCGCTCACCGTGCTCGGCAAGCTGTCGATCGCCGCCCTGCAGTTCCTGCCGCGGGCGGCGCCGGCGGAGATGCTGGAGTGGTTCGGGCGGTGGGCGTTCCTCCTGCGGCAGCTGGTGCGTTCCCCGGCCGGGGGCGAGGCGATGTCGGCGCTGTCGGAGTATGTTCTGACGACGTCGGCGACGCCGGCTGATGCGCTGATCGAGATCGTCCACCACACGGTCGACCGCGAAGTGAGTGAGATCATGGAAACCGCTGCAACGAAACTGCGTCGCGAGGGCCGGCTCGAAGGGATCGAGCTGGGCCGACGAGAAGGCCGCCAGGAAGGCCGCCAGGAAGGCCGACAACAAGGTCTTCGCGAAGGGCGGGTGCAGCTGCTGCTGCAGCAGCTCGAACGCCGCTTCGGCGCCCTGTCTACCGACTACCGTGCGCGGATCGCGGCGGCCGGTGAGGACGAGCTGGAGCGGTGGGCGCTTGCCGTGCTCGATGCGGGTTCGCTCGCGGAGATCTTCGCGTAGCATCCCGCGCATGTCACAGCCGTCGTTTCCCGAGCTCGCGCAGCGCTTCGTGCGGCGCGTGACCGCTGCCGATTTCCAGCGCGAACGCGCCGCCGACGACGAGCGGGCGGAGCTCGCCGCCGCGGCGGCGGCGGTCGAGCCGCCGCTGGCGCAGGACTACGCCGCGTGGCGACGGGCCGGGCTGTGGCTCGCTGCGGTGCTGTTGAGCCTCGCCGGCGTGCTGTCGGTGATCGACTACCAGTCGTTCGGGTCGGCGCTCGCGGAGCAGGCGCTGACTTCGCAGGGCGCCGAGGTCACCGAGGCCCATCTCGAGCAGGCGCTGAAGAACGTCGAGAACGCGGTCGGTGCCGGCAACCTCGAGCTGCTCGACAATCTGCAGATGACGATCCTCGGCAGCAAGCTGGTGGTCGCGCTGTTCGCGGTACTCGCGGCGCTGCGCTGGGTGCGCGTGCGCGAGTCGCGACGAATGTCGCTGCTCGCGTTCGTCGTCGCGCTCGGCGTGCCGCTGGTGCTCGCGGCGATCCCGTGGACGCGCTTCATGGACCTCGAGGAACCGGCGCGCGGCCTCGGTCTCGGGCAGGCGGCGCAGATCAAGGCGATGCTCGGCCTCGTGCTCGCGAGCGCCTTCGCGGCGATGTTGATCCCGAAGCTGTTCTCGGTGTTCCCCGGCATCCTGCGCAGCGCGATGACGCTCAAGACGCTGCTGCCGGAGTCCGCGATCCCGGGCTGGGCCGTGATCGCGTTCGCACCGATCTACGCGGTGTTCCTCATGATCCTGCTCAGCGTGATCAACCAGATGCAGGCGAGCACGGTGCTGACACTCGGCGTCGGGGCGCTGGTCGCCGCGCCCGTGCTCTACGTCGTCCACGCCAAGGACGTCGTGCGCGGCCACTCCGCCGACGAGGTCACCGAGCTGATCCGGAAGGTGCGCAGCAAGGTCCTGCTCTGCAACGGCTTCGGCATCATCTTGCTGGTGATCTACCTGTTCGATCTCGAGTCGGTGCCGGTGCTCACCAAGCTCCACATGCTGATCGAAGGCTTCGGCAGCGTCGTTCTGACGATGGTCGTGTTCAGCGACATGGCTCTGCCACTGCTCGGTCTCGAGTTCCGGCAGTCGAGGGAGCTGCAGGGCTCGTCGCTGGCGGAGTCGCTGCAGGCGCGCCTCGGCGAGCTCGACGCCGCCGGCCTGATCGACGTGCGCGCGGCGTTCCGGCTGCGGCAGGCGCGCGATGAGGGCGCGGCGTAGACCGCCGCTGCCGTCGCCGCCGCCGATCGGCGCGATCGTGCTCGATGGCTCGAACGTGATCGCCGCCACCGGCGGTCGCGCGAGCGCGCTCGCACGCATCGATCTCGCGTTGGCGTGGTTCGGCGAACGTTGGTCCGGACTGCCGCAGATGGTGTTCCTCGACGTCGCGACCGCGCGGCGGCTGCGGCCGGAGCTGCAGGACGTCGTGCGCGCGCGGTGCGCTGACGTCACGTCGGGCCGCGCGCGCTGGGCGGTCTGTCC
>JAGQRB010000547.1 GCA_020425925.1 Planctomycetota bacterium
CGGCCAGCTCCTCGCGCGCCGCGGCGCGCCGGCCGCAGGCCTCGAGACACAGCCCGAGGTTGATGCGGTCCTCGCCCTCGAACAGGCCGCGCAGCGACTCGAGCGCGGCGACGATGCCGGGCGGCAGGTCGCGGGTCGACATCACGACCGGCAGACATTCGAGCAGCGCGCCGCGTTCGCGGTCGTCGTCGTTCCACTCGGCGGCGCGCGCGGTGCGCTCGCGCAGGCGCCAGAGGCCGCGCTGGACGAACTGCCAGGCCGCGGCGTCGTTGCCCTCGGAGAAGCTCAGCTGCGCGAGGTGCGAGTAGAAATCGGGATGGCCGTCGACCTCGAGGCCGCGCTGCCAGAGCGCTCGCGCACCGGCGAGATCCTGCGCCCGCGCCTTCAGGATGCCGAGGTTCTCGAGCCCCCGCGGCGGCGGCGGATCGAGGCGGGAGGCGTATTCGAGCCAGTCCCGCGCGCGGTCCTCGTCGCCCATGCCCGAAAGCTGGTCGGCGACCGCGACACAGGCCTCGCCGTCGCCGGGTTGGGCGGCGTAGCAGCGGTCGAGGAAGCGCCGCACGGTCTCGCGATCGAGCCGTTGGCCGTCGAGCGCGAGCGCCGTGGTGGCGTTCGCGACCCGCAGCGCCAGCCCGAACGCGGGGTCGAGTGCGAGCGCGTCCGCGAACGGCCGGATCAGCGTCTCGCGATCGTCCGGCACCGCGATGTCGAGATCGCCGCTGAGCAGCATCGCGTTGTCGAGCGCCTCGAGGAACAGGAAGAACGCCGGCCCGGAGCGTGTCAGCAGCCCCGGCGGCGGCGACGCGAACGTGAGGTCGAGCACGCGGGCGAGATGGCGCGCCAGCCGCACCAGCGCCGGGATCGGATCGGCGAGCCGCAGCAGCCCGCCGATACGTTCGCTGACCGATTCCTCGCCGGGCTCGTTGCGCAACACATGGAACTCGACCCGCAGCTGGTCGTCGATGAACTCGAGCTCGCCGGTCACGGCGGCGCGCACGTCGAGACCGGGCGGCATCAGGTCGAACACGTCGTCGCGGTCGGGGACCTCGTCGAAGCGCATCCACTGCACCGGCCCGTCGACGGCGTCGGTCTGCAGCTCGAGCATCGCCGTCGGACCACCTTCGCCCTGGTTGAGCAGTTGGTGCACGAAGTCCGGCAGTCGTCGGGCGACCAGCCCCGGGTCGACCGGCGGCGACGTGCGGTCGCCGGCATCGCCACGCGCCCAACGCTCCTGACCGATCACGGCGAACGGCAGGAACATCACGTCGGGAGTGCCCGGCTCGTCGCCGGATCGCGAAGGATCGGTCATCGGCGGATCATCCGGGCGGCCAGGCCATGTCGCGGCCGGCCAGCACGTGGACGTGGAGATGGAAGACGCTCTGGCCGGCGCGCTCGCCGCTGTTCACGACGATCCGGAAGCCGTCCTCGGCGAAGCCCTGCGAGCGGGCGAGCTCGGCGGCAGTCACCAGCAGGTGGCCGAGCATGTCGCGGTCGTCTCTCTGCGCGTCGGCGAGACGGGCGATCGGGCGCTTCGGGATCACCAGCAGGTGGACCGGCGCCTGGGGGCTGACGTCGCGGAACGCGAGACAGCGGTCGTCCTCGTGCAGGATCTCGGCGGGGATCTCCTTCGCGAGGATGCGAGCGAAGACGTTGGTCGGGTCGTAGGTCAACGCGTCTCGGGCGGCCGGCGACCAGCGCCGGCCTCCGACAGTTAAGACCGATCGGCCCCCTATCTCAAGCCCTGCCCCGGCGAACCGGCCGGCCCTGCCGCCGCCGGCGCGCCGGACCGGCGGTCACTGCACCCGCAGACCGGACGGCACCAGGGCGTAGATCCGGGCCTGGCCGTCGGCGGTGAGCGCGTCGCGCAGGACGCCTTCGAGTTCGGTCTGGCGCAGCCAACGCGACAGCGCCAGGCGCAGCACGTCGGCGTCGGCGCGGGCCGCGATGCGGGACTCGAACATCGAGCCGAACACCGCGTCGGCGAAGCTCTTCGGTTTCGGCAGGTGCATGACCTCGACCTCGGCGTCGAGCCCGGCCTGCTTGCGGACCATCGCGATGGCGTCCTCGACCCCGCCGATGCCATCGACGAGACCGTTCTCGACCGCCTGGCTGCCCGACCACACCCGGCCGCCCGCGATCCCGTCGACCACGGCCGTGCTCATGCCGCGCGAGGTCGCGACGTGCTCGAGGAAGCGATCGTAGACCGCGTCGACGAAACCCTGCACCCGCGCCCGGGTCTCGTCGCTCCAGGGCCGGTCGATCGCATCCATCAACGGACCGTCGTCGAGCCGGACGACGTCGGTGTGCAACCCGATCCGTCGCATCAGCGGTCCGGGCTGCAGCCGCATGCCGAACACGCCGATCGAGCCCGTGATCGTGCCGACCTCGGCGAGGATGGGCCGGCCGATCGTGGTGATCCAATAGCCACCCGAGGCCGCGAGCTCGCCCATCGAGAACACCAGCGGCTTCTTCGCCGCCAACCGCTGCAGCGCGAGCCGGATCTCCTCGCTCGCCGTCGCCGAACCGCCGGGCGAGTTGATCCGTACGACGACGCCCTTGACCAGGTCGTTGTCGGCGAGCTCATCGAGCTTCGACGCGACGACGCCGCTCACCATGCTGCCGGGGTTCGCCTTCTTGCCGTCGACGATCTGACCGGCCAGGTGCATCACGACCACCTGGGGGGTCTCGATCTCCTCCTCCTTGGTCGCGCGCAGCAGGGAACTCATCAGGCTCATGAAGTCGCGGCGCTGCTCACGCTGCTTGCGTGCGACCTCGGTGAACTCGACCTTGCCGTCGGCGTGCGCGAGCTCGAACGCACGTTTGCTGCCGGCCCACGGCACGATGCGATCGACGAACCCGGCGGCCTTGGCCTCCTGGTCGCCGCGAACAGCTGATTTGTTGCCACTGTTCACATCAATGACGTGCAGCGCTTCTGTATGTTCA
>JAGQRB010000548.1 GCA_020425925.1 Planctomycetota bacterium
CCCGCGCAGCAGGTTGAGTTTGCTGCCGGCCTTGTCGCTCGTGCCCGACGCGCGCCCGCCACCGAACGAATGCCGGCCGACGGCGGCGCCGGCCGGCTGGTCGTTGGTGTAGAAGTTGCCGGCGGTGTGCTCGAGCGCCTTGGCCATGTGCACCGCGGCGTAGCGATCCTGCGCGAACACCGCGCCGGTCAGCGCGTAGGCCGACGCCGAGTCGCAGAGGCCGAGCGCCTCGTCGAGCTCGGCGTCGTCGTAGACGTAGACCGTCAGCACCGGGCCGAAGATCTCCTCGACCAGCGTCTTGAACCTCGGGTTCGTGGTCTCGATCACGGTCGGCTGGATGAAGAAGCCCTCGCTGCGGTCGCCTTCGCCGCCACAGAGGATCTTCGCGTCGCTCGCATTCTTGGCGTGCTCGATGTAGCCGGTGATCGTCTCGAACGCGTTCTGATCGATGACCGCGTTCATGAAGTTCGTGAAGTCGCGCGGGTCCCCCATCTTGATCTTCTGGATCTCGGCGACGAGGCGATCGCGGACCTGCGGCCAGATCGACTTCGGCAGGTAGGCGCGGCTCGCGGCCGAGCACTTCTGGCCCTGGTACTCGAATGCGCCGCGCAGCAGCGCGGTGACCAGCGCATCGACGTCGGCCGAGGCGTGCGCGAAGACGAAGTCCTTGCCGCCGGTCTCGCCGACGATGCGCGGATAACACTTGTAGTTGTGGATGTTGTTGCCGATCGACTTCCACATCCCCTGGAACACCGCGGTCGAGCCGGTGAAGTGCACGCCGGCGAAGTCGGCGTGCGCGAGCGCCGGATCACCGATCTTGCGACCCGAGCCCGGCACGAAGTTGACGACGCCGGGCGGCAGCCCAGCCTCCTCGAGCAGGCGCATGATCCAGTAGCCCGACAGCACCGACGACGACGCCGGCTTCCAGATCGTCGTCGTGCCCATCAGCGCCGGCGCGGTCGGCAGGTTGCCGGCGATCGAGGTGAAGTTGAACGGCGTCACCGCGAACACGAAGCCCTCGAGGCCGCGCTGCTCGATGCGGTTCCAGCAGCCCGCGGAGCTCTCGGGCTGCTCGCCGTAGATCTCGCGCATGTAGGCGACGTTGAAGCGCCAGAAGTCGGCGAGCTCGCAGGCCGAATCGATCTCGGCCTGGAACGCGTTCTTGCTCTGGCCGAGCATCGTCGCGGCGTTGATGCGGTCGCGCCACGGCCCGGCGAGCAGGTCGGCGGCCTTGAGGAAGATCGCAGCGCGGTGCTCCCAGGGCGTGTTCTGCCAGTCGCGCTCGGCGGCCTTGCAGGCCTTCGCCGCGGCGTCGACGGCGGCGGTGTCGCCCTGATGGAAGGTGCCGAGCACGTGGGCGTGCCGGTGCGGCATCACGGACTTGCCGATGTCACCGCTGGTTCGCGCGGCGCCGCCGACGATCATCGGCATCTCGGTCTGCTCGCCGGCCATGCGGTCGAGCTCGCGCTCGAGACTGGCCCGTTCGGGGCTGCCTGGCGCATACGACCGGACCGGTTCGTTGCTGGGGACGGGGACTGCGAAGCTGGCGTTGGACACTGGACTCGGGAGGGGTTCCTTGGATCTGCTGGCGAGCCGGCGATCCTAACCCCGTCGACCGCGAGGATTGATCGACTTCGCGCCCGCACTCGCGCGTAGGGTCGTCGCAAGGAGTAACCCCCTGATGAAATCCCTGTTCCTGTTGTCCGCGGCACTCGTCGCCGCTCCGTTCCTGCGCGCCCAAGACGAGACCGGCGCGCCCCAGATGCCGAATCCGAAGACCGAGGCCCACGAAGTGCTCGCGTCGCTCGCCGGCCATTGGCGCACTTCCGGCCACATGGCCGCGATGCCGGGCGTCCCCGGCATGGAAGAGGCCAAGGACATGACCGGCAGCGAGCACTGGGAGCTGGTGTGCAACGGGCTGTGGCTCAAGGCCACGACCGAGTGCGTGTGCGACGGCGAGAAGACCCAGGGCCTCTGGCTGCAGGGCTACGACCCGTTCGAGCAGAAGTACACCGGCGTCTGGGCCTCCGGCGGCGACGAGGGCGTCGGCATGATGACCGGCACCTACGACAAGACGAGCAAGACCTTCTCGTTCAAGGGCAGCTCGCCGATGGGCGAGTTCCGCTCGGAGTTCGTCTGCAGCAGCGCTGACAAGAGCGTCGAGACCTGCTGGATGAAGGGCGAGGACGGCAAGGAGATCGAGTGCATGAAGATCACGCGCGAGCGCATCGCCGCCGCCGCGCCGAGCAACGCCAGCGCCGCGATCGCCAAGGCCGGCGACGCCGCGGGCGAAGGCTCGGACGAGCTCGCCCCGTTCGCGCAGTCGGTCGGTGAGTGGCGCGCCGAGATGACGATGCCGATGCCGGGTCAGGACACCGTCAAGGAGAACGCGACCGAGCACGTCGTGCCGATCTGCGGCGGCAAGTGGTTCTGGTCCGACTTCAACGGTTCGATGATGGGCGCGCCGTTCGAGGGCCACGCCCTCAGTGGCTACGATGCAGCCAGCAAGCAGTACGTGAGCTTCTGGATCGACTCGATGTCGCCGACCTGCATGAAGACGACCGGCAGCTACGACGCCGACAAGAAGCAGATGACCCTGACGGGCGCGAGCCGCGACGAGCAGGGCCGGCCGATCAAGGTGCGCGAGGTCTCGACGCAGTCGAACGCCGACACGCGCGAGCTGCACATGACGTTCACCGGCCCCGAGGGCGCGCAGGAGATGAACATCTCCTACCGCCGCGCCAAGCACTGAGAGTGCCCGGCGCGACGCGCCCCCACCTCATTGCGCGCTTCGAGCCCGGGCGCCGCGTCACTGGCCGCGGCGCTCGAAGCGCCAGGTCAGCGCGAACGTGTCGATCGACGGCGCCAGCGACGGCTCGACGTCGATGTTGTTCGACATCACGAAGCGCCAGTTGACGTAGCGCATGTCCTCGGGCCGGAAGCGGCCGTCGTCGAACTGCTCGGTGTAGGCCGGATCGACCAGCCGGTTGGGATCCTCGACGTAGCCGGTGACCGTCGTGTTGTAGAGATGGCTCCACCAGTTGCGGCCGTTGCGCCGATCCCACTTGCGGATGTGCGCGTCGCCGGCGATCAAGGGATCGAGCGGGAAGCAGCGCGCATCCGGCCGTGAGGCCGCGCGCATCGCGGTGGTGTAGCCCGGCCGGGCGCCGGCCGACGCGGTGTAGAGCGTCGAAGCCGGGTTCCGCATCCACGCGTCCCAGTACCACG
Source organism: Planctomycetota bacterium (assembly GCA_020425925.1). Lineage (GTDB taxonomy): Bacteria > Planctomycetota > UBA1135 > UBA1135 > UBA2386 > JAGQRA01. The sequence continues at coordinate 3,229 of JAGQRB010000548.1, forward strand.
GCTCGGGGTCGACCGCGCTGGCGCCGCGGAACTGCGCGACCACCGAGGTGCCGCCGGGCTGCTCCGACAACGGCGGATCGAACTCGAACGCGAACGTTGGCACCATCTCGCCGGCCTGCTCGCTCGCACCACCGGCAAACCAGAACGGCCCGAGGCGGGAGTCCTCGAAGTCCTTCGGCACGCGGTGCGGGTTGGCGAGGTCGACGAAGCCGTTGGTCACGACGGTCTGCCGCTTCAGGAGGTCCATCATGATCCAGTAGAGCGAGTTGTCGCCCTCGGGCGTGTTGACGCCACCGAGCGTGTAGCCGCCCGCCGCGACGTTCCACTCGGTCCCGCCCGGACCGACGCAGATCGGCGACTCGCCGCCGCGGCCGCCGGAGAAGACGCGGAAGTTCGGCTTCGGACTGCTCTGAACCGTCAGCGCGACCTGCCAGCCGTTGGTGCCGAGCGCGACGTAGCCGTTGCCGTGCGGCAGCTCGGCGGAGTCACAGTACGTCCGGAAGTCGGCGAGCAGCGGCAGCGCGATCGCACCGACGAGGCCGCCGGTGAAGTTGTCGGCGGTGACGGCATCGAGCTGGAAGTTCGGCAGGTCGTTCCAGAACCCGTCGTTGCGCCAGATGCCGCTGGCGCCGAGGTTGGTGTCGGCGATCCAGCGCCGCCCGAGGCCGTTGTTGAACGGCGACAGGATGTACGGCGAAGGCTCCGCGTTGCCGGTGCCGTTGTCGCGTGCCCGGCCGCCGGTGTCGCCGCCCTGCTCCACCACGGTCTCGTCACGGAAGACGAAGTAGGGCTTCTGGAAGCGCGGCAACGGCAGGTAGCGATTGACGCCGTTGACCTCGTAGACCACGGTCGAGGCGTCGATCGTCAGCCCCTGATCGACGTAGGCCGGGTGCGGCGACGGCTGCGACTCGATCTGCGCACCGGCGCCGATCGGCGCCGGGTTCCAGACGTAGTTCTTGTCGAACTCGGGACGCAGCCCCGAATCCGGCAGCAGCGGCAGCGCCTGCAGGTTGCTGTTGCACGGGATCGGCCGGAACTCGCTGTGGCCGAGGTAGAGGCTCATGCGATCGAACTCGTCGAACGTCAGCACCGTGCCGGTGAACGGCGCCCACCACATCTGCTCGACGTCGAGGTTGAACTCGAACGGATCGGTGCGCGACAGACTGAGGTCGATCTCGCGCCAGACGGTCTGCAGCCGGCTGCCCTGCGGGTTCATCGGGTTCTGGATGCCCTGACCGAACGTGGTGCCGGCGCTGCTGGTCGGCACGAGCTCCTCGTTGCCGGCGTTGTAGTTGATGTCCCATGCCCGCAGCGGGCACCAGCGCAGCACCGACGCCTGCGACGCCACCGGCGCCTGGTTGAGGTTGTCGGCGACCGCGCGTGTGCGCGAGGTCGGGCGCGCCCGCAACCGGCCGTCGACCAGCACGAAGCCGCCGAACAGATCCTCGAGTGGATACGCCGAGGCGAGCCCGGTCTCGCCCGGCGCCGGCACCTCCTCGGGCAGGAAGTACGACGGCCGCGGATCCTCGTCGCGGTGCGCGAAGGTGCGCACGACGGAGACCGCGAGGTTGTCCTCGAAGAACGGCGTGCCACCGTTCTTGCGGGTGTCGACCGTGAACGGGACGACGACGCTGCCGTTGAACCGGGAATCGGCGCCCTGCAGGTCGACGGCATTCCCCGACAGATCGGTGATGCCCTTGCCGCCGTCGGTCTGCGCGATCAGGTGCAGGAAGTAGCGGTAGTCGACCCCGCCGGCGTCGTTGCGCATGCGCTCGTCGAGGTAGAACCCGGCCGACGGCTGCAGCCGCAGCTCGGTCGACGAGCTGTCTTCGTCGTAGACGCGGGCACCGATGAGGAACGGCGTGCGGTACTTGGCCTCGTGGAACGCCGCCGGGTCCATACCGCGGCCACCGAGGTTGTTCGGCCGCGTCGCCACGAACTCGGCCATCGCCTCCGGATCGGTGAGATCGCGCATCGCGAAGAAGAACGTCTCCGCCCACTTCACCGATTCGATCGCGACCGGTTTGGTGAACCGCACGAGCGCGCCGGCGAACGGCGACACGTACTCGTTGGCGGCGACCGGTGTGCCGTCGAGGTTCGGCAGCGGTTCGGGCGTGAACGACAGGAACAGCCGCGGATCGTCGCCGTAGGTCTGACCGCCGTCGCCGGCCTCGAACTCGGCGACACAGATCGCCTTCGGCGCGTTCTGCACCAGCCAGCGTTCGCGCGCGCCGATCTCGGCCGGGTAGCCCGGCAGACCGCGCGGGTCGATCCGCTCGAGACCGGGCACGTTGCGGACGCGCACGCGCACGTGCTCGGTCCCGGCGGCGCCGCGATCGTCGATCGGGTCGACGGTGACATCGGTCGTCGCGAACGGCACCCCCGAGCTGTCGACGAGCAACCGGAATACGTCGCCGCGGTCGATCTCGTGAGCGGCGCCGTCCTTGAACACCGTGATCTCGTGGGTGAACGAGTTCACGCGGTCGACCCGCTCCAGGTACATCGTGATCTCGCCGACGATGCGCAGCGGCAGCGGATCGCGCACGAAGCCGCTCGCGAGATCGGCGGACTCGTCCTCGCGATTGCCCGACCGGAAGTCGCGCACGATCGCCTGCCGGCGGCTGTTGTTGCTGCCGACGGGACCGTTCGCGGGGCGCAGTCCGGGGATCGCGAGCGGGCCTTCGAGCGCCAGCGCGATGCGGATGTTCGCGCCGACGCGGTCGGGCGACTCCGGCATGCCCGAGGCGCGATTCCTGGCCTGGTATTGCAGGCCCTCCGAACCGAGCAGCACCGGATCGAGGGTGATGCGGTTGTTGTCGACGAGCACGCGCACCGGCAGCGGCGCGGTGTTGCCCTGCTCGGGATCCCCGGTGATCCGCAGCAGCTGGACGGCCTCGGTGTTGCGCAGGTGCGTCACCCGACCGCGTTCGTCGCGGGTCACGAAGAACGAGTCGTCGACCCCGAGCGGGGCGGTGAACGACAGTCGAATCGCCGCGTTGCGCGGCACGACGCTGAACGGCAGCTCCGGCTTGTTGCTGCCGGCGACCATCGGCGCGACCTCGCGAACGTTGTCGTCGAGGCCCGCGAACGCCGACTCGAACTCGGCGCTGTCGACATCGCGCGGGATCAGCAGGCGCGGCTGCAGGGTGTCGGGGTCGGACCCGAAGAAGTCGTAGACCACCTGACCGTCCGACTTCGCCGAGCCGGTGTCGCGTTCGTCGACGATGTCGGGCCCGATCAGCACGTCGCGCGCGACGAGCTCGATCGTCGTGCCCTCGGCGCTCCGCCGCAGGCCGTAGACGTCGGCGAGCCGGCCGTACTCGACGCGGATCAACTCGGGGTGCACCGTGGTGCGACCATCGCCGAGTCGCTGGCCGTGGCCGCAGGCAGCCACCGCGAGCGCCAGAAACGCGGTGCAGCGGGTCCGAACGCGACGCTTGCGGTGGCGTGGAGGGGAAGGAACCGGGAGGGTGCTCTGCATCGGAACTCGGCTCGGCGCGGTCGCGCGGACCGCGTCGGGGGACAGGAAGCCGGAGCCGTGGGGGCGGGCGATCTCCGAAGAATCAGAGGGGGTTGCCGCGACATCGAGCAAAGCGAGTGCCGCAGCCACTCGAACTACGCATGTCGTGCGCTGCCGACTACAAGCGTCGGGCGGGTTCGGCGTGCGTATCGCCACACCCGCCGCGACTGTGCTGGTCTGGGAGCGGATCCGCTCGCCGATCCTCGCTGCAGCGCGGTGACCACGGCCGGCTCCGGTACTAGCGGGAAGGAACGGCGACGCGACATCTACCGGGCGCAGCGACCTTCCGGCACGATGTCGGCATGTCCGATCATCGAAGGTGCCGGCGCTACGCTGCAATCCCGTCGTTCGTAGCCGTCGCGCTCACCGGCTGCGGCTCGGCGCCGACGGTCGAGATCCCGTTCGGCGAGCTCGCGACACTGCACGACGTCGGCCTGGTGGAGATCCCGGCGGCGCTGCAGGTCGATACCGACGAGCGACCGGGTGCCGAGGTGCAGATCGGCGACTGCGCGGTGTACTCGCTCTCGATCGACGAGCCGAACGGCCAGAGATCCTGGCTCGTGCGCGCAACGATCGCGCAGTGCGCTGCGAAGACGACCGGCGCGGCAACGATCACCCATCCCGACTACCCACCGCTGAGGTTGCCGCTCACCGGCTTCGTGCGCTACCACGTGCAGGTGTCGGAGCCCGACGGCACGACCCTCAGCGAAGCGTTCACCGACCGCGTCCCGCTCGAGGTCCTGCGCGCCGGCTTCGCCGGCATATGCGAGTACTTCGCCGACCATCCCGAGCTGTCGCGCGACGAGATGAACCGGCTGCTGCGCGAGCTGCCCGCCGCCGAGCAACGCCCGCTCATGCTGTCGAACCTCGCGACCACGGCGATGCTCGCGCTGGTGCTCGAGGCCGAACCGCTCGCACCGTTGCTCGAAGCCGCGGTCCGCCGTCCGAGCCTGCTGACCGTAGCGATGAACCTCGCACAGGGGATTCAGGTCTCGTTCGACGCCGACCGCGCCCACCGCTGGCATCAGCCGACCGCGTTCCCCGAAGCCAACGCCTACGTCTACCCCCTCTCCGTGACCGCCTTCAGCGAGCTGGCGCTGCAGGGCACGATGGTCGTGACCGACGCCGCAGCGGCGCTGCCGGTGACGGTCGGAGTCTCGAGCCTCGCGGCGACGCACCCCGAGAATCCCGATGTCCGCGTGCGGTTGCGGCTGCAGGCCGTCGGGCGGCTGCAGCCGCTCGAGTGGGGCCGCGTCATGCTCGCCATGCACGACCAGGACTGAGCGCCGCCGGCGGCGCGACCGGTCTCTAGGCCGGCTCGCGCGCCGAGCGCTCGACCCCGATCGCGAGCGCACCGTTTTCGACGTCGACCCGGATCGTCGCACCGTCTTCGATCTCGCCCGCGATCAGCTTGCGACCGATCCGGGTCTCGAGCTCGCGCTGCAGGTAGCGCTTCAGCGGCCGCGCGCCGTAGACCGGGTCGTAGCCGCTGTAGCCGAGGAACGCCTTGGCCTCGTCGGTGACGTCGAGCCCGATACGGCGGTCGGCCAGGCGCTTCCTGAGATCGACCAGCAGCAGGTCGACGATGCGCCGGATCTCGGCGCTCTGCAGCGGCTTGAACAGCACCGTGTCGTCGATGCGGTTCAGCAGCTCGGGGCGGAAGTGGCGCCGCAGCTCGGCCATCACCTCGTCGCGCGCCTGCTCGTCGATCGTGCCGTCGCTGCGGATCCCCTCGAGCAGGAGCGGCGCGCCGATGTTCGAGGTCATGATGATGACGGTGTTCTTGAAGTCGACCGTGCGGCCCTGGCTGTCGGTGACCCGACCGTCGTCGAGGATCTGCAGCAGCACGTGGAACACGTCCGGGTGCGCCTTCTCGATCTCGTCGAACAGCACGACCGAGTACGGCTTGCG
>JAGQRB010000549.1 GCA_020425925.1 Planctomycetota bacterium
CGAAGACCCGCTCGAGCACGTGGCTGCGTTTGTTGCTGCGGGCGCGGTAGGTGATCCGCTGCGGCTCGTGCGGTCGCAGGGCCGGGGCCAGCCGCGGCGGCTCGGCGCGCATCGTGCGCGGCTCGCCGAGCAGGCACTCGCGCAGCACGAACCGCCCGCGGTGCACGACCTCGATCTGCTCGGTGAACGGTGCCCCGGCGATCGTCCGGCGCGGCGCGATCCGGATCTCGGTCTCGTGCAGCCGCCGCGGCTTGCTGAAGAAGTCGACCAGCAGCGGCGCCGCGAGCAGCGCGGTCGCGACGCGCGCGTTCGGGTCTTCACCGAGCCATGCCGCCGCCGCCGCGATGCCGGCGAGCCAGGCGAGGACGCGCCCGCGCAGCGTCAGCTCGGTGTTGGCGAAGGAGGCGGCCATCGCGCGGTCAGTCCGGGAGCGGGGTCTCGGCGAGGACCTCGTGCAGCAGGGCCTCGGTGTCGCCGCCGCTGACCGTGCTGATGCGGTGGGCCCACGCCGGCACGAGCAGCGCGCGCACGTCGTCGGGCACGACGAAGTCCCGGCCGTGCAGCCAGGCGCGGGCGCGACAGGCGCGGTGCAGCGCCTGGGCGCCGCGCGTGCTGACGCCGAGCACGGCATCGGTGGTATTGCGCGTGCGCTGCGCGAGCTCGACGACGAACGCGGTCAGCTCGCGATCGCAGCGCACGCCCTGCACCGCACGCCGCGCGGCGGCGACGTCTTCGGCGGTCGCGACCGCCGCGAGCTCCTCGACGACGCGGTGGCCGTCCTCCTGCGCGACGACATCGATCTCGTTCTCGGTATCGGGATAGCCGAGCCGGACGCGCAGCAGGAAGCGATCGAGCTGGCTCTCCGGCAGCGGGTAGGTGCCGGCCGAGGTCATCGGGTTCTGGGTCGCGATCACGAAGAACGGCGCCGGCAGCGCGTGGGTCTCGCGGTCGACCGTGACGCTGCCTTCTTCCATGCACTCGAGCAGTGCCGACTGGGTGCGCGGCGGCGTGCGATTGAGCTCGTCGGCCAGCAGCACCGAGGTGAAGACCGGACCCGGGCGGAACGTCAGCTCGCCGGTCCGCGGGTGGTAGACCTGTGCCCCGACGATGTCGGCCGGCAAGAGGTCGGCGGTGCACTGGATGCGCTGGAACGGCAGGTCCAATGCCCGGGCGAGCGACCTCGCGAGCAGCGTCTTGCCGACGCCCGGATGGTCCTCGATCAACAGGTGGCCGCCGGAGAACAGGGTGATCAGCGCGAACTCGATCACCTCCTGCTTGCCCCGGAGCCCTTGGCCGATGCGGTCGGCGAGCCTATTCGCGAGTTCGGTCATCCGATGCGTTCTCGAGAGCATACGCGTAGTCGCGGTGGCGGTAAGAGGGCGCGGGGAAAGGGCGCGGTAAAAGTGCGCGGTGCCGAACGTTGCGAAACGCCCGACCGATTCTTGCGCTGCGGCGGTCGCGCCAAGACAACGGCGGAACCGATAGACGGTTCAGCCGATGACACCCGAACTACGACCCATGCGAATCCACCAGATCGTTCCGACCTCCCTGGTCTGCCTCCTCCTGGCCGCGACCGCGTGCCGCGGCACGATCGATCGCCGCATCGACCCCGACGAGCCCGACCCGGTCGGTGGCGCGAATCTGCGCAGCCAGGACATCGTCACGATGGCCGACGAGATGGCCCGCGACATCAAGGCGTTCGGCGTGCTGCGCAACGCACCGCCCGGCGAGCAGGTCACGTTCTTCACCGCCGGTCTCGTCAACGAGTCCTCGGATCCGATCAACTCGACGATCATCACGACCAAGCTCCGCACCAACCTGTTCAAGGCGTTCGGCGGCCAGGTCACGATCCTCGACCGCAGCCCGGAGGCGCTCGAGGCCGTCAAGCGCGAGCGCGATGCCAAGCGCAACGGCGCCGTGACGAGCAACGAGAGCAAGCAGGGCAACGTGTTCGGTGCGGACTACGTGCTCAAGGGCCGCATCCAGGATCGCGTGCTGCAGTCGGGCAAGCGCAAGTCGGCCTACTACCTCGTGACCTTCGAGTTGACCGATCTCGAGACCTCGCGGCTGGTCTGGACCGGCGACTACGAGACCAAGTTCGACTCCGAGAAGTCGGTCATCGCGCGCTGAACATGACCCGCGCCCTGCTCGTTGCCGGCCTGGGTGTGGTGCTCACCGCGTGCGCCGTCGAGGTGCCGCGCGTGCCGGTAGACCGCTTCGCGAGCGGCGACGTCGCGGGCGTTGCCGCGGTGATGGAGCAGGCCCTCGTCGACGGCGCGCCCGAGAACGAGGCGCTGATACGCAACGTCCTCGGCGAGTGCGAGCTGCTGCGCGGCGACATCGACGCGGCGCACCGGCAGTTCGACGTCGCGGGTCGCATCATGGGCAACTGGTCGACGAGCGGCGGCGAGGAGTTCGCCGCGATCGTCGGCAGCGAGGGCAGCAAGACCTACAAGGGCGATCCGTACGAGAAGGGCATGAACGCGTTCTACCTCGCGTTGACCTTCCTCTGGCGCGGCGAGCCCGACAACGCCCGCGCGGCGCTCAAGCGCGGCATCCTCGCCGACGGCGAGGTCGCCGACGAGAAGTACCAGGCCGACAACCCGCTGCTGTTCTGGATGGCGGGCCGGATGAGCGTGCTGATGGGGCTCGACGCCGACGCCGAGAGCTTCTTCGCCGAGGCGCAGACGGCTGACGAGTTCGCCGGCTCGCACGGCTCGGAGTCCGATCGCGAGCACCGCGTGGTCGGCGATCCGCGGCGCGGCAACGTCGTGCTGCTGATCGAGTGCGGCCTCGGGCCCGAGAAGATCGCGACCGGTCAGTGGGGCGCGCTCGCGCGCTTCCGCCCGGTTTCGTTCCCGGCCGTGACCGCGCGCGTGTCGGTCGGCGGGCAGGAACTCGCGCCGCCGGCGGTGCTCAACGACGTCTACTACCAGGCCCGCACGCTCGGCGGCACCGAGATGGAGGGCATCCGCGAGGGCAAGGCCGTCTTCAAGACGACTTCGCTGATCGCGGGCACGACGCTGCTGCGATCTGCCGGCAAGGCCGAGGACAAGAAGACCCGTACCGCCGTCGCGGCAACGGGCGGCGTGCTGCTGCTGCTCGGCGCGCTGACGTCGACGAGGGCCGACGTGCGCTGCTGGCCGACGCTGCCGGCAACGGTGCAGGTGCTCTGTGCCGACCTGCAGCCGGGGTCGCACGACCTCGTCATCGAGTTCCTCGACCCGGCCGGTCGTCCGCTGCCGGAGCTCCGGCAGGAATGGACGATCGACGTGCCGGAAGGCGGCGAGAGCTGGTTCCTGTTCCGTTCCCTGCCCGGCCTCGACCGGGCGATTGTGTCATGACCATCACGATGAAGAAGTACTTCGCTCCCTGCGCGCTGCTCGTGTCGCTCGTCGGCTGCGCGGCTCCGCCCTACCCGGCCTACGCGATCGAGAACGACGCCGAGCAGGTGGCCAACGTCGTCGTCGCGGACGGCTCGCTGCAGGACGTCGTCCGCATCGGCGAGGCGCTCGTCGAGCGCACCCAGGGCGGCGAGCTGCGCGTCATAATCCCGGTTCGAAACATCGACAGCGAGTCGATCCAGATCCTCGCGCAGATCAGCTTCCTCGACTCGAATCGCCATTCCATCGGCGATACGAGCAACCGCCAGGTCAAGCTGATCGGAGCCGGCAGCACGGTCGACCTGGACTGGACCTCGGTGAAGACCGAAGCGTCCGATTACGTCCTGCGCTTGTCCTGGAACAAGTAGGTCCCGCCATGAAGTACCCGGCCACGATCGCGATCCTGTTCCTCTCCGCCGCCTGTGCGGCGCCGTCCTACAGCGCGCGCTCGCGGCCGGTGCCGCCCGGACCCTTGCCGGCGCCCCAGACACAGGTCCAGGCACCGGCAGCATCGCGACCGACGGCTTCGCTGCCGGCGACCATGGACGAGGCCGCCACCAGCGCCTGGCTCGAGTCCGAGATCGAGCGTGCGCCGCGGGTCGAGCCGCCGCCGCCGCCGCCGGTCGAGGTCGTCGAGCCGGCTCCGCGGGTCGAATACGTCGATCGCACGGTCTACGTCGATCGCCCCGCCTACGGTTACGGCCGGGTCTACTACGACCCGTACTACGGTTCCTACCGCGGCTACCGCGGCACCTACCGCCGCGGTCCGACGTTCCCGGTCGGGACCGCGGTCGGCGCCGGCATCGGCGCGATCATCGGGCACCAGCACGGCCACCGCGGCCGCGGCGCCTGGATCGGCGGCAGCCTCGGCTTCTTGTTCGACGCGATGCGGTAGGGCCGACGTTCCGGCGTTACGTTGCCCGGGTGACCACGCCGACCGTCGCCACGTTCGCCGCCAGGGGCCATCTGATCGACTCGGGCCTCCTGTCCGACACGCTCGAGGCCGTGCAGGCCGCGGGCGCGACCTATCGCATCGTCCGCCTCGATGTCGGCACCAACCGCCAGGACGAGACCGAGCTCGAGCTCGAGGTCCAGGCGCCGTCCGCGACCGTCTTCGAGCGCGTCTGCGACGATCTGATGTCGCTCGGTGTCAGCGAGACCGCGACCCAGGACGTGACGCTCGAGGCGGTCGAGGCCGCCGGCGTGGCGCCCGCCGGCTTCTACTCGACGACGAATCTCGCGACCGAGGTGCGGGTCGACGGCCACTGGATCCCGGTCGGCGACCAACGCATGGACGCGACCGTCGTCGTCGACGGCGCGAGTGCGCGCTGTGTCAAGCTGCGCGACCTGCAGTCGGGCCAGCGCGTCGTCACCGGCAACGCCGGCGTGCGCGTCAAGCCGAACACCTCGCGCAAGCTGCAGGAGGGCAAGTTCGGCTTCATGCAGAGCGAGGCGAGCTCGGAGCGGCGGCTGCCGGCGCAGGTCGCCGAGGTCGTGCGCGAATGGCGCCGCGTGCGGCAGGAGGGCAGGAAGGTGATCCTCGTCGGCGGTCCGGTCATCGTGCACGTCGGCGCCGCGCCGGTGCTCGCCGCGATCGTGCGCGCGGGCCTGGTCGACGGTCTGCTGACCGGCAACGCGCTCGCGGTGCACGACATCGAGGCGGCCTACTTCGGCACCAGCCTCGGCGTCGAGCTCGAGACCGGCGTGCCGGCGGTGCACGGCCACATGCACCACATGCGCGCGATCAACCGGATCCGCCGCGAGGGCAGCATCGCGAATGCGGTGAAGAGCGGCGCGCTGACGACCGGTGTGATGCATGCATGCATCGAGGCCGGCGTGCCGTTCTGCCTCGCGGGCTCGATCCGCGACGACGGTCCGCTGCCCGACACCGAAATGAACCTGATCGCGGCGCAGGCGCGCTACGCCGAGATCCTGCAGGACGCCGGCCTGGTCGTGATCCTCAGCTCGATGCTGCACGGCATCGGCACCGGCAACATGGTGCCCGCCGAGGTCATGACGGTCTGTGTCGACATCCACCCGGCGGTCGTCAGCAAGCTCAGCGACCGCGGCTCGGCGCAGAGCAAGGGCATCGTGACCGACGTCGGCGGCTTCCTCGGCGAGCTGGCGCGGCAGCTCGGCGTGCTGGGGACCTGAGAGCGCGGCCGGGCGGCAAGGGCCCCGGTAGTTGCGAGCCGGCCATGAGTCCGGGCCCCGGATCGGTCGATGAAGCCCGTGCCATGGGAACCATCGCCGCCGGTCTGTCCGCGTTCCTGCCGCTGCTCGCGCCCCAGGAGCCCGCACCCGCCGCTCCGGTAGCGGCGCCGGCGGAGATCGTGCTCGCCGCCGAGCTCGACCCGGTGCCGCTCTCTGCGTTCGGCCTCGGCCCGGGCGGTGTCGAGCCGGCCGCGGCGGGTCGGCGCCCGGCGGCGCTGTGCTGGACCGAGACCGGCTGCACGACGCCCGGCGGCGTACAGATCGAGTGCCTCGGCGCCGGCGTCAAGCTGACGTTCCCGTCGGAACGCGAGCTGCTGATCGCCCCCGACGGCTTCCTGCACCTGCGCGGCGGTGGTGTGGCAGGTCCGTTCGCGGCCGGCCTCGAACTCCGGCTCGGCGACGGCGCGGCGGTGCGCGTGCAGCTCTCGCAGGCGCAGCGCCACCGGCTGCGTTCGGTCGAGGTCGCGCACGGCGATCGCGCGATCGAGCTCTGGCGGCGCGGGCGGCGGGTGCAGCAACACGCGCGCGTCGGCTTCTGGGGCGGCGTGCGGCTGTGCTGCTGCGGTGACGGCGGTGATCTCTATCGCGCGATCGCGCTCGGGCCGCTGATCACGCTCGAACGCGTGCTGGTGCCCGGCGGTCGCGAGAGCGCGACACCGGCGACACGGCTGGTCGTGCTGACGCGACCCATGCTCGCGGCGCTCGCCGAGCTGCCGCGCCAGCACCGCACACCCGACCCCGATCTACGCGCCGCGATCGCGGCCGTCGGTCTGGTCGCCGATCGTGCCGACATGATCCTCCCGCCCGGTGCCGAGCTGCAGCGCGCCGAGCCCGACCAGCTGCGCTGGGTGCTGCGCGGCGGCTACGAGCTCGAACTCGCACTCGAGGGCGACCGCGCCCCGCGGCTGTCGTTGTTCGCCGGGCAGTCGCTGCGTCCGATGGTCGAATGGGCGATCGCCGGCAACCCGGCCGCGTTCCTCAACAACCCGCACGCCAGCGACCCCGGCGCCTCGCGCTGGCGCGGCAACGGTGTGCCGCTCGTGTTCACGGTGCCGGAGTTTCAGGTGCGCGACGCGCTGTTCGAACAGCCGCGGGCGCTCGGTGCGATCCGCGCGCTGGTCGAACGCCGGCCGGTCGTCGGCCGCGCGCGGCCGTCGCCGGGGCGGTGAGCGCCTGCACTACTGCGTCAGCAGCACGCAGGCGTTGCTGAGCGTGAAGCCCATCGCCGTCGTGTCGATCGCCACGCCCTGGATCCCGATCAGGTAGCCCGGCGCATTGATCGGAACGCCGAAGCCTGTCTGCGCGGTGCCCGACCCGTCGGTGGCGAACAGACTGTCGCGGATCAGCAGGCCGGTCAGCGGCAGCCATGCCGAGCAGCCGGGAAACAGCGGCGTGCCGACCGGATCGACGCCGAGCGACACGAACGTCGCGCCCAGCGCGTTCGCCGGACCCGTCGCGTAGACCAGCGGGATGAAGCTCCCGCCGGTCGCGGGACCGACCCCGATGCCCAACAGGAATCGCTGCGACGCCGAACCACCGACGTTGCACGGCAGGCCGAAGTTGCCGGTCTGCCCGGGGTTCAGGTAGCTGATGCGGAGTTCCGGCGGCATCGCGGCAGCCTCGCGCGAGGCGCAGCGCCGCGACGTCGAGGCCGCGAGCTCGTCGGTCTTGATCAGCCAGCCGAAGTTGGTCGCGGGGTTCGCGATCCAGTTCTTCAGGTCGGCGACCAGACCGGTCGGCGATCCGGTCGGCGCCGCACCGGTGATCGGCAGCTCGAAGGTGAAGCTCGGCGTCGGATCGAAGTCGCCGCCCGGGTTGGCCCAGAGCACGTTCGGGAAGTCGCGGTGCAGCCACGTCGTTTCGCCCGCGACCGCAGGTCCGCCGTTGCCGCCGTTACCCGGTGCCGCGACCGAGCCCTCGAGCCACGGCGAAGTCACGCGGTGCACGAACGCGGTCGTCGGCGCGGTCGCCGAGGTCTGCTCGACGAACAGCACGAGCTCGGCCGCGAGGATCACGGCGCCGGGCGGCAGCGCACCGGTGAGGTCGAACTGCAGCAGCGCCCGCCGCGCGGCACTGCCGCTGGTGCCGCCGGAGCGGCCGACGAAGATCGAAGCGCCGCTGCCGTTGGCGAGCGCGCCGGTCGCGCTCTCGTAGAGCGTCGTGTCCTGGACCGGCATCAGGGTCACACCGGACTGAGCCGATGCGGTCGAGGTGAAGAGCGCGGCGGTAGTGAGAGCCGTCGCGAGGCCGAGAGGATTGGAGGTCACGGGCGGGGTTTCGAGGGGCGGGCCGGGCGAGGATGCACTCAACCCCGCGCCGTGGTGCCGGTAACCCCGAAAACCCGGTAACCCGGCAACTCGCCGAGGCGCCGGCTACTTCTGCCGGCGCAGCACCGCGGCTTCGGCCTGCGGCGAACGGTGCTCCTTCAGCGCCGCTTCGACCGCCGCATCCTTGCCACCGACGCTGTCCAGCCGCAGCAGCAGCGCGAGCGCCGCGTCGGTGTTCGTTGCGCCGATCGCGCGCAGCACGACGGCGCGGTCCGCCGGATCGCGCAGCAGCGTCAGTCGGCGTTCGAGCGCTTCGGTCGCCTGCTCGCCGTGCATCAGGTTCGCGATGCGACCGACGCAGCGGGCGAAGCGCGGGTCCTGCACCGGGCCGAGCGAGACCGAGAGCGTCTCGACCAGACCCTCGAGCCGCTGCTCGGCGCAGAGCTCGGCGAGCGCGACCTTGTAGTCGACGTCTTCGGTCTCGCCGGCGGCGCGGGCCAGGATCGCGCTCCACTGCGGCGCCGCGAGCACCAGCCGCAGATCGCCACGTTCGGTCAGCAGCCGGGCCGCCTCGGTGCGCACCGCCGGGTCGCCCTCGACCGCGACCGTCGCCAGCTCGCCGGCGGTCCGGGTCGCGGAGGCGCCGGCCTTGCCGCGCGCGATCACGGCGGCGAACCGCACGATCGGGTCCTCGTCGGGCGCGCTGCCGATCAGCGGATTGCTACCGGCCCAACCGACCATCTTGTAGTACGGCCCTTCGCTCGCGGGCAGCCCGAGCCGCTCGGCCGTGACGCCGGCGCTCTTCAGGCAGTAGAGCCGCGACTGCCGCGGCGACGGCCGGTTGTGCATGCTGAGCGTCGGCCAGTCGAGCACGGTCACGGCGGTGTTGCCGTTGCTGCCGAAGACCTCCTGCACGATCTGCACGCGGTGGAGCACGACGCGGTCGTCGTGGTTGCGTTTGCCGATCTGGCGGGCGACCGCGACCAGGTCGGCATCGCCGATGCCGCGGCGGAGGTCCTGCGCCGGCAGTGCGTTCGTCGCGACGGCCAGCGCGGCGGCGAGGAGTCGGAGGACGGTGGGGTTCTGCATGTCAGTTGCCGTAGAAGACCTGCTCGCGCAGGTAGGCCAGGTTGAGCGAATTGAACGTCGAGAGCGGATTGACGGTCGAGCTGTAGGTGAGCGAAGGGCTCATCACGTTCGTCGCCCCCGCCGGGAACAGGCTGGTGTTGCGGATGTGGCCGTCCGACGAGCCCGGGAAGTTGCCGGTGTCGTTGCCGTAGAGGCCGTTCGGCATCGCGCCGTTCTGCACCAGGCCCATGGAGTGGCCGCACTCGTGCGCGATGATCACGGCGGTGAAGCGCGCGAAGTCGGCGAGCGCCGTATCGAGCAGCGTCTTGCGACTGTCGTTGACGGCGCCGTCGAGGCGCTGGCAGTCGTCGGCATCGCCGCCGAGCGGGGTGCCGCCGAGCGCGGGCGCCAGGCCGCCGAACGTCATGCGGAACGCGCTCGCCGCCGGCGGGCCGAGGCCGGCGTCGGCGATGGTGTGCAGGAAGATGCCGAGGCGGATGCCGCCGAAGTCGGTCAGCGTGTCGTCGTCCTGCGTCGTGTTCGATTCGTCGAAGATCGCGACACCGAGCACACCCGGTGAGCTCGCCGAGCCCGCGACGCTGATCTGCGAGTAGCCGAACGAGTTGTAGGACAGGCTCGACTGCGAGCCGAACGAGCCGGCCGGCTGCGTCAGCGTGAAGCCGATGTTGGCGCCGGAGTAGAGCGTGGCGAGATCGGCGAGCAGGTTGGCCTTGTAGACGTCCTGGGCCTTGGCGTTGACGCCGCCGACGCAGGCGCCGTTCTGCGCGACCGGCACCGTGGCGTTGAGGCCGATGATCCGGAGGATGTCCTCGAAGTCGCTGACGCCGTTGGCGCCGGTCGAGACGTCGACCGAGACGCCGCCGGTGATCGAGCTCGTGGAGAACGACTCGACGTCGCGCGTGAAGTCGAGGAACCAGACCTGGCTCGGATTGACGGCGGTCTCGAACGGCCGCAGCGGATCGACGAACGCGCGCGAGGTCGCCGCGAAGGTCACCGCGCTCGACGCCAGGCCGGTGTCGTCGACGACGGTGCAGCTCAGCGTGAACGCGGTCCCGGGGAACGTGACCGTCGTCGGCACCAGGAAGCTCGCGGTCGTCGCGCTGCTGCCCTGCAGCGTCAGCACGGGCACCAGGTTCGCGCCGGCGGCCTGCGTTCCGGCGGTGGTCGTGGCGACCGAGACGTTCGCCGTGATCACCGCGTTGGTGGCGGTGACGCCGGTGTTGTCGGCGAACGTGAGGTCGATGGTCCAGCCGTTCGGCGGCACCTGCAGCGTGCCGCCGGCGGTGCCGGTGCCGTTGAGCTCGCCGTCGATCGCCGCGATGGTGACGTTCGAGAGCGTCGGCGCGACGCCGTCGCTGGTGCCGATGACGACGGCGGTGCCGGCTTCGCCGAGCTTGCCGGTGGCGTCCGCGATCGCATCGTTCGCGGCCGAGAGTGTGATCGTCGTGGTGCCGGGCGTGAACGTGACGCCACTGCCGAGCGTCACGGTGATCGAACGCGCGTTGGTCGCGGTCGGCACCGCGGTGACGTCGCCGAGCGTGCCGCCGCCGGACAACGTCACGTCGGCGTCGGTCAGCAACGTGCTGGCGCGCACCGCGACGTCCTCGGAGAACGTCAGCAGCAGGGTCTCGCCGGCCTGCGGGGTGCCGCCGCCGACGTAGGCCGCGGCGACGATCGTTGGCGCCGCGTTCGGTGCGCCGCCGCCGCCGCCGCTGCTGCAGCCGGCGAACAGGGCGAGGGCCGCGAGTGCGGCCGACGGCACGAAGACGGCGGGAAACCGCTCTGGTAAGGGTCGTTCGGTTCCGATCATGACGGCAATGGGCAGATGGGGATTGTTCTCGGCGCTGTCGTACCTGGAGCGCGACGGCCGCGATGCCCGACGGACCGTGCGCGCCGATGGCCGGCCGCTGCGGCGCCCGCTCGGCAACTGGTCGGAGTCGGCGCGAGCCGAGGTCCGCCGACTGCGATCGGCGCGCCGCCAGCCGGTCTGGCCGCGGGTGTTGGGGTGGTCGTTGTCGAGCATGGCGCTCGTCGCCGCCGTGTGGGGGGAGTATCCGATGCCACGGCCGGCTCAGGTTGGTATATCGGCCGCGCCCGCGAGTTCCCTTGCGTCGAACGAAAGCGGTGGGCGGGATTCCGTGACGGTGGCGATCGCGGCAATCGGCCCGTTCGGTCCCGGCGAAGGCGTGCCCGAGACCTTCGGCTGGCACACTGCCGCGCCGCCGCCGTTCGAGCTCGTCGTGCTCGACGCCGCCTACCGCGAGATCGGCCGGGTAGCGGCGATCGACCAGTGTTCGGTGCGACCGGACACAGCGCTGGCGGAGCGACTCGGCAGCGGCGGCACGTTCCATTGGTTCGTGCTCGCCGAGGCACAGCAAGGAGTGGTCCGAAGCCCCCTGACGGCCTTCGAAATTCGCTAGTTCGAACTCCCGGTAGCACCGTCCGAACGGCCAGCCGAGCGGGCGTAACTCAACTTGACGGAAGGGGATACCGAAGAGTGCGTCGCGGGGACGACTCCCCCGCGCACGCAACTGGGATTCACTGGATGATGAAGCTAGCGGTCGGGGAAGTCCTACACGGCTACCGGATCACACGTTTCCTCGGGCGGGGCGGCTTCGCGTCGGTCTACCTGGCGCAGAACGAGGAGACCGGGAACAAGGTGGCGATCAAGGTAGGTGCATCGACAGGCGGGGGGCGACAGGTCACCCGTCTGCTCGAGGTCACGTCGCGGCGCACGCCCGAGGGCATCAGCCCGGACGAGCTGCCCGCCGAGGCGGTGTTCATCGAGCCGCAGGGGGTGCGGATCGATCTGTTCGACGCCGCCGAGATCCGGGCGATGCTGCAGACCGAGGGCGACCTGCTCGCGGCTGGAGCGAGCGACAACATGGTGTCGCTGCTCGATCGCATCACGGTCGACGGCGAACCGGTGTTGGTGCTCGAGTACGTCCGCGGCAAGACGCTGCGCGAGAAGATCCGCAGCCTCGAAGGGATCCACCTCAACTGGTTCCTGGCGATGGTGCGCGCGCTGCTCGCGATGAAGGAGAGCGGCGCACTCGACTACCACGGCGACCTCAAGCCGGAGAACGTGATCGTCAAGCCGAGCGGCAAGGTGGTCATGCTCGATCCGGCGATGCGCCGGCCGGACAGCCGCATCGTCACGACGACGCCGCACTACAACCCGCTGCTGCTCACCGAGAGCAAGGCGGACGTGATGGCGATCGGCATCATGATCTACGAGATCCTCACCGGCACCCTGCCGTTCGACGAGGTGCCGTGGGAGTTCGCCGGCCAGCAGAGCGGCGGCGAGACGCAGCGGCTGTCGCTGAGCTTCTTCTTCAGCTACAGCCCGCCGCACGTGCTCAACCCGAAGACGCCGGAAGATCTCGAGAAGATCATCTACCGCTGCATCACGGTGAAGGACTACGGCCTGCACGAGCTGCGCAGCGACCTCGAGTCCTTCATCAGCAAGGTCTGAGTCCGGAGTCGGAGGCGCCGCGCTGCGCCCTGTTGCGCATGGTGGCGCGGCCTCCGGGCGCGGAGAATCGGCACCCTCGAGCAACGGAGGTGCAGTTCTCATGCGCACGCGTTCTCTGCTCCACGTCGCCGTCGCGGCGACTCTCACGCCCGTCGCGCTCGCCCAGGACTGGGTCGGCAGCTGGTCGGTCAGCCCGATGAGCTACACCTGTCCGAACGTCAACTACACGGTCGACCGGCTCGAGATCGCGCCATCGGGCGCGAACCAGGCGTCGATCCGGCTGCTGCCCTCGTTCCCGGTGGTGCCGCTGCTGGCGAGCGTCAGCGGCAACACGCTCACGGCGCACTATTCGGAGCCCGGGCTCTGTGCGATCGACTACTCGCTCTCGATCACCTTCCCCGACCCGTATTCGTGCATCGGCACGCTCGACGTCGACTTCCACGGCTGGTGGTGCGCCTGCAGCCATCAGATCCAGATGGTGGCCGGCAACCGCGTCGTCACGGCGACCTATCTGGTGATCGGCCCGGCCTGCAGCGGCAGCCTCGGCGAGACCCGTCTCGTCCCGCAGAACTGGCCGTTGCTCGGCACGACGTTCCGGATGGATGCCGACAACCTGCCGCAGGGCTTCGCGTTGCTCGTGCACGGCTACAGCGACAGCGTCTGGGCACTCGGCACCCTGCCGGCGCCGCTCGACGGCTTCGGCATGCCGGGGTGCACGGCCCGGGTGAGCGTCGACGCGATCGAGTTCCTCGCCGGCACCGGCACCACGGCGACCTGGACGCTCGCCGTGCCGAACGCGCCGGAGCTCCTCGGTCTGCGTTGGCACCAGCAGGCGTTCGTACCCGATCCGGGGTTCAACGCCGCCGGTGCCGTCGCCTCGCAGGCGCGGACGCTCGTGATCGGCAACCAGTAGGATGCCGCGTGCCGGTCACTTCACGAGCGGCACCGACAATCGGTAGCTCGAGTAGATGCGACCGTCGGTCGGATCGAGGAACCAGTCCTGCGTGTGCAGCGTGAACGCCGGCACGAACTCGGGCAGCGGCACGTTCCAGTCGGCGGTCGCCCCGATCGCGAGCGGCAGGGCGCCGATGAAGCCGGCGCCGTTGTCGATCAGCAGGCGACAGCCTGCGCCGACCGAGGGATCGAAGATGCCGACGTTGGCGGTCGCGGTCGACAGCAGCAGGAAGTGCAGCGTGCCCGCCGGCGTGCCCTCGACGACGACGTGGCCGAACTCGTTGCCGATCTGCTGGTCGTTGTCGGGGATGACGTTGTCGTTCGCATCGCGGCCTTCCCAGCGCGGCAGGATCGGCCGGCAGGTCGGGCCGCCGAGCATCGTCGCCGCCTCGGCCGGGTAGTCGAGGTAGCGGCCGAACACCGCGTTGGCGGCACCGTCGAGCGGGACGCCGTAGGCGAACGGGAAGTGATTGCCGTCGTCGTCGTAGCAGATGCCGCCGAGGCCGTTGTGGGTCGAGCCGACCGGGATGAACGACACGAACCCGGTCTCGAGCAGGTTGCCGGTCATGCCGACGCGGTGGACGCGGATGTAGCTGTCGATCACGTCGAGATCGAGGATCGTCCACTGCGAGTCGGTGTCGGCGTCGTAGGCGACATCGCCGATGATCATCTGCTGCGTCATGCCGGGGCCGTGGAACACCACCGGCGGCTGCGACACCGGCGCGCCGCCGTTCGGCCAGTCGAAGCGTTCCGCGACCATGCTGCGGCCGAGCTGTGCGGCGGCCTTCGGGACGCCGAGCCGGCGGAGATCGCCGTAGGCGACGAGATAGCGCCCGCGCTGGCCCTCGACCTTCGGGCCGAGGCGGTGGGTGTCGTTGTCGGCGCTGCCGGTGGCCTCGAACAGGCCGGCCGAGGTGTCGTCGTCGAACACCTGCGTGCCGATCACGTCCCAGTCGCGCGCGATCGGCAGCGGCGAGTCGTAGCGCTGCCAGACCGCGATCCAGCGCGCGGGTCCGCCCTCCTGGCCTTCGCTGATCTTCGTGATCGACGGGAAGTCGTGATCATTGCCGGCACCCGAGATCCGGTACGGGGTGCCGAGCACGTTGGTCGTTCCGGCGCCGGCGACGTCGATGGTCTGAGCCCAGACCGTCGTCGAGTCGGTCGGCGTCGCCGGTGCGCTGTCGTCGAGCTGGTAGACGCACATCGCCTTGGTCCCGACTGCCGCGGCGCCCGACTCGTCGTAGGTCTCGAGACCGCCGATATCGGCGAACCACATGTTGTCGGTGCCCGGGTTCGGTACGAACTCGATGTAGGTGTTGAGCACGCCCGAACCCGTCGGCTGGATCCAGTAGCGCAGGTTCATCTCGGGCAGTGCCCGGCTCGTGACCATGACCCAGTCGCGCGCCGGCCCGACGTTGCAGATGCGCACGTTGTGGATGCCCCACCAGTTGGTGTCGGCCCAGACGATCGTGCCGACCGGCGCGGTCGTGAAGTCGTCGGGGAACTCGTGCACCCAGGCGTCCTGGTCGACCGCCGAGACGTGCCGCAGGAAGCAGACCGCGAGTTTGTTCGAGAAGTCGTCGCGCGCGATGTCGACCGAGTCGGGATCGTCGGTGCCGTGGGTCGCGAGCGTGGTCGGCGCCAGCAGCGGGTCGACGACCAGCGGGAACGTCGCGTCCGCGAGACGCGCCGCCGGGATCTGCAGCGTCAGGCGGTCGCCGTCGAGGGTCGTGTCGACGGCGTAGCGCCGGCCGATCGCGTCGACCGCGACCGCTTCGCCGTAGGTCACCAGCACGGCGCCCGCCGGATCGGCGAACGCGATCTCGCTGCCGTGCTGCCGCGGTGCGAGGTTGCCACCGAAGCGGCCCTCGATGCGAAGGTCGCCCGGGGCCCGCTCGGCGATCACGAACGTCTGCTCGAGGCCGTCGAGCAGCACGTCGTAGGCCTCGATCAGCCGGCCGAAGCGGTACTCGTAGCGATAGTCGTCGTGGCCGTGGCGCGGTGGCGCGATGCCGAGCAGATCGACCTCGCCGAGCCGCGCGGCTTCGGTGCGCCAGCTCAGCGTGCGCGTGACCGGGTAGTCGCGGCCGAGGTACGGCACGAACACCATGCCGTCGTGGAACGCGACCTTGTAGTCGGCGCCCGTCGCCCAGGTGCCGTAGGGGCCCCCGACCGGATCGTCGGGTGCGGTGTGGATCGGGGTGACGCTCGGGACGATCCGTCCGGGCGCTTGTCCAGGGAGCGGCACGGCCGCCGCGAAGCCGACGCAAGTCGTTATGGCTGCGATGAATGAGAGTGAACGACGCGGGCGGGTGTGGTTCATGTTCGAGGTCCTCGACGCGGCGTATCCGTCGGAACGGAGTGGTCGACGTCAACGGAGCGTCGCGGCGACCGCGAACCGGACGGCCGGCTAGCGGCGCGCCGCGGCCTTCAAGCGCGCGACTTCGGCCTGGAGTCGTTGCACCGTGGCCTCGAGCTCGGCGATGCGGGCCTGCAGCGCGGCCTCGGCCGGCTGGGGGGCGGCGGCGGCTCGCGGGATCGCGGCTGCCTTCGCCGGCGCCCCCTGAACCGGAGCGTCGCGCTCGGCGAACGTCGAGCTCGCCGCGGCCCGACTCGCCCAGTGCATCGCGCCCTTCAGGTCGCGCAGCCCGACCGCATCGATCTCGTTCCAGCTCGGCACGCGCTCGCTCGCGAGGTAGAGCTTGACGCGCTCGATGACGAAGCCGACCGGCAGATCGACGCGCAGCACGTTGCCGTCCTGTCGGCTCGGACCGACCGCCGGATTGGACCACAGCTCGAGCTCGTCACCCTGCGGCGTGAAGATCGCGATCGAGGCGATCGCACCGGGCCGGTAGGTCTCGTGGATCTCGATCGCCGCGAGCCGCACCGGCTCGAGGTACTCGAGCAGCAGCCATTCGCCGGGATCGTCCTGGCCGCGCGTCGCCCAGGCGGTGACGTGATCCCCCGGTGCCGGCGTGTTCGGCATTCCACACGCCGCCTCGGGGCCCCAATTGCGATCCTGCGCGACATGGTCGGGGCCGTCGCGGAAGACGAACCAGTAGGGTCGCTGCCAGACCCAGTAACCCGCGGGGATGTCGCGGGTGCCGCGATAGGCTGCCGTCGCCGGCTTGGCGCCGGCCTCGTGGTGTTCGCCCAGCGTCGGCTCGTCGGCGCGGAACTGTCTCAGCAGCATCCCGTAGCGGCCCTCGGCACGCGCGGCGCGGACGGCGGCGAACAGCGCCGTGGTCTTGTCCGCCTCACCGCTCTGCGCCGGCGCCGGCGCCGGGCCGATCGCGAGCAGTGCGAGCAGGGTGAGCGGGAGCGCGCGCAAGTCAGATCACGAACGGCTGGTGCCCGCACTCGGGCGAGTAGTACTTGATGCGCATCGGCGAGACCACGCCGCTCACCGGGTCGAAGACGTTGACCTCGTCGAGGTCGCGGCCGTAGACGTGCAGCGAGATCGACTGGCCGGCGCTGGTGTTGCCGATGCGGTGGATCTCTTCGTGCGGCGGCAGCAGGTAGGCGACCGAGCCGCGGCCGACGTCGCTGCCGCGGCCCTCGGCGAGTTCGGCGTAGCCGGGCCGCGAGCCGTCGTCGAGCCGTTCGTAGCCGACCTCCTCGAGCGAGCCCGAGACGATGCCCATGACCCCCCAGCAGGAGTGGTCGTGGACCGGGGTCATCTGGCCGGGCATCCAGACCAGCGACAGCACGATGAAGCGGTTGCGCGGGTCGCGGTGGAGCAGGTGGCGGTTGTAGGCGTCCGGGCTGCCGACGCGGAAGCGCTCCTCGAGCCAGCGATCGGTGGCGCACAGGCGCTTCGTGGCCTGGCTGACCTCGCGGATGATGACCCGGTCGGACGGCCGGCGGTCGAGGATGGCCTCGAGGGAGCGGATGTAGTCCGCGAGGCCGTAGGTGTCGGTCGAAGCTGTGGACATGCGGCGAATCGGCGGGAAGATGGGCCCGGCTCCGCCGTCCATGGCGGTCCGCCGGCCACCCCGATTATGCACCAGAAACGCGCTCATTCTCGCCCGACCTCGCTGGCGCTGGCCACAACCGCCGCGGTCTCCGCGCTCCTGGCCGGCTGCGCGACCCGCTCCCTGATCGACGAGAGCCAGGCCTACACCGACCTCGGGCAGCACATCCGGGCCTTCCGGCTGCTCGACGACGCCCGCGACCTGGCGCTGCTCGAATCGGATCCGGTCGATCCCGAGCTCGAACGGGCCTGGCGCCACGCCCGCCGCAACTTCCTGCTGGACCGCGCGCGCCGCTACATCTTCCTCGAGTACGAGAAGGAGGCGCTGGTCGATCTCGCCGCGCTCGAGGCGATCGCGCCGGACGAGCCGGAGATCCCGATCCTGCGCCGGCGGGCGGTCCACAAGCTCGCGCTGCGCGCGGCCGAGGACGGCGACCGGCTGCTGAAGCAGCGCCTGTTCGCCGAGGCGCTGGCGGCCTACCTCGAGGCCGAGAGCATCGAACCGACGCTGCCGGAGGCTCAGGCCGGCCGGCTCGAGGTCGAGAGCCAGGTCTCGCGTCTGACCGAGCGCGCGCAGCAGCAGTTCCTGATGGCGGTGCGCAAGCTGCCCGAGTTCCGCTTCGACGAGGTGCGTTGGCATTCGTCGAACGCGATCGTCGACGATCCCGATCGCGAGGATGCCGAGGCGCTGCGTCTGCGCGCCCAGCGCGAACTCGCGCTCGAGGCCCGGAACCGCGGCGACGAGAGCCGCGAGAAGGGCAACTTCGGCGCCGCGCTGGTCGACTACCGCTCGGCCAAGACCCGCAACCCCGACCTCGAGGGCCTCGAGGAGCGCATCGCCGACATGGAGGCCGAGCTGCAGGTCTCGCGGCTCGCCGGCGAGGCGCAGATGCGGATGCGGCAGGGGCGTTTCGACGAGGCGCGCGAGCTGCTCGACGAGGCGTTCGCGATGACGGTGCGGCTGCGGCCCGGCATCAGCGAACT
Organism: Planctomycetota bacterium; assembly: GCA_020425925.1. Lineage (GTDB taxonomy): Bacteria > Planctomycetota > UBA1135 > UBA1135 > UBA2386 > JAGQRA01. Next base: position 18,340 of record JAGQRB010000549.1, read on the forward strand.
GATGCTCCAGAATCGCCACCTCGAGGGCGAGGCCCAGTACACCAAGGCGCGCGACCTCGAACTGCAGGGCAAGAAGCAACAAGCGCTCGAGGCGTTCTCGGCGCTCGCCGAAGCCTGGCCCGAGGGGCTCGACGACGAGAAGCAGCGGGTCGAGCTGCTGAGCTCCGACATCGCCAGCGCCAAGACCGAGTGGGATGCCGCGGTCGCGGCCGAGGCGGCGGGTGAACTCGAGCAGGCGCTCGAACACTACCGCTCTTCGAAGCTGTTCTACGCCCGTCTCGCCGATGCCGACGAGCGCATCGCCGCGCTGGAAGCGAAGCTCGCGGCCGGGAAGGCGCCGGCAGGCGCGGCGAAGCAGCCCGAAGGCAACTGACGCCCCGAGCCACAGCGGCCGTCGGGCATAATCGCGGCGTGCGCGCGATCTCGCTGGCCAGCCGCTTCATGGTCACCCTGGTGGTGTCCGCGGTGCTGCCGCTGCTGCTCTACGGCTGGTTCTCGCTGCGCGGCATGCGCGCGCAGATCGACGAACAGGTGGTGCGGGTGTTCCTGCCCCAGCTCGCCGCCGACCACGCGCAGAAGATCGAAGCGCACCTCGACCGCATGGATCAGTCCTGTGCGCTGGTGCGCGAGATCGCCCGCCGGGCGCTCGCCAACCGCGGTGAGCTGGCGGCGTTCGCGCAGCAGATCGAGCTGGTGCCGGACCTGCTCGACAACCACCTCGACCTCTTGATGGTGGCGGACTCGCACGGCCGGATCGTGTACTGGGAGGACGGCCAGCGCCTCGATCCCGACGCGCACTGCCGCCGCGCCGCGCTGGTGCCCGAATCGGTGGCGGACACCGACTGGTTCCGCCGCGCCCGCGAACAGGGCGGCAAGGTCCATGTCGCGTGGGGGCGCTCGCCGTACCTGCACCGCGGGCCCGACTTCCGGTCGATGGATCCGGCGAGCTACCACCTCGGACTGGCGCTCGACGTGCCGGGTCCCGACGCCGAGCCCGGAGTGTTGTTCGCGCTGCTGCGCTGGGCCGAGGTGCAGCAGGTGCTCGACGAGGCCCGCGACGTGCTGGCGACCACCGCGAAGCTGCCGTCGGCGCGCGTGCTGCTGATCGGGCGCAACGGCGTCGTGCGCGGCCACACCGATCGGTCGCGCTACGGTCTGCCGCTCGAGCCGCCCGAACTCGCGGCCGCGCTCTGTGCCGCCGAGGACCAGGGCCGCACCGAGTTCGTCGACACCGGCGGCCGCATCTGGCGCGCCGGCTTCGCGCCCGCCGGCCGCGGACCCGAGCGCTCGTTCGTGCTCGGCGTGGCGGTGCCCGAGGCCGAGCTGTTCGCCGAATCGGATCGCTTCGAACAGGTCCTGCTGATGGCGATCGCGGTGACGATCGCGGTGCTGGTGTTCTGGTCGCTGGTCGCATCGCGCGCGATCGTCGCACCGGTGCGGGCGCTGGTGTCGGCGACGCGCCGCATCGCGGCCGGCGACCTCGATGTCTCGGTGTCGCGGCGCGGCGGACCGGAGCTCGGTGAACTCGCGACCGCATTCAACCAGATGGCGCACGAACTCGCGGCCGGTCGCGTGCGGCTCGCCGCCGCCGAACGCGAGCAGGCCTGGGCCGAGATGGCGCGCCAGGTCGCCCACGAGATCAAGAACCCGCTGCAGCCGATGCGGCTCGCGGCCCAGATGCTGCAGCGCGCGCGGGCCGACGGCGATCCGCGCGCCGAGGTGATCGCGGCGCGGCTCGCGAAGACGGTGCTCGAGCAGACCGACGAGCTCGATCGGATCGCCGGCGAGTTCCGCGCGTTCGGCGGCGTTGCCAAGGCCGCGCTGCTGCCGGTGCGGCTCGACGACTGGCTCGGCGAGCTCCGCGCCCGCTGCGCCGGGTTGTTCGCGAGCCGCCCGCTCGAGCTCGCGTTCGAACCCGGTGCCGGCGGTGCGGTCGTGGCGATCGACGGCAATGCGCTCGCGCGGGTGTTCGTGAACCTGCTGCAGAACGCGATCGAGGCCGCTCCGGGCGGCGTGCGCGCGAACGTCGTGTCGGCCCGCCGCGGTGAGCACGCGATCGTGCGCGTCGTCGACGACGGGCCGGGGGTCGCCGAGGACGTCCGCGTTCGACTGTTCGACCCGTACTTCACGACCAAGTCGTCGGGCACCGGGCTCGGGCTGGCGATCTGTCGCCGGCTCGTCGAGGCCCAGGGCGGCAGTATCCGGCTGGTCGCCTCGGCGCCCGGACACACGGAATTCGAGATCCAGCTGCCGCTCTGCGACGAAGCGGCACTCTGACGGCTGGCCGACCGACAGTTCCCGTCCCCGGGCGGCCACGAGACCCCAAGTCCACGGCTGCCCCGCCCGCGATCCCATGCAGAATCGACTCCCCGCCGTCCTCGTCGCCGCCGTGCTCCTGCTCGCGGCGCTGCTCGTCTGGTGGAGCCAGGCCGGCGATCCGGCCGCCGGGATCGCACCGGATCCGCAGGGTGCCGCACCGGCGGCCGCGGATTCGGCCAGCGGCGACACCGCGGCGGTCGCCGGCGCGCCGGCAGGAGCAGCGGCGGCGGCTGCGGTCGAACGTGAAGCGGTGTCGACCGGCGGGCCGCCAACCGGCGTGCGCGGCATCGTGCTCGATGCCCGCACGGCGCGACCGCTGGCCGGCGTCGACATCGTCGCGATCAAGGATCAGCCGTCGCTCGAACCGTTGATCGCGCGCTTCCGTGGACTGTTCGCCGACGGCATGTTCGTCGAGACGCGAGCGCCGCGGCGCGAGCTCGGGCGCACCGTCAGCAACGCCGACGGCACGTTCGAGATCACAGGGCTGCCGGCCGGCACCGTGTTCCTCGACGGTTGCAGCGATGGCTGGTTCGTGCGCACGCCCGCCACCGCGCGGCTCGCCGTCGGCGAGATCCAGGACGGCATCGAGCTGCGGGCGTCGCCGGCGGGGCGGGTGCGCGGCGTCGTGATCGGGCCGGACGGCGAACCGGTCGCCGGCGCCGCCGTGAGCCTGCGTCCGGGTGTCAACGCGTTCCTCGGTCAGCTCACCGATCGTCAGTACCGCTGGCTCGAGACCCAGACCGACGAGAACGGTCGTTTCGACCTGCCCGGTGTGCCGGCGGGTCGCGGCTACACCGCGACGGCGGCGGCGTCGGACCTCGCGCTCGAGGACGAGTACGGCGTCGACGTGCGCGAGGGCCAGGTCACCGAGGTGACGCTGCAGGCACACCGCGGCGCGTTGATCGCGGGTCAGGTGCTCGACGCCGGCGGCGCACCGGTGGGCGGTGCCAACGTCGCGCTGGTCTATCTCGACATCAGCCGCATGCTGTTCTCGGCCGACGGCCGTTCCGAGCCGCTGCAGACCGATGCCGGCGGCAACTTCCGGATCGAGCACGTCGCCGCCGGTCGGGTCGCGGTGGTGGCGATGGTCGAGGGTCAGGCACCGAGCAACATCGAAGAGCTCGCGGTCGTCGACGGCGGCGCCTACGAGGGGCTGGTGCTGCGGACCGCGGACGGTGCGACGGTGCGCGGCATCGTCGTCGACGACCTGAAGCAGCCGGTCGCCGGGGCGGCGGTCGAGCTACGGCCGTTCGAACGGCCCGACGATCCGCAGTTCATCAAGACGCTGCTGAAGGTGCGCCGGGTCGCGACCACGACCGGCGCCGACGGCACGTTCGTCGCCACCGGCATGACCGGTCAGGCGGTGATGATCGAGGCCAGCAAACCGGGCTACACCACGGCGGTGAAGTTCGGCGTCAAGCTCGACGACCCCGACATCGTCGTCGAAGTGTTCCGCGGTGCGACCGTTCGCGGCGTCGTCACCAACGGCGGTGAGCCGGTGCGGCGTTTCCGAGTCGACACCCGGACGCGTGAGATCCCGCCGGCGGAGCAGGAAGGCGGCGAGAAGAACGCTGACGGCGAACCGGTCGCCGACGCGTCGTCGCGCGGCGGCCGCAATCGCGGCGGACGGCGCGGCATGCGCATGCGCTTCGGTCCGGGCGGGCCGATGCCCGAAGGTACGCGGCAGCTGCCCGAGGGCCAGCACACCAACGACCGCGGCATGGACGGCAATTGGCGCGAGATCCGCTCCGAAGACGGCACGTTCGAGCTGACGGGCATCCCGCCGGGACGGATCCGGGTGCGCGTGCGCGCCGAGGGTTTCGTCGCGGCCGAGGAGCAGACCGTCGATCTGCAGCCGGCAGGGACCAGCGATCTGCTGAAGTTCGAGATCACGCCGGGGCAGCCGGTCAGCGGCAGTGTCGTCGACGGCGCCACGGGTCGGCCGGTGAGCGATGCGCAGGTCACGGCCTACAAGCAGCGCGAGGCCGGCGACTCGGGTCGAGGTCCGTTCGGCGCGAGCATCGATCCCGAGGACTTCGACTTCCTCGGGATGTCCACCGGTCGCAACCAGCGCAGTGCGATGACCAACAGCGCGGGGCGCTTCGACATCGCGGCGCTCGAGCCCGGCCGCTACCGCTTCACGGCCCGTCACCCGGATCTGGCGAAGTCGTCGACGACCGACGTCGAGGTCACGGCGGATCGGCAGACGCCGCCGATCGAGATCGTGCTCGATCTCGGCGGCGGCATCGAAGGTCACGTCACCGGTGTCGTGCAGCGACCGCTCGCCGACGCACTGATGGTCGCGTTCAGCATCCAGGCCGGGACGATGCGCAGCAGCACGACCGACGAGACCGGCTACTACCGCATCGACGGGCTGCCGCCGGGTCAGTACATCGTCTTCAAGTCGCGCATGGACGAGCGCGCCGACAACATCGGCCTCGAGCTGATGAGCAACATGCGGCTCAAGACCGTGACCGTCCGGCAGGGGCAGTTCGCCACGTTGGACGTGCACGACGAGAGCGAGGACGGCGTGCGGGTCTACGGCGTCGTGCGCGAGGGCTCGACGCCGGTGCCGCGGGCGCTCGTCACGCTGCTCGGCAGCGATCGCGAAGGTCTGCTCGGGATGGGCGTGCGCGCCAACGCCGCCGACATGAACGGCCGCTTCGAGCTCGTCGGCATCAAGCCCGGCGACTACGTGATGCAGGTCAGTCGTTTCCAGGGGGAACCGGTGCAGACGACGTTCGAGATCGAGGTCCCGGACGAACTCACCGAGTTCCGCTACGACGTCGATCTGCCGACCAGCACGATCCGCGGCCGCGTGATCGACACCCGTGGCAATCCGGTCGCCGATCTGCGGGTCACGCTCGGCAGCGACGAAGGAGCGCTCGCGGGTGCCGACGGCCTGGTCGGGTTGATCGCACAGAACGGCCTCAGCCAGGATCGCACCGATGACAACGGCGAGTTCGAGCTGCGCTCGGTCGCGGCCGGGACCTATCGAGTGACCGCGGGTCGTCGTGGCCCCGGCGGTGGTCGGCCGCGCGGCGATGGCGGCGATGGCGAACGCGGTGTCGTGCACGGCGAGGCCTCGGTCGCGGGCATCGCGATCGACGGCGTCACCGCGGTCGAGGGTCTGGTGATCACGGTGCCGATCGCGGGCAGCATCCACGGTCTCGTGGTCGACGGTTCGGGTCAGCCGGTGGCCGGCGCCGAGATCGCGTGCAAGAACAACAGCGAGCCGCGTTCGCGGTCGCGCGCCAACCCGATGCTCGATCTGCTCGGCGCTTCGCGCGCGATCCGGACCGACGAGGACGGGCGCTTCGAGATCACCGGCCTCAACCCCGGGACGTACGATCTGCGGGCCGAGAAGGGCGATGCCGTCGAGGCTGCCCAGCAGTCCGACATCCGGGTCGACGAGGGCGGGGTCGCCGAAGTCACGCTCGATCTGGTGCGCGGTGCGACGCTGCGGGTGCGCGCGACCAACGCCGACAAGCGCCAGATTCCGCTGGCCGAGATCTCACTGCTCGACGGTCGCGGCAAACCCGTCGTCAGCCGGGTGTCGACGCTGTCGGTGCTCAAGCGACTCATGAAGAGCCGCGACGAGGTCGACGACACGGGTTGGTACGAGTTCGGGAGCGTGCCGCCGGATACCTACACGGCCGTGATCACCGAGACGGGGAAGCCCGAGATCCGGATCACCCGGACCGTTCGGGACGGCGAAACCGTCGAATGGGACATCGACGTGCAGGCCGAACTCGAAGCCAGGGACCGCGCCAAGAAGTAGCACGCCAGCCAAGGCGTCGGCACGGCGTCGACCGCAACGCAAAATCCGCCGTGCAGCCCGGCTCAGTGGTCGCGCCGCGCCAGATCGATGCGGCAGGCCGTTTTCGTCGGCACCAGCATCGCCACGAACATGCCGACCAGCAGCGCCGGCAGCACCGCGTTGTCGAGGCCGGCGAACAGCTGCAGCCCGAGACCGACAACGGCGGCGAGGATCACGACCGCGATCCTGCGAGGGGAGTTCAGCGCTCAGAGCATGACCGAGTCATCGGCCGGCGTGGGTCAGTGCACAAGGGTGACGACCGGATTCGAGGCCTGGACCCCCGTCACCGGCCCGATCGCGACCGCCTGCCACGCCAACCGCAGACCGAGGAACGCCATCGACCCCGGGACCGTCAGCGTGCCGGTGAACGTCGATCCGGCGGGCTGGGTGCCGGCCGCGTTGAGGGCGACCGCGTTGGCATCGAGCCAGAGCGCGTCGGTGAGTCCCGGGATCGCGGTCGGGTTGGCCGGCAGACCGGTCAGCAGGAAGACGGCGTCGCCGGCCTCGCCGACGACGGATGCCGACAGCACGCCGCCGACCGGTGCCGAGGCGCCCAGCAGCTCGGGCATCGGGGCGACCAGGATCGGGAGCGATGCACTGCCGACGACGGCGCGCGCGGTGACGCGCACCGTGCCGCCTCCCGGCCAGAACCAGATGTCGGGCGGCTGGTAGATGCCGCCACCGCCGGCCGCGACCGTGCCGCTGAGCACCCGGATGTCACAGTATTCCGGTCGGATACCGGCACCCGGCACCTGCGTCGGCCAGCCGTTGCCGCCCTGCACGGTGCTCGAGCCACCGATCTGCAGCGAACCGCCGATCGCCGTGATCGCGCTGCGGCCACCGAGCACGCCGCCGGCCCATGGCATCCCGTCCTCGCCGGAGATCACGCTGGTGTCGATGACGGTCTCACACCCCTGCAGGAACATCCCCGAGCCGATCACGGTGTTCCGCACCACGAGGCGGCAGTTGTTGGCGTAGAGGCCGTGGTGGCGCCAGCAGACGCTGCTGAGCGGGGTCGAGACGCAGCTCGGGTCGGCCGGGATCGTGAGCCGATCGAGCAGGATCGTGCCGCCGCCGTAGCCGCGCACATCGAGCACGATCGAGGTCGGGATCTGCACGCTTGGCCAGATGAGTTCGCGCAGCGTGAAGTGCTGTTGCGACGCCAGGCCGGAGATCGCGATGTGGTTCGTGACGAAGACGCCGGGGCTGCCGAGGATCGTGAGACCCTTGCCGCTGACGTCGAACCCCTCGTAGGTGCCGGGCAGGACCGAGATCACCGCGCCGTCGGCTGCGGTCGCGACGGCGTTGGCCAGCGCGAGGCCGCCGCCGCTGACGATGATCTGGGCCGAGAGACTGCTGGCGGCTGCCAGCGACGCGAGAACCTTCCATCGCATGCCGCGACTATACCGACCGGCGCGAGTCCTGCCGGTTGTGTGCGACCTCGAGCAGTTCGAGGTCGGCGGTGCACTCCGTCACCGTCAGCGCCTCCCCGGGCGGCAGCACGCACGCTGCATCGGTCGTCAGACGGTGGGCCTCGCCGCCGCGCCGCAGCGTCAGCGCGCCGCGCAGCACGAACCAGAATCGGCGATCGTCGCGATGGCTGAGTTCGCCCGCCGCGTCGGGCTCGGCGGGCCGCACGACACGCACGCCGACGGCGCCGCCGGAGGCCTTCGCGATGCCGGTCTCGCGCGCGTCGAAGCCGGCGATGTCCCATGGCTGCAGCACCGCGCCGCTGCCCTGGTGACGAACGAAGCGCTGGCCGGAGAACTCGCGCGCGGGGTCGATCCGATCGTTCGGCAGCTCGAGCTCGTGGTCGACGCAGGTCTCGTGCTCGGCCGGCGAGCTGACCTCGACGACCTCGAGTTCGTCCGACGATTCGAGCACGCGGTGGCGGATCTCGGGCGGCTGCAGCACGCAGTCGCCGGCGCGCATCAAGAACGGCTCGCCCTGATCCTCGTAGACCACGCGCACCGAGCCCTTGCGACAGTAGATGACCTGCGCCGCGACCCGATGGAAGTGCACGTAGTCGCGCACCGGGCCGCCGCGGGGAATGCGGATTCGCGAGGCGATCAGCGAGCCGTCCTGCCGGCCGCCGACGAGATCGCGGTAGAGCATGCCGGCGCGGCCCTCGTGCCAGCCGTCCTCGGCTTCGCCACGCCGGACGAAGAACGTCGCGCGCTGCCATGTCGGCCCCGGCCGCGGTGGCGGGGCGAATTCGAGCCGCGCGCCGTTCGGCGCGGTCACCTCGCGTGCCCGTTCGGCGCGGATGCGCAGATGGCCGCCGCCATCGCGGTCACCGCGCTCGAGCGCCAGACGCAACCCGTGACCGGTGAGGCGCGCGCGTCGCGGCTCGTCGGCCGGGAAGATCGACTCGAGGCGGAAGCCGTGGTCGACGAAGAAATCGACGCAGGCGGCGATTTCGCGGCACGACAACACGACCTCGGCAGCTTCCGGCGACGGCATGTCTCCGGCACTAGACGCCAACGCCGGACGGCGCACAATCCCCGTATGCCCTCGCTACGCAACCTCGGCTACGCCCTGCTCGGTCTGCTCCTCTTCGCGCTGCCGGCACGCGCGACCTGGTCGATCCTGATCATCGACATCGCGACCGGCGAGGTCGCGGTCGGCATCGCGACCTGCCTGACGGGCTTCGACCTGCGGCCGACGACCATCGTCGTCGTGCCCGGGTTCGGAGTCGCCGCGGCGCAGTCGTTCGTCGGCCCGCTCAACCTGCGCGAGCTGATCCGCGCCGAGCTGCTCAACGGCACCCCGGCGAACCAGATCCTGACGCTGCTCGCGCAGGCCGACCCCGGTCACCAGTCGCGCCAGTACGGGATCGCCGGCATCGTCAGCGGCACGACGACGTTCTCCGGCACCGGCGCCGGCGCGTACGCGGGCGGCCTGACCGGGCAGACCGGCAATCTGCTCTACACCGTGCAGGGCAACGTGCTGACCGGCATGCCGGTGATCACCGCCGCCGAGAACGCGATCCTCACCACTTCCGGCACGATCGCCGACAAGCTCATGGCCGCGATGCTCGCCGCGCGCACGATGGGTGGCGACGGGCGTTGCTCGTGCACGACCGGCGGTCCGACGTCGTGCGGTTCGCCGCCGGCGAACTTCACCAAGGCCGCCCACATCGGGCTGATGATCGTGAGCCGGCCGAGCGACATCGATTCGCTGTGCACGCCGGTGCTCGGCTGTGGTGCGGGCGACTACTGGATGGACCTCAACGTCGCCAATCAGCCGGCCAGCGCGCCCGATCCGATCTTCCAGCTGCAGGCGCTCTACAGCACGTGGAAGGCGCAGCAGGTCGGCCGCCCCGATCACTTCCAGTCGTCGGTGACGATGAGCGGCACCTCGATCCGCGCCAACGGCATCGACACGCTCACGGGCACGGTCGTGTTGCGCGACGCGCAGGGCAATCCGCTCGGCAACTCGCTGCCGTTGACCGTCGGCCTCAGTGTTCGCAGCACGGTCTCGGACGTGATCTTCGGTCCGGTCGTGCCGCAGGCCAATGGCAGCTACTCCTTCACGATGCGCGGCAACCTCGCCGCCGGCCAGGCGATCCTCGATGTCGCCGTCGACGACGGCCTCGGGCGGGTCGGCATCGCACCGCAGCCGATCATCGACGTGTTCGATGCGTTCGGCAGCTGCGGCGTCGGCGCGATCGGCGACGGCCAGGGCGGCGTCATCGACGCGCTGCAGGTAGCCGGCTCGGCGGGCGTCGATCGCATCGTCGACGTCGGTCTCGGCCAGCCGTTCCTGCTGACGCTCGATCCGCCGGTCGGGGCGCCGAACACCGCGCCGGTCGGCGCGTTCGCGCTGTGGGCCAACCTCGGGTTGCCGCACCCGAACGCGGTCCTGCCGCTCGGCGCCGGCAGCGGCGCACTCTGCTTCACGCCGCAGCCGCTGTCGCCGTCGGCGCCGACGCTGCTGCTCGCCGACACGTTCGGCCTCGGCGGCTACGTCTTCGCCACGAGGGCGCCTTGGACCCTCGGCTTCCCGGGGATGCCGGCGCTGCTCGACGTCACGCTGCAGGGTGCGATGGTCGTCGACCTGCAGGGCCGCGTTGCCGCGACCAACGCGGTCTACCTGCGCACCCAGCCGCTGATGTCGCCGACGATCACCGGCATCCTGCCGCCGTCGGCCGCAGCCGGCACGCCGGTGACGATCACAGGCAGCAACTTCCTGCACGGTCTCGAGCTCCGGGTCGGCGGCAACCCGACACCGGTGAACCTCGTGAGCCCGGTCTCCGCTTCGTTCACGATGCCGCCCGGTCTCGGGTGCGACACCCTGGTCGAGATCAACAACCTGCAGACCGCTTCGTCGTCGCGCTTGATCAACGGCACGCCCTCGGTCACCAACGTGCCGTTCGCCACCGGGCCCGCGGCCGGCGGCGGGTTCTTCGTCCTGACCGGGCAGAACCTGCTCGGCACGACGGTGACGTTCAACGGCGTGCCGATGACGATCACGAACTCGACCACGACGACGATCGTGGGCACGGCACCGCCGGGCACCGTCGGTCCGGCCACGGTCGTCGTGCGCAACGCGATCGGCTGCCAGACCGCGGTCAACTACACGTATTTCTAGGCGCGGCAGTCGCGCCGGCGGCCTGTCGCCAGCGCGCCGGTCGCCGTTCTGCCGGGTCCAGCTCGGGTTCGAGTCGGGTGAAGCCGCGCGGGCCGCGGTCCGCCGCGATGTGTTCGACATCGTGAGGCCCGAGGCCGAACGCGAGGCCGACGCGATGGTCGATCTCGGTCAGCAGCGCGCCGCGCGCCGCGCGGTCGACGGCCGGCGCCGGTGCGGCGGCGTGCCAGCCCTCGCGCCGGGCCTCGCTCCAGAGCGGCACATGCCACGGCAGCACAGCGGCGAGCCGCAGTGCGAGGCGCGCTAGCGCGGTCTCGGTGGTCGGATCGAGCCTCGGGATGTGGCAATCGGCGAGTACGAAACCGTTGAGGTTGGTTCCGGTGAGCCGGCGGCGCAGCGCCCAATCGAACGGCAGCGATGCCAGGACGGCGGCGCCGGCCGCCATCGCGCGGAGCGGTCTCGCTGTCGGATCGCACGGTGTCAGGACGCCGAGCGAGTTGCCGCACGGCACGTCCGGGAGCAGGCAGGCGACGGCGGTGCGCGCATTCGTCGCATTCGACAGCGCGCGCAGCACGATGCGCGCCGACGGACGATCGGCGGCGGTGCGACGCCACTCGGTGGCGTCGACGAGGTAGAGCGGCCGCAGCTCGTCGGGTCGCGCCGGCGGCTGCCAGGTCGTCTTGTGGCCGGTGCCGTCGCGGTGTGCCCCGGTGTTGGGGTGCAGATCGAACACCATCGCGCCCTGGTAGAGCGGCAGCAGCTCACGGCCGTCCCGGCGCCAGACCCCGTCGCCATCGCGCCGGAAACCCTCCGCCTCGGCGTCGCTGCGCAGCACGAACGACGCGCGATCGCTCGTCATGTTGAAGTCGCCCTGGCGCCAGGCGAACGCGCCGCCTTCGCCCGTGAGCGGTCGGCCGCGTCGCTGCATGCGCGCGAGGATCGCGAGGTCGCGGCGATCCTCGCACTCGACGAACGTCGCGTGACGCGGGCTCAGCGCCGTCAGCAGGCGTGCGCTGCAGCGCAGGTGGCGCGGCGCGGCGACGGCCCAGTCGGCGGGGTCGGTGCGACCGAATGCGACGCGCAGGGTCGCCGAGCGCCCGCCCTTCCGGCCGACGATCACGGCGAAGCGGTAGCGGCTGTCGATCGCGAACAGCCGGCGCCTGTTCTCGAACCCGAACAGCCACTCCCAGCGGCAATGCTGCAACAGCAGCCGCCGCAGCGGCGCGGCGTCGCGATCGAACCACAGGCTCGCCGGGACTACGAGGCCGAAACGGCCGCCGTCGCGCAGCAGTTGGTGCGCGCGTTCGACGAACAGCCGGTAGGTGTAGAGCTTGCCGCCGCCCTGATGCCGGAAACGTGGTCGCAGCTCGGCGACGCGTTCGCGCGCGCCGGCAGTGGCCTGCAGCGTCTCCCACGGCGGATTCGTCAGTACCGCGTCGAAGCTGCCGGACGGCAGATCGAGCAGTCCGTCGCCGGCGTGCACGTTGGCCGCGATCGCGAGCGGATCCGGCGCGTCGGCGCCGCAGGCCTCGTGGATCGCGAGTGCCGCGAGCACCGCGGCGGTGTCGTCGAGGTCGACGCCGTGCAGGCACAGCGCGGCGCGGCGCGCGGGGATGCCGGCAGCCCGCAGTATCTGCAGCGCCGCGAGCAGGAACGTGCCGCCGCCCGCCGCCGGGTCGCAGATCCGCAGTTCGTCACCCGCCCCTCGACAGGGGTCGAGCAGTGGCGCGAGAGCGCGTTCGGCGGTCGGAACGGCCAGTGCCGTCGGCGTGAACCAGGTGCCGTAGCGCTTGCGCCGGTCGGTGGCGAGCAGCTCGGGATAGCCGGTTGCGAGCGCGGCGAAATCGGCGGCGTCGATCGCTGCAGGGCGCTCCTCGGGCTCGTGTCGCTCGGGCTCGGTGATCGGCAGCAGCTCGCGAGCCAGCTTCGGCGACAGCCGGCGCGCCACGAAGTCGCGAACGCCGCGACGCGCCGCGACCCAGCGGTCCATCAGCCGAGTTCGACCGGGAAGCCGGCCGCACGCAGCGTGTCGACGATGCGCGTGACGTGGTGTGCGCCGCGCGTCTCCATCACGACCACGAGCTCGGCCTGGCGCGCGCCGAGGTCGACGAACAGTCGCTCGTGCTCGATGTCGACGATGTCGGCGCCGGCGGCGCCGATCATCTCGGTGATGCGCGCGAGCATGCCCGGCACGTCGTGCATCTGGATGCGCAGGCGCGCCACCTTGCCGTCGCGCTTCAGGCTGCGCAGCAGCACGGTCGAGAGCATGCGGCGATCGATGTTGCCACCGCAGATCACGACCCCGACGGTGCGGTCGGCGAACGCCTCGGGATGGCGCAGGATCGCGGCGAAGCCGGCCGCGCCGGCGCCCTCGGCGACGATCTTGCCGTGGGAGACCAGCAGCTGGATCGCGTTCTCGAGGTCGGCCTCGCCGACCAGCACGATGTCGTCGACGTGCTCGGCGATGATCGCGCTGGTGATCTCGCCCGGCGTCTTGACCGCGATGCCGTCCGCGAGGGTGTGGGTCGCGAGCTGGCGGACCTCGCCGCGCACCCGCGCCAGCATCGACGGGCAGAGCTCGGTCTGCACGCCGACGACCCGGATGTCGGGCTTCCGGTGCTTCGCCCAGAGCGCGATGCCGCTGATCAGGCCGCCGCCGCCGATCGGGACGACGATGGTGTCGACGTCGGGTCGGTCCTCGAGCAGCTCGATCGCGACCGTGCCCTGACCGGCGATGATCTCGTCGTCGTCGTACGGATGCACGAACTCGAGCTCGCGCTGGGCCGCGAGCTCGCGCGCGATCATCGAGCACTCGGACACCGACTCGCCGCGCAGCACGACCTCGGCGCCGTGGCCCTCGGTGCGCTCGATCTTCGCGAACGGCGTGTTGACCGGCATCACGATCGTCGCGGGCAGTCCGAGGCGGTGGGCGTGGAACGCGACTCCTTGCGCGTGGTTGCCGGCCGAGGCCGCGATGACGCCGGACGGTCGGTCCGGGGACGCGGCCAGCCGCTGCAGCTTGTGGCAGGCGCCGCGGTCCTTGAACGAGCCGGTGTACTGCAGGTTCTCGAGTTTGAGCGCGAGCCGCGTGCCGGCGACCTCCTCGAGGCGGGCGGACGCGATCGTCGGCGTGCGCACGACGCGATCGCGGATCGCGTCGGCGGCGGCGCGGATGTCATCTGGGGTGACCGACATCGGGATAGTGGACGCCGGCAGCGTATCGCGCATCATGCCCGCGATGCAGCAGCTCCTCTGGGGTGTCGCACTGATCCTGAACCTCGCCACGCTGATCACCTTCGGCCTCGACAAGTTCCAGAGCCGGCGCAAGGGTGCGCGGCGGGTGCCCGAGCGCACGCTGCTCTGGATGATGTTCCTCGGCGGCCTGATCGGTGGTTGGGTGGCGATGAGCCTGTTCCGTCACAAGACGGTCAAGCGCTCGTTCCGGATCTGGGCGATCGTCCTGACCCTTCTAAGCCCGTTCTGGCTGCTGGTCTGGTGGTGGCTCGTGACCCAGGGGGCTGTCTGACGTCTACAGCTTGAGCTGGACGTCGGCGCGATTGCGGGCATCGAACAGTGCTTCTTCCTGCCGCGCGCGCCGCATCACCGTCTCGATCGCCGGGATCGCGTCGTCGGTGAACAGCACGAAGACGTTCTGGTTGAACTCGTAGCGCTTCAGGATGTGCCAGCCGTACTGGCTCTCGACGACGTCGCTGATCTCACCGTCGTTCAGAGCCCAGGCCGCCCGGCAGAGCGTCGCCGGCAGCCGGTCGTCGAAGCGGTGGACGCCCGTCAGCTTGCCGCCGTCCTTGATCGAGCGGGTGTCGTCGGAGAACTGCCGCGCGACCTCCTCGAAGTTCGAACCGTCCGACTGCAGGCGTAGCCTGATGTCGGCAAGCTTGGCGGCTGCGCGGCCATAGGCCTCGGGCTTCAGCAGGATGCCGGTGCCGCCGTCGCGGTGCTGCACGAGGATGTGCGCGAACGTGACCTGGCCGCCGAAGTAGCGCGCGTGCCCGTTGAAGAACTCGCGCAGCTGCTCGCGGTTGTATTCGCCCGGCTCGAACCAGTCGAGCCAGCCCTGCATCTCGACCGCGAGGCCGTTGTTGAGCTGGTAGCGCGTCAGCAGCCGGTTCACCTGCTCCTGGGTGAGCTCGCCGTCGTTGCCGTTGGCGCGGTTGTTGGCGACGTACTTCTGCAGCCAGGCTTCGAACTCGGTCTTGAGCCGTTCGCTGATGACCTTGTCGAGCTCTTCGCGATCGAACTCGGTGCCGCTGTCGCGCATCACGAACTCGAACGCCCGGATGTCGGCGTAGTGCCGCACCCAGGGTGCGATCAGGTCCGAGTGCAGCATGCGTTGGTACTCGGGCTGCAGCAGCGCCTGGGCGAAGCCCGGGAAGTGGCGTTCGCCGATGTGGTCGACGAGCTCCTGCAGCGTGATCGACTGCCCGCCGACCTCCGCGATCACGAAGTCACGATCGGCGGGGTAGCGCAGGGCGATGAAATGGGGTTCGGGCGGGCTGGCGGCATCGGCGGACGACCCCTGGCACGGGCAGGAGAGCGCGAGCAGCGCGGCGGACAGGAGCTTCCTCGGCATGGCGTTCCTATAGCATCGCCGCGCGCCAACGTTTCCTTGAACCCGCGGCGGGCGACAAGTTCGATGACGGGACTCAGCATGACCCCCGAAAACTCCCGCAAAGGCCTGCTCGAACGCCTCGAGGGCCGATTCCGGGCGGAGTTCGGCGGGGCGGCCCCGCGGTGTTTCTTCGCGCCGGGACGGATCAACCTGCTCGGTGCGCATCTCGACTACAGCGGCGGCGACGTGCTGCCGATGGCGATCGACCGCGGCATCTACGCTGCCGCGAGAGCGCGTTCCGACGGCCGGTTGCGGCTCGTCAGCCTCGATCAGGAGCTCGTGGTCGAGGTCCACGAGGACGATGTCGGCCTGCACACCCGGCCGGAGTGGGGCTGGGCCGGGTATCCGCTCGGGGTCTGGCAGGGGCTGCGCCACCGCTATGGCATCCGCGGTGGTTTCGAGCTCGTCGTCGGCGGCGACATGGCGATGGCTTCGGGCCTGTCGTCGTCGGCCGCGATCGAGGTCGCGACCGCGGTCGCGCTCGACGCGGTCTACGGACTCGGGCTCTCGCGGCAGGACATCGCGGTGATCTCGCATGCGGCCGAGACCGGCTTCGTCGGCGTGCGCTGCGGCATCATGGACCAGTTCGCGTCGGCGCTGGCGCAGCCCGGCAAGGTGCTGCTGCTGCACTGTGCCGGCCCGTCGTACGAGCACGTGCCGTTCGACGGCGAGGCCTGCGACGTGCTCGTGCTCGACACCAAGAAGCCGCGCGAGCTCGCCAAATCGGGCTTCAACCAGCGGGTCGCCGAGTGTGCGTCGGCGCGTGAGATCCTCTGCACCCACGTCCGCGATCTGCCACATCTCGCGCTGTTCACGCCGGAGGACCTGCTGCGCGCCGAGGCGGTGCTCAGCGACGTGTTGTTCCGACGCGCGCGGCACGTCGTCACCGAGATGGTCCGCGTCAAGACCGGTGTCGCCGCGCTGCGGGAGCACGACTACCGCAAGCTCGGGCAGCAGCTGACCGCGAGTCATCTGTCGGGCGCGACCGACTACGAGGTCACCTGCGACGAGCTCGACGAGATCGCCGAGGCCGCGATCTCGCACGAGTCGGTCTTCGGCGTGCGGTTCACCGGCGCCGGCTTCGGCGGCTGCGCGATTGCGCTGCATCGACCGGGTGCGGCGCCTGAGGTCGAGAAGGTCGTGACCGAACGCTTCGAAGCGCGATTCGGTGTCACGCCGGGTTTCGACTTGCTGCGGATCGGCATGGGGCCGGGCGAGGTCGAGCGCTGACTCAGAGGTAGCGCGTCCAGGCGTGGCGGTAGCGCCGCTTGTACCACGCGTATCCGGCACAGAACGGCAGGCACGCGAGCACGACGATCAACGTGCCGCGCGGCGTCTCGGCGGCCGAGCCCTGGCCGTGTGCCGGCAGGATGCCCCACAGCATCAACGCACCGATCACCGGCAGGTGCAGCAGGTAGTAGAACATCGGCACGCGCCCCAGCGTCGTGAGCGGATTCAGCCGGCCGAGACGCGCGAGCAGGCCTTCCGCGCGGAGCAGCGCCGCCAGCAGCAACAGTGCGAGCCCGAGCTCGAGCGCGAAGAACGTGATGCTCGGCGGGTACTTGCTGCAGTGCAGCCACTCGAGCAGGCCGCCGCCGCGACGGTGCAGCGCCATGTTGCCGAAGCCGTCGAAACCGCGCAGCGCGAGAAACAGCGCGAGGCTCGCGCTGCCGGCGATCGCACAAAGTCGCGGCGTCGCCGTGCCGTCGACCAGCCGGCGGCCGAGCACGAAGCCGAACAGCAGCGCGGGCAGCCATGCCAGCAGCGGGTAGAGCACGAACAGGGCGACGGAGTCGTCGCCTCCCGCGCTCCAGATCCCACCGGTGAACAGCAGACTGGTCGCGCGCGGCTGGAACCAGGTGTCCGCGAGCGTCGCGCTCCGCACCAGTTCGGCGGCGACCAGCAGCGCGGCCGCGAGCGCGAGCAATGCAGCCGAGGGCAACCGCCGCAGCAAGGTCATGAGCGCGATGCCGCCGCCGATCGCCCAGAGCACCTGCGCGAACACCGGCAGCCAGCTCGTCGGCATCTGCTCGCCGACGCGCCAGTACCACGACACCAACGTGAACTCGAGCGCGATGATCACGGCACTGCGCTGCAACAGGTGGCGTGCGCTCGCGGCGGACAGCGCGATGCTGGTGCCGGCCAGCAGCACGAACGTCGGCGCGCAGAGGTGCGTCAGCCAGCGCAGCAGGAAGTCCGGTGCCGAGAGCGCTCCCGCGTCGATCAGGGCGCTGTCGGCGCCGGCGTGGTTCGGGTTCGTCGCGTGGTCGACGTGGTCGAGCGCCATCAGCACCATGACCAGCCCGCGCAGCGTGTCGACGGCGAGCAGGCGTTCGTTCGGGCGCGTCATGGCGGTAGGATCAGACGCGGCACGATGCGCGGCCTCTACATCGATCGCGGAAACCTGACCCTGCGCGACGACCTGCCCGAACCGGAAGCAGGCGACGGCTGGAGTCGCGTCCGCGTCCTGCGCGCCGGCATCTGCGCGACCGACCAGGCGCTCGGTCGCGGCTACATGGGCTTCGCGGGTGTGCCGGGTCACGAGTTCGTCGGCATGGCGCTCGACGGGCCGCTCGCCGGCCGGCGCGTCGTCGGCGAGATCAACGCCGGTTGCGGCAGCTGCGCGCCGTGCAGCCACGGCGACAGTCGCCACTGCGAGCGGCGCACGGTGCTCGGCATCGCCGGCTTGCAGGGCGCGTTCGCCGAGCGTCTCGCGCTGCCGAACGACAACCTCTTCGCCGTGCCCGACGGCGTCGACGACGACGCCGCGACGTTCACCGAGCCGCTCGCGGCGGCGCTGCACATCGGCGACGACGTCGACCTCGCGGCGCACCCGCGCGCGCTGGTTGCCGGTGACGGCAAGCTCGGCCTGCTGTGTGCCGGTGCGCTGGCGCTCCGCGGCTGCGAGGTCACGCTCGCCGGTCGGCATCCCGAACGTGCCGGCCTGCTCGGCGTGCCGGTCGAGTTCGCGGCCGGCTGGCTCGAACCCGACGGCGACGACGGTCCCGCCGCCGCGTTCGACCTCGCGGTCGAGGCGACCGGCGATGCCGACGTGCTGCCGCGCCTGCTGCGGCTGGTGCGACCGCGCGGCACGATCGTGCTCAAGACCACGAGCGAGCGGCCGACCGCGATCGACCTCAGTGCGTTGGTGGTCGACGAGCAGCGGCTGATCGGCTCGCGCTGCGGCAGGTTCGAAGCGGCGCTCGACGTGCTCGCGCACAAGCGCCTCGACGTGCGCCCGCTGGTCAGCGCGCGCTACGACCTCGAGGACGCGGGCGCGGCGTTCGCGCATGCCGGGCGGCGCGGCACGCTCAAGGTGCTGCTCGACGTCGGCCGTCAGTAGCGCCGCTGCTGGATGCTGCCGGCGATCCGCGAGACCGCGGCGGCGAGCGACTCGGCATCCGAGCGCGCGAGGCCCTGGTCGGCCAGGAGACGCGTCATCGCCGCCGCGGTGTCGGCGCGCCGGATCGCGTAGCCGTCGCCGGAGACGCACTCGACGAACACGTTCGCGAGCACGCGGCGATCGCGTTCGGCGAGGCGCGGCGCGAGGTCGCCGACCGCCGAGGCCATCGCTTCGTCGAGCGCAGTGCGCGCGAGTTCGAACGCGGCTTCCTTGAGCAGCTGCTCGAGGATGTTGTCCGACGGTTGGTCGTAGATGGTCTTCGCGGTCCACCACGCAGCCGCGCCGGCGAGCGCCTTCGCGACGGCCCGGCCGATCGCCTCGTTCGATGGCCCTACGGGCTCCGGCAGCGGGTTCGCGGTCGCGGCGAGCGTCACGGCGAGGCGCTGTTCCGCACCGTTTCGTCGCAGGGTGACCGTCGTTCGGGTGCCGGGCGACTTGCCGGTGCACACCACCCGCGAGAGGCTTGTCGAGTCGGTGACCCGTTCGCCGTCGAGCGCGACGATCACGTCGCCGATGCGGAGCCCGGCGCGTTCGGCCGGCGAGCCGGAGACGACCGTGGTGACGCGGGCGCCGGCGGGATCGGCATCGGTCCACACGCCGAGGAACGGGCGCTTGCTGAGCTCGAGGTAGTGCGCGCGCAACGTCGCCGGCGCGACCTCCATGACGAAATCACCGTCGCGATCGAGGTTGGTGCAGGTCCAGGTCCAGTAGGTCGAGCCCTCGGCCGTCGTCAGCCACCCGCGGAACTCGTGCGCCGGCACCTTCTCGCCGTCACGCAACAGATAGGAGGTGCGGTCGGACCCGATCTCCCATGCGGTGCCGCGCAGATCTCGCGTGCCGCTGTCGGTGCGGATCGAGTCGGCCTCCAGGCGGACGGTCGCGGTCGTCGCGTTGTGCAGCACGATCGGGCCGGTCTTCCGGCCCTGGGCGTCGAGCGCGGCGGTCAGCAGCAGAGCGGGAACGAACAGGGACGTTGCGATTCGGTTCATGCTCCGGTCGCGTCGGGGCACGTGGGAACGCGCACGGCTTTCGTCGAAAAGTGCGCTCGCGATCCCTACAAGGAGCCGCATGAGGAGCTACCCAGGTCGCCCGTTCGCGGCGGTGTTGGTCGGCAGCGTGTTGGCCGTCGCGGCGCGTGCCCAGGAGGGCGCCCACGCCGCCGCCATGGCGGCGTTCGAGCGCGGCGACTTCGCGCGCGCGCTGCAGGGGATCGACGAGGTCCTGGCCCGGACGCCGCGGAGCCTCGACGGCCTCTACCTCCGGGCCGCGGCGCTGGCGGAACTCGGTCGGCTGGACGAATCCGAAGCGGTTCGCGCCCGGATCGTCGAGGTCGAACGGGATCTCGGACGGGATCTCGACGAGCGGCTGGCGCGGGCGCGGCGGGCTCGGCTCGCCGAGGCAGCGGGCAACCAGCCGGTGAAGCCGTCGACGGCACCGGCGGGTGCATCGGCTGCGTCGCGTGCGGCCGAACTCGCCGAGCTGCCGAGCTGGATCCCGGAACAGGTCGCGCAGGAAGGCGAGGTGAAGGCGTTCGAGCGGGTGCGCGA
>JAGQRB010000550.1 GCA_020425925.1 Planctomycetota bacterium
GACGTTCATGTTGGTCTCGAGCCCGACGCGCACGACGAGGTCACCGGTGCCGGCGGGCGTCTCGGCGAACACGAAGCTCTGCTTCAGCCCTTCGCTCCGGACCTCGTAGACCTCGCGGACGCCGCCGTGCTCGACCTCGACGCCGAGCTCCTGCCAGGTGCAACGGCCGGGCGCCGCGATCGGCTGCAGCCGGTCGACATTTCCCATCGCCGGCCCGCTGGCGCGACCCGTCGCCCGCAGCCGCAGCCGCAGGTTCCTGGTCTCGGGCTCGAGCTTGCCGAGCAGCGGCGTGAACTCGACGCCGTCGGACAGGAACCGGGCGCGATAGTCGTCGCCGAGAGCCCACAGGGTGCCCTCGTCTTCGAACAGGCTGACGAAGCCGGAGGTCGGCGGCGCCGCGGGCGTGAGCTTGGGGGATTGCGCGGTCAGGCCGGCGCTCAGCGCCGCGGCGAACGCGCACACGAGAAGGGTGCGTTTCATGGCACCCGCAAACACACGGTTCGCCGGGGCGGCCGGAAGAAAATCGGCAGCCGGCCGGCAGTTGGCTACAAGCGGCGTAGCTGCAGGCCGTTGCTGCTGGCGAGACCGGCGACCCCGGCGCCGTCGATCAGCCAGGTCTGGAGATAGATCGTGTTGCCGGCCACCGCATTCGCCGGCCACTGCAGGCTGGTCACTGCCGAGCCGCTCGGATCCGTCGACACCAGCAGCACGAACAGGGGATCGGGCACCAGCGTGCCGCCGGCGAACGGCAGGTTCGCGCGCACGAGTCCGAGAGCGTGCAGTCCGGTCGTGTTGCCGGCGGCGCGGTCGAGGCGCAGATCGAACGCCGGAACGGCGCCGAACGGCGTCGCCGCCCACAGCTCGGGATCGCCGTTGGCGCCGGCGAGCGCGCTGCCGAGATCGACGACGCCGGTGCCCGACAGCCGCAGGCGGTAGAGCTGGCCGGTGTCGACCGGTGAACTCGCGACGCGAGCATAGAGATCGCCGCGGCTACCGCCGGCGAGCTGCAGATCGACGACCGACATGCCGGCGAGTCCGACCGCCGGCAACGGCGCGTAGGTGCCGCCGTGGTCGTCGCTGTAGTAGACGCCGTCGTCGGTCCCGACGTAGACGCGGCCGCTGCTGGCAAAATCGGGCGGCGTCTGGACGCGGTAGACCGCCGAGCCCGCCGGCAGGCCGGTGGTCACGGCCGCGTAGTGCAGCCCGTCGTCGGTGCTGCGGAACAACGCCGGCGCCGGCGACGAAGGCGTTCCGCCGAGACCGGCCGCGAAGACGATGCGCTGCGCGCCCGGCCCGATCGGCGCCACCTCGACGTCGTAGGGCACCATGGCCGTGCACGTCGTCGGCGGTGTGCTGAACGTCGCGCCGCCGTCGGTCGACCGCGTGATCGTCTTGTAGGTCTTGTGCCACATGTGCACGACGTTGCTGACGGGGAAGTCGACGGCGAACGCGACGTCGGGTGAGCCGCCGAGCGGCAGCGAGCCGTGCGTTGGGACCGACCACGACTGACCGCCGTCCGTCGACCGATAGGCCCGGTCGTAGGTCAGTCGGTTCGCGAACAACGTGCCGTCGGTGGCGTAGTCCGGCGACAGCCGGATCGTGCCGAGGATGCCGGCGTTCGGCAGGTTCGCCGAGTTCCATGTCGCGCCCGCGTCCGTGCTGCGCATGAGCTCGTCGGTCACCATGCCGGTGCGGAACTGGGACTGGTAGAGCGTGCGATCGGTCGCGAACGTCGGCGACGCGACGATCTCGCGGATGTGCACCGAGTTCGCGATCTGGCTCTGGACCGCGAACGAGTCGCCGTGGTCGACCGACAGCTCGACGTGGGTCTGCGAGGTCGTCGGGAACACGGTGTAGGCCGCCCAGACGCGGCCGTCCTGGGCGTAGTCCGGCGAGACTGCGAACGACGTGTAGTTGTCGCCGCCGACCCGGACCCAGGTCTGGGCCTGGGCCTCGGCGCGCAACGCGATCAGGGTCAGGGGGGCCAGGAACGCGACGGCGCGGAACAGGGATTCGGTCGGTTGCACGGGGCTCCGGGGCAGGTGTGGGAACGACGGCGCGGGCCGCCAGCGGGGGCGAATCAGATGCCGTGCCGTGCTGGTCTCGTCGCCGACCGCCCGGTTTCGGAACGCAAGCGGCCGGAATCCGCACGGGCAGGAGCACTCACAGGGGCAACCCTACGCTGGTTCCCCGAGCTGCAGCAGCATCGCCCGAGCCTGCTGCCGGGGCCCCGGTCGGTGGTGATCGTCGAGGTCGACGTGCCGCCGACAGGCCTCGGCGTAGGTCGCCGCCGGGCACGCCTCGTCGAGGCCGAGATCGGCGCGCCGCTTCGTGACCTCCGACGCCATCGCGAACAACTCATCGGCTTCGTCGCAGCGCACGCTCGGCGGCCACGCCTCGGGCCGCAGCGACGAGACCAGGAACAGCAGAGTGCCGCGCCCGGCGGCACAGCCGCGGAGCGCTCGAACCAGGCGGCTGCGGAACCCGGCTTCGAGAGTATCGAGTTCCCGGAGCAGCTTCTCGATCCTTCGCA
>JAGQRB010000054.1 GCA_020425925.1 Planctomycetota bacterium
CCGTTGTGCAGGTCGAGCACCGCGAACCGCTCGCCGTCGACGAAGACGTGGTCGGGCGACAGATCGGGCAGCCGGAAACCGGCGGCGAGCAGCCCGCCACAGAACCGCGCGGCACGATCGGCGAGGCCCTGGCCGGCGTCGGGGGTCGCGAGCCAGTCGGCGAGCGGTCGGCCGGCGAGCTCGGCGCAAAGATAGAACGACGTGGCACCGCGACACCCGAACGCGACCGGCCGCGGTGCCGCGAAGCCGGCCGCCCGCAGCGCCTGCGTCACGCGCAGCTCGCGGCCGGCGTCGTTCCGGGCGCGCGGGCGCGTCAGCGCGAAACGCAGTCGGTTCTTCGGCTGCGTGGCGGTGAAGACCTTGAGGAACCAGATCCGCCCGGCGATCGCGATGCGCCGCACGCTGCGCAGCCGGTTCGGTGGACCCGCGGGCTCGAACGGCAGCGCCAGCACCGCGTCGAGATCGGCGAACAGCGCGCGTTCGCGTTCGTCCGCGCCGGCACCGCCGTCGTCGATCACCTGCCAGACCGCCGTCACGGCCGAGACGCTACCGCGACCGCGCGCTTGCCGCACTGCCGAGCCGGTCGCATGATCGGCCCATGAGAAAGCCGGCGCTTTCGCGCGACCTCGTTGCCGACCTGCCGAAGTCCGACCTGCACCTCCATCTCGACGGCAGCCTGCGGCTCGAGACGCTGATCGAGCTCGCCAAGCAGAAGGGGGTCAAGCTGCCGAGTCGGACGTCCGAGGGCCTGCTCGAGCTCGTGTTCAAGCGCGCCTACGAGAACCTGCCCGAGTACCTGCGCGGCTTCGAGTTCACCGTCGCCTGCCTGCAGGATGCCGAATCGCTCGAGCGCGCGGCCTACGAGCTCGCGCTCGACTGTCGCGCCGAGAACGTGTTCTACTGCGAGGTGCGCTTCGCGCCGCAGCTGCACAGTCGCGACGGGTTCTCGGTCGGCCAGGTGCTGGCGGCGGTCTGCAAGGGGCTCGAACGCGCCAAGAAGCGCATCAACGCCGCGCCCGAGGTGCGGCGCGGCGAGCTGCCGCGCTTCGAGGCCGGCGTGATCGTCTGCGCGCTCCGCTTCTTCCTGCCGGCGTTCAGCGCGCAGTATCGCGCCTACTTCGACGCGTTGCCGAGCGCGCCGGCGAGCGAGATCTATGCGCTCGCTTCGCTCGAGCTCGCGCGTGCGGCGGTCGCCGCGGCCGAGGACGGGCTGCCGGTGGTCGGCTTCGACCTCGCGGGTCAGGAGCGCGGGTTTCCCGCCAAGGACCACCTCGCGGCCTACCAGCTCGCGCACGAACACTTCCTCGGCAAGACCGTGCATGCCGGCGAGGACTACGGCCCGGAGTCGATCTTCCAGGCGATCACCGATTGTCACGCCGATCGCATCGGCCACGGCACCTGGCTGTTCAGCACCAAACACATCCGCGACCGCTCGATCACCGACAAGAAGGGCTACGTCGACCGGTTGGTGCGCTACGTCGCCGACCGCCGGATCACGCTCGAGGTCTGCCTGACCAGCAACCAGCAGACGATCCCCGAGCTCCGCACCGATCTGCGCAAACATCCGTTCCGACGCATGCGGCAGGCGCGCTGCAGTATCGCTCTCTGCACCGACAACCGCCTGGTCTCGCGCACGACGATGACCGACGAGGTCAACAAGGCGGTGACGACGTTCGGGCTCGACGCGCGCGCGCTCAAGGACCTGTTGATGTACGGCTTCAAGCGCTCGTTCTTCCCCGGATCCTACGCGGACAAGCGCAACTGGGTGCGCTCGCTGCTGAACCTGCTCGAGGACAAGCTGCTCGCCGCCGGCCACGACGTGCGCGGCGGGCGACGCTGAGCCGGTCGGCGATCGGGGATTCCCCCTCCCTGATTGCCCAATCGGTATCGCAGACCGAGAATACGGCGTCTCCCAAACCAAGGGCCAAACCATGTCCAGTCGGTTCCACGTCTCGGCCGCAGTCGCGGCTTTCTCGTCCCTCGCCTCCCTCACCTCGGCGCAGGACTTCATCCACTACAAGTTCGACTCGACCTGCAACGACGAGGTCATCAACTACGCCACCGGCACGTCGGCGCTGGCGAGCAACGGCGTGATGCAGTCGACCAGCGCGATCAGCCCCTACGTCACGGGTGTGTTCGGCAGCGCGCTCGCGGCCGGCAGCACCGTGTCGCCGACCTACAGCAACCGTGTGATCACCGGCTGGGATCCGGGCGTTCAGAACATCACGGGTGATCTCACGATGGCGTGCTTCATGCGCTACAACGCCTCGAACGGCAGCCCGTTCTACATCTGGGGCGCGCCGTCGGGCGGCTTCCGGATGTTCACCTCCGGTGTTGCCGGCAACGGCCTCTACCAGCGCGTGATCCTGGCGTCGGGCGGCAACGGCGTCAACGCGTCGATCGCCAACGACTTCTACCTGCCGGACACGACCTTCGACTTCCAGGCCGCCGCGGCGGCGGGCTGGGTCCACGTCGCGATCGTCGTCGACGCGACCGCGGCGACCGCGGACTGGTACATCAACGGCACCTCGGTGCTGCAGCTCACCGGTGTCGTCGGTGGTGCCCAGATCACGGCTGCCGGGCCGTTCCAGCTCGGTGGCTACAGCAGCACGTCGCACTTCGACGTCGACGAGTTCCTGATGAGCACGCGTGCCTACACGCCGGCCGAGATCCTCGCGCTGTCGCTCGCGCCGCAGGGCGGTGATGGCGACTACTACTCGGGCACGACGACGCAGTGCGGGACGCTCGCGCTCGCCAGCACCGGCGGTCGCCCGGCGATCGGCAACGCCAACTACGCGCTCGAGGTCACGCCGTCGGCGCCGTCGATCTACGCGGTGCTGTTCGGCCTCGATCGCTGCACGTTCAGCGGTTCGCTGCCGCTGCCGTTCGACGGTGGCATGCTGACGCCGGCGGCCGCCGGCTGCAAAGTGCTGGCGGACAACCTGCTGACGCTGAGTGGCGTCGCGGCATCGGGCCCGGCCACGCTGCCGATCCCGCTCGTCGGGGGTTCGCTGTCCGGCGTGCAGTTCTACGCCCAGGCGGCTGCGGTCGATCTCACGACCTCCGCGATCTCGGCGTCGAACGGGTTCACGTTCAGCATCGGCTTCTGAGCCGTCGCTCGCCGGCTGGCGCCGGCGACCGCGCTCAGGACCACGCCGCGCGCCTGACGGCGCGCCGCTTTGGTTCGGAGCCGTCGCTCGCCGGCTGGCGATCCGGCTTTCGGAGTCATGCAGTCCTCGAGAAGTCGGGCCTTCGGGCGGGGGCAGGCACGAACGGCCGATGGCAGCGCCAGATCGTATCCGAGTCGGCGCGGCTGTCAGGTGGGGGGCGGTTCAGCGCTTCTCGTGATCGGACGAGACGTGGGGTGCGCCGGCTCGCCGCCAGGCCATCTGCTTCGGGTACAGGCGCTCCATCTTGTCGAGCAGCGCAGCGGCGGTGGCATCGTCACCGCGCTGGGTCGCCGCGTCGGCGAGCACCTCGAGCGCCGGCAGGTTGTCGGGTGCGAGCTCGAGCGAGCGGCGCGCGGCCTGCGATGCGATCTCCGCGTCGGGTGCGAAGGTCTGCCAGCCCATGGCGCGGAACACCCAGGCGCCGGCGCTGTCGGGCCAGTGTCGCGTCATCGCGTCGACCGCCGTGAGCACCGCGTCGCCGTCGCCGGCGCAGCGGCCGGCACGGTTCAGCAGCGCGAAGTACTGGGCCCGTGGGCTCGGCGACTGGCCGACCGCGCGCCACGCCAGCCGCAGCGCCTGGCGCGAGTGCAGCTGCGCGGCCGCGTTGTCGCCGCCGAACCCGGCGGACGCGAACGCCTTCATCGCGAGATCGGCGAGCACGAACGCGTCGAGCGCCGAGCGCGGTACCTCGTCGAGCTCGGCTAGCTCGATCCCGGAGCTGTCGGGCGCGGCGATCAGCCGGCGCAGGTAGGCGGCGAGTCGGTCGAGGCCGGGGTCGTCGCAACCTGCCGGTCGGGCCTCGAGCAGGGCGAGGGCGCGCGCCGGGCCGCTCGCCTTGTCGTGGCGGTAGTTGATCGCGACGTTCGCCAGCACGTAGGGATCGTCGGGCGCGAGCTCGAGCACGCGCGGGATCAGCGACGCCTTGCGGCTGCCGCCCGGGGTGACCTTCGACACCAAGGCGTCGAGCAGGATCTCTTCGACCTCGGTCTGGCGCAGCGCGTCCCGGCCGATGTCGGTCGCCCGCTGCGTCCACCAGACGTAGGTCATCAGCCCGGCGACGACCGGCGCGGCGATCAGCAGGGTGACGGCGAAGGCGGCGCGCAGCGGCTCGCGACGCGTCCAGCGCCGCAGGCGCCCGAGTGCGCCGACCGGCTGCGCCAGCACCGGGCGATGGCTCAGGAATCGCCGCAGGTCGTCGGCCATCGCCGCCGCCGAGACGTAGCGCCGGGCCGGCTCCTTCTCGAGCGCCTTGACCACGATCGCCGACAGATCGCGCGGCAGGTCGCGATCGACGCGATCCGGGCTCGGCGGCTCGTGGCGGGCGATGCGGTCGAGTACCTCGCGCGACGAGTCGCCGTCGAACGGACGCTGCCGCGTCAGCAGCTCGTAGAGCGTGACGCCCAGCGAAAACACGTCGCTGCGGGCATCCACCTCGGCGCCCGCGACCTGCTCGGGCGAGACGTAGAACGGCGTGCCGGCGAGCTCGCCGGTCTGCGTCATCGACGGCAGTGCGGTGGCGCGCGCGACGCCGAAGTCGGTGATCACCGGCTGGCCGTCGGCGCGCACGATCACGTTCGATGGCTTGATGTCGCGATGGATCACGCCGGCGGCGTGGGCGTGTGCCAGCGCCTCGGCGACGGCGGCGATCACGTCGACGACGTCGCGTACGGCGTTGTCGGGATCGTCCGCGCGGCAGCGCCGCGCGAACTCGTCGAGCGTGACACCTTCGAGCAGGTCCATCGCGAACCAGTGTCCGCGCTCGCTCTCGCCGACCGCGAGCACGTGCACGATGCCCGGGTGGTCGAGCTGCGCGACGGTCAGCGCCTCGCGCTTGAAGCGCGCGATGACCTTCGGACTGAGCTGGGCCGAGTCGGGCAGCAGCTTCAGCGCGACGCGTCGATCGAGGCTGAGCTGGAGTGCCTCGTAGACCACGCCCATGCCGCCGCGGCCGATCTCGCGCACGATCCGGAAGTCGTCGAGCGTCGTCGCGTCGCCGATGTCGCCGGCAGTGACCACGGCCGGGGTGTCCTGCTCGCCGGCGAGCAGTGGCTCGAGCAGCTCGCGGAGGTCCGGGTGGGCGGCGAGCAGGGCTTCGTCCTCGAGCGGCTGCGTCGCCGCCTGGTTGTCGAGCCACACCGAGATCGCGCGTCCCAGGCGGTCCATTCCATCGGCCGACATCGTCAGGGATGATATCACCGGCCGCCGGCGGTCGCCGGCAGGGAGCGCGCGAGTTCGCGGGCGGCCACGGTCGTCGGATCCGCCGGCGGCAGCGCGCGCAGCGCACGTTCGAGCTCGCCGCGGGCCGTGCTCGACGCCCCGGCCGCGATCGCCGCCTGCGCGCGCAGCACCCGCAATCGGGCGGTCGCAGCGGCGTCGGCGCCGCGCAGCTCCGCCATGGTCGCGACCAGGCCGGCGAGCGCGTCGTCGTCCTCGGCGGCGAACCGGTGGGCCGCGCCGAAGTCGGTGAGCTGCTCGACGACCCAGTCGAGGTCGTCGGCCTCGGCGCCGTTCTTCCTGGCCATGCTCGGCAGCTGCTCGGCCGCCAGTTCGGCGGCGCGGCGGAACTCGCCGGCGGCGCCGAGCGCCATGAACAGATTGCTGCCGGCGACGATCCGGTCGGCGTGGTCCGCCGGCAGGATCGCAGCGGCGATCGCGACCGCGCGGTCGCCGTGCCGCACCGCCCGACTGACGCGATCGGCGCGGCGCAGCACGGTCGCGAGCGTTGCGTGCAGTGCGAACGCCTCGAGCGTGATGCCGTCGCCATCCGGGTCGGCGAGTTCGAGCAGGCGCTCGAGCTCGACCGCGGCGTCGCCGTACTGCTCGCGCTGCACCAGAACGAGTGCGAGCCCGTGTCGCAGCCTGAGCCGCTCGTAGCGATCGTCGGTGCCGTCGCCGAGCAGGGCGAGGCCGTCCTGGTACCACGCGGTGGCATCGTCGAGGCGGCCGGTCGATTCGGCCAGGGTGCCGAGCGACTGCGCCAGCCGCGCCCGCAACCGCCGCAGCTCGGGGTCGGTCCGGTCCGCTGCCGCGGCGGCGGCTTCGATCTCGCGCCACATCGCCGTGCCGAAGCGCGCCGCCTCGTCGAGCTCGGCGCGCTTCTGCAGCAGGCGCAGGTACTCGAGCTCGAAGCGGATACGCCAGCGATCGAGCCGCGCCAGCTGCCGGGCGCGGGGCAGCGCGTGCGTCGCCACCTCGTGGGCGCCGTCGAGGTCGTCGAGCAGGACGAACACGCCGGTGAGGCCGAGGCCGATCGCCGCGGTGAGCTCCGGCTCGTGCTCGTCGTCGCCGTCGACGAAAGTGCGCGCGCCGTGCTGCAGCACGGCGAGGATCGGCGTCTGCGGTCCGCGCGCGCCTGGCCGGGCCTCGGCGAACACCTCGTTGGTGAAGAACTGGAGGGTCTGCTCGCTGAGCCGCACCTGGCGTTCGAGGTCGGCGACGTAGCGGTGTTCGCGCGCGACGCCGAGCAGGAAGACCGCGATCGCGACCGCGGTGCTCGCGATCAGCGCGGCGCCGAGGCTCGCGACCAGCGGATGCCGGCGCGCGAGCTTCCACAGCCGCCGCGGCAGACCGGGGCGGCGTGCCGCGACCGGGCGACCGCCGAGCCAGCTGCGCAGGTCGGCGGCGAACTCGGTCATCGCGGCGTAGCGTTCGTCGCGATCGCGAGCCAGCGCCTTGGCGACGATCGCGTTCAGGTCGGCGTCGACGCCCGGAACCGCAGCCAGCATCCGCTCGCCGTCGGTGATGTTGGGGCTGCGTTGGGCCGCGCTGGTCGCCGGCCGCGGCGACCGGCTCGGCGGCGCGCTGCCGGTCAGCAGCATGAACAGCACCGCGCCGAGCCCGTAGACGTCGGTGCGGGCGTCGAGCGTCGCGCCGGGTTGCCACTGCTCGGGGCTCATGTAGGCCTCGGTGCCGGCCGGCGCGGCGAACACCGTGCGCTCGGCGTCGGGATCGAGGATGCGGGCGATGCCGAGGTCGATCAGCACCGGGCGACCGCCGCTCTCGCCATCGCCCGCGACCCAGAGGATGTTCGACGGCTTGAGATCGCGGTGCAGCACCACGGCGCGATGCATGTAGGCGACGGCGTCGGCGACGCGTGCGATCACCGCGACGGTCGAACGCGGCCCGGCAGCGATGCACGGCAGGCTCGGCGACAGCGGCACGCCGGGCACGAACTCCATCATCAGGTAGGGCCAGCCGAACTCGGCGCTCGAGGCGATGTAGCGCACGATGCCCTCGTGATCGAGGCCGGCGAGCACCCGCGCCTCGCGTTCGAAGCGGTCGACCATGATCGCGGTCGGGTGCCGCTCGCGCAGGAACTTGACCGCGACCTGGACCTCGGGATCGGCCTGCCGGGCGCGGTAGACGATGCCCATGCCGCCGGCCGCGATCAGTGCCTCGATTCGATAGGGCCCGATAGCACGGCCGATCACGCCGAGCGGGTCGTCGGCCGCGCCGTCTCCGATCGCGTCGAGGTGGGCGTCGAGCATGCCGGCGGCGAGCTGCGCCACTGCCGGCGCCGCGCTGCGGGCAGCGGCGAGGCGGGCTGCCCGCGCCGTCGCGTCGAGCTCGAGCAGCTCGCGGAACAGCTCGCACGCACCGTCGTAGATCTCGCGCTCGGTCACTGCAGCGCGTGCCTCAGCCAGGCCTTCGCGCAGGCTTCGTCCGACGCGACGGTCTTCGGGTTGATGTCGAGCAGCTCGGCGACCTCGAGCTGCGAGCAGCCGCCGAAGTAGCGCAGCTCGAACACGTCGGCGTGCCGCGGATTCAGCGCGGCGAGCCGCTCGAGCGCCTCGCGCTGTGCGACCATGTCGACGGTCGCGCCGCCGGGCAGGGCGCCGGCCTCGGGCACGAGCTGGATGTCGACGTGGCCGCCGGTGCGCTTCTGGCGGCCGCGGGCCCGCGCGCGATCGAAGAACCAGTTGCGGATCACGCGGGCGACGTGGCGCACCGCAACGCTCTTCGGCAGTCCCGGCAGGTGGTTCTCGCGCAGCAGCCGCAGCATCGCCTCCTGCGCGACGTCGCCGAGCGAGAGCGTCGGCGACGGGGTCTCGCGGCTCAGGCGGCGCGCTGCGATCTGCTCGACGACCCGGAAGATCGTCGCGCCGATTTCGCCGACGAGCGACTCGTCCGGGTCGTTCATGCGGCGGCAGCGTATCCGCTCGCCGGGTCGCTGCTACGGCCGCGTCGGAGCGGAGCGCCGCAGGAAAAACCGAAAGCACCGGAGATCCGCCGGCCTGACGACGCGTGAGTACCCCGATGCAACGAATCGCTCTCTGGACCTTCCTGCTCCCCGTACTGCTCTCGCCGCTCGCCTGCAGCGGTGGCGGCGGCGGCGGAGCCGCTCCCCGCACCACGACCGAGGCCACGCCGGCGGCGGCCGCGACGATCACCGGCCCGCCGGGGACCGCGCTCGAAGGGCTCGTGCTGAGCATCCCGGCCGGCGCGGTGACCGCGCCGGTGACCGTGTCCGTCGAGGTCGGCAGCGCCGGCGCAACCAACGGCCAGGCGATCGCCGGTCCGGCTGCGAAGTTCGGACCCGAGGGCCTGACGTTCGCCGTGCCGGCGACGCTGGATCTGCCGTACGACCCGGGTGCCGTGACCGGCGGGCTGCTCGGCGGACTGCGCGTGCAGCTGCGCGACGACCGCAGCGGCGCGGTCACCGAGCTGCTGCCCGACGATGTCGATCCGGTCGCCGGCACGGTGCAGGTGCAGATCTCGCACTTCTCGACCTGCTGGGTGACGTTCCCGATTCCGACCGGCGGCTTCGACGCGGTCGGCACGCTCGCGCTCGGCGGCCCGGACACCGCCGTGCTCGGCACGACGCTGAAGATCGGCGACCTCGGTTTCCTGGTTCCCGGCGTCTACACCTTCCTCGACGAGTTCACCGAGTTCCCCGGGCCGCCCGGCAACCTCGACTACATCGTCGTGATGAACATCTTCGAGGCGCCGGGCGCTTCGCTCTCGATGACGATTGCGGTCGACGGCGTCGACTACGGCTACATCTGCACGAACGTGAATGGATCGAGCTACCCGTGTGGCAATCTGACGATCGATCCGATCGCGCAATCGGTGACGTTCGACGATGTCGTCGCCGAGCCCGCGGGCGAGAACGCGACCGCACCGCTGCTCCTCAACGGCGTCATCCAGTGGACCGGCAACTGACCATGCAGACCCTCTCGACCACTCTCGCCGCCGTGTTCGCGCTCGGCGCTGTCCTCACTGCACAGTGCGCGACTGGCTGGCAGACGGGCTGGGGCGAACCCGGCACCAACAACAACGTCAATGCGACCATCAGCTGGACGCCGCCCGGAACGACCGCGCCGCTGCTCGTGGTCGCCGGCGCCTTCGGCACGATCGGCGGGGGCCCGGCGAACCGCATCGCCGCCTGGGACGGCACCTCGTGGTCGTCGCTCGGCAGTGGCACCAACGGCGGCATCACCTGCCTCGCCGTGCTGCCGAACGGCGACCTCGTCGCCGGCGGTGGGTTCACGATGGCCGGCGGCGTCGCCGCCAGCCGCGTCGCGCGGTACGACGGTGTGGCGTGGCATCCGCTCGGCGCCGGCCTGCCATCGACGGTCTGGGACATGACCGTGCGGCCGACGACCGGCGAGCTCGTGGTCTGCGGCGCGTTCAACTCGACGACCGGCTTGAGCCGTACCGCGCGCTGGGACGGCAACGCCTGGTCGAATCTGAGCAGCGGGTTCACGCAGCAGGAGATCTACTGCGTGACCGCGATGCCGAACGGTGACGTCGTCGCGGGTGGGTTCTTCTCCGCGGTCGCCGGCGTCAGCGCGCGGCACCTCGCGCGTTGGAACGGCGCCGCGTGGTCACCGATGGGCAACCCGGACTTCCAGGTGCTCGGCCTCACGACGCTGCAGAATGGCGACGTCGTTGCGGTCGGCGACTTCACGACCGCGGGCTCGACCACCGTCAATCGCGTGGCGCGCTGGAACGGCACCACCTGGAACGCCTACGGCAGCGGTATCCCGAGCCGAGTCCGTGCCGTTGCCGAGCTGCCGAACGGCGACCTCGTCGTCGGCGGCGCGTTCACGAGCGCGGGCGGCACGGCCGCTTCCAAGATCGCCCGCTGGGACGGCAACACCTGGCACGCGCTCGGGTCGGGGATCGTCGGCGGTGACGTCTATTGCGTGCACGCGCGCCCCAGCGGGGAAGTGGTCGCGGGTGGCAACTTCGGGACCGCCGGCGGCGCGTCGGTGTTCCGCCTCGCGAGCTGGAACGGTTTC
>JAGQRB010000055.1 GCA_020425925.1 Planctomycetota bacterium
GCCGGGGAACCCGGGATCCGCCGAGCGGCGCCGGCGGCGGCTGCTGCAGGCCGCGGCCGCAGTGCGGGCCGCAGTGAAACGTCGCTACGCGATTCCGCCGAGCGACGCCGACGGTCCGATCGAGTCGCAGGTGTCCGAGCTCGTCGCACTCGTCAAGGACCTGCTCGCCTACGTGCTCGTCGACGGGTCGCGCCCGTTCACGGGGAACGTCGGCATCCTCGCGTCGACGCCCACGGATCCCAGCCACGCGATCAACAAGGCGTGGCTCGACCTGCAGCTGTTCAACACGGTCGTCTACGCGGCCGCGACCTTCCAGCCGCTCGACGCCACGCTGACGGCGCTCGCCGCGATGATCGGGGAGGCCGACAAGCTGCCCTACTTCACCGGGACGGAGACCGCCGCCAAGACGGACTTCACGGCGCTCGCGCGCACACTGCTCGCGCAGTCGTCGGCCGAGGGGATGCGGCAGGCCATCGACGCCGGCAACAGCGAGCAGGCGAACGTGTGGTTCGAGGACTTCTACACGGCGGGCGCAGCAGCGAACCGGTGGGCAAGTTCCATCAGTGGAACCGGCGCCGGCGTCAACCAGGGCTGGCCGTTCATCGACAACTCGCAGCACGCGGTCGGTGCCATCATGCTCGAGACGGGCACGACGTCGTCGGGCTTCGCGTCGTTGCACACCTGGAACAACGTGCTCCTCCTCGGTAGCGGAACGTCGTTCGTCTACGAGGCGCGCGTGCTTGCCGAGACGCTTTCGAGCGGCTCCGACGAGTACCGCTTCGAGGTCGGGTTCGGCAACAGCTGGTCGACGTCGACATGGCCCAGTGACGCGGCCGTCTTCCGCTACGACCGCGACGCCTACGGCGACGCCAACCTTCGCGCGATCACGAGGAAGGACGGCACGGAGACCGCCACGGACACGGGCGTCGCGATGCACGAGCTCGCGTCCGGGAACGACTTCCAGAGGCTCCGGATCGAGGCCGACGACGACGGCAACGAGGTGCGCTTCTACGTCGACGGCGCGCTCGAGGCGACGCACACGACCAACATCCCGAACGGCTCGAGCGATCGCATGGGCATCGGCCAGTGCGCGCTGAAGAGCGCCGGCACGACGAACATGCGGATCGGGATCGACTGGACCTACTTCAGGCCACTCCGGACCGCGGCCAGGTAGGCCGCAGGGGACCACGCATGCTGGAAGCGCTTCGACAGGCTGTCCCGAACGATGCTCTCGACCCGATCGTGACTTGGATCGTGTCTGCAGCGGCGTCCCTTGGAGTGGTCGCGGCCGCCATGACGAAGCTGCTGCCGAAGATCCGCACGATGCTGCGCGAGGCCCGCATGATGCGGGACAAGCGGACCGCGCTGCAGAACGCGCGCGCGCTGCGCACCCTCGGGCGTCTGATCGACGAATGGCGACTGCGGAAGGGCGCGAACCGCGTGCTACTGCTCGACGCCCGGAACGGCGGCCGGCCGTGGCCGGCGGCGCAGCCGCTGAAGGTGTCGTGCATCGACCAGGCCGTCGCCGAGCAGACCGAGAACACCTGGGCGCGGTGGCAGGATTGGCGCGCCGACCCGCCGTATCGCGCGCTGCTGCACGACCTGCTCGTCAGCATGGAGCGCGACCGGGGGATCCTCGTCGTGACCGGCACCATGCCTGGCGGCGTGCTACGTGACGCGTACGCGTCGCATGGGACCGTCGCGTCGGTCGTGTTTGCGATCACGTGGATCGCGGACGAGAACGCGCTGCTCTACGCGTCGATGAACTTCGGCCGGCCCGTGCGGACCGCGGAGGGCCCGAGCCCGATGAGCGACGAGGAGCGGGCCGCCTACGAGAAGCAGGCGCGCGACCTGTTCAACGATCCGGATCGCATCCGAGGCATGATCGCGGAGGCTCGCCAGGCGTGGGACTTGGCGCGGGGGTGAATCGAGCGACCATCAGTCGACAGCTGGGAAGGCGAGTTTGTAGCGAGCAAGAGCCGCCTCGAGCCCCTCAAGGTAGCCGGGGGTCAGGCGGAACACCCAGTCTCCGACGTGCGCCTCGACCTTGACCTCGACACTGGTCGTGCGGAGCCTCGAGAGCTTCTCCGGCGGAAGAACGAAGCGATTCCACAGGTCGTCCTTCTGCTTCTCCAGCGGCAACAGGGCGTCGCCATCACATAGGACCACGATCGGAAAGCCGCTCAACGAGAAAGCTCCCACTCGCAGCTCTGGGTAGACGGCCTTCTGCGCGTCGAGCATCCCCGCGAGACCGACAGCCATCCCGCCATAGCTCCACGGTGGAGCGACAACACCGCTGAGGATCTGGTCGCCGAACGAGTCTCGGTCCCAGATAACCCGTCGGTGCTGATCTACGGCCTTTGCGTCCGGCCACACATTGATGCCAAGACGCTCCGGGACCTGATCGAGCTGCCTGAGCTTGTAGGCGTTGTACTGGCTCTGCAGGAAGTTCGCAGCAACGCACGATGGAAGAGTCATGGTGACAACCACCACCGCCAGGAAGTGGACCGACCGCGAACGCCTCACGTGAAGGTCACCCCGTCGTCCTCGCTCTGACCCGTGTCGTCGGAGATCAACAGACCCTTGGCGTTGTCGTTGACCGACACGGTCGTGCAGTTGTCCTCCGCCGACAGTGTGACCGACGACGGTTGCTGCGAAGGGTCCCAGTCCAGCGTCAGCGTCACGGGCGACGTTGCGCCCTGGCTGAAGTCGTAGCAGATCTGGATATCCGACCCCTTTGGCGCGGGGTTCGGCGTGATCGTGATGAGGGATGTCATCGCCTGGCCTCTCTGGCGTTCGTTTCGACGTCGTTCAGGATCGCCTCGATCGGCGTCGCAGCATCGGGCACGCGCTCGCGCACTCGCGCGAGAGCGTCGATTGCGCTGCCGATGAAGCGACGACACTTCTCGGCAGCTGCGCGCGCTCTATGTGGTTGGTCGGTCGCCCCCAGGACGTCGAGGGTCTGCTGGAAGGACAGCTCCGAAGCCAAGCGACCCTGCCAGTACCAGGACGTTGCGGCGACGCAGCTGACCATCAACAGGGCCGGCAACAGCACGGCACGCAGGACGCGGGTCGCCAGCGGCTGACGGCGCGCTGGGTGCTCACGAGTCTCCATTGCCGCCTCCGTTCGCTAGCGGTTGTCTTCGAGCTTGCGCAGCTCTTCGTAGTCGACGATGCGCATCTGCCGAGGGATCTTCGCGGCCCAGCTGACTCCGGGCTCCCGTGCCTCGTAGGCCTCGACATCGACGATCCACTGGTCTGGTCCGATACCCGCCGGAAAGTCGCTGATCCCGACCAGGTAGTCCGCGCTCACACCGTAGTGCTTCGCAAGGATCGCTATTGCGTCGGCAGGCGGCGGGTTCACGCCGTCTTCCCAATTGCGGACCGTGGTCGGATCGCGGTTGCAGATCTCCGCGACGTCCTTCTTGGAGAGGCCCTTCCGACCCCTGAGCTCGCGTAGCCGTTCCGCGATCTTGTCGTGCATGGCGAGAGGCCGGGGACGGTAGCTCCATCGAGAGCATCATGACGCCGGTAAACCGGAAACCGAGAATGTTCTGGAAAACGGAATATTATCAGGCAAGACTGCCCGCGTGACCATCGGAGGCCCGGCATGCAAAGGCACCAGAGCATTCCGCTGCGACGCGCAGCAACCGAATCGCACGACGACGCAGGGGCGAGGCCGAGGCGGCCCCAGCAACGGCCCGATGGTCACTCGCCGGTAGCCGACGTCGTGGATGGGCAGGCCAGCTTTCGCCGCTCCTCGGACCGCGGCGGCAGCAACCCCGAGCTCGAACGCTCTCCTCGCCATGGCGGGCATGCTGGGACTCCTCTTGGCGTGCGTCAAGGTGTGGCTCCGGCGTCCGGAGTCCGACCACCGGCAGGCGAGCACTCTCCGGGAACCGGGGGTGATAGGCGCGAGCCTCAGCAGGAACGCTGCGAGTTCGGGCCGCTCGACGACCAACGACGTTCGGCCGCAACCGCGCCCCCCCGGGCCGCGGCGGCGGTAGAGGACCTGCGCCGCCCGCCTAGTCGGCGCAGCCATCAGGCGAGAGAGAAGGGCCCCGGGACGGGACCCACCACTGAGCCCCGCTGCACGGATTTGCATGGCCGTGCGGCGGGGCCTTTCCCCCTCTCCCCACACTCTGCATTGCGACAGCACGACAGCGACGGAACGCGCTGCCGTGTGGTCCCGCCTTCAGTCCCGTCGGTTCTTCCTATCCGCTCGCGGGACCATGCTGGCCGGTGTTCTGACCGGCACCAGGCCACCTGTCGCACCTTCTCACTCCACGCGGCCACCGAGCTCGTCGGGTTCGTCGCAGCCTCGGTGCTGCTGCTCGCGATGGCGTTCGGCTGGCTCGACTGGTTCGGCTACTGGCTCGTGGAGCAGGTGCGGTGAGCGACCTGCACGACGCGTCGCGCTTCCTCCTGCTCGAGGAAGTGGCCGCCGAGCTGCGGGTTACGCCCGAGGTCCTGAAGCGCCGGTCGCGCGCCGGCAAGTTCCCGAAGCTGCTCGAGGTCACCCCCTACCACTACCGGATGCTCCGGTCCGACTACGAGGACTGGATGGAGGGCGCGTGGACGTCGAACGCGCGCGTGGTCGCGGCGATCGCGCGTGAGGTGGTCATCAACCGTCGGTCGCCGCGCGCCATGGCCGCGACGGTCGCGAGGAACGAGAGGAAGAGACGATGCGGAAGCTGAAGCTGGCGGTGCTGTTCCTGATCCTGGTCGCGATCCTGACGAGCTGCGAGTCGCCCCAGGCGCGCGTGGTCTCCGACCGGCTCGAGGACCTGGTCACGGTGATCGCGAACCAGGCGATCGAGACCCGCGCGACGGCCGTGCTGCGGGAGAAGGCGCCGGCGGCGCTGTCGATCCTGGACACGAACGAGGACGGCAAGCTGCAGCTGGCCGAGCTGCGCGAGCTCGTCGACAGCCCCGAGACGCTCGAGCTGCTGCTCGTCGCGCTGCGCCGCGAGTTCCTCGGTGAGGAGAACGCGGCCGCGGCACCGGCGCCCGCGCCGCAGCAGGAGCCTCGGTCGTGACCCTGGACCACGACCTGATGGTGCGCGAGCTCAAGGGCTGGCGCGACCGCCTCCGCTCAGGCGGCAACGGGTTCCACGAGCAAGCCGCGACCGAGATCGAGCGCATCCTGCTGGCGTGCCGCGAGCCGGAGCCGCAGCCGACGCGAACACTCGACCCACCAGAGATTCGGCACTCCGAGCTGGTGGATAGCGGTCCGATCCACACCTTCGCGGCCGATCGTTCGACCCTCGACGGCAAGCCGAGCATTCTACGTCTGCTACCGTTCGTCGCGTGGCAGGGATCGGTCCCGGGCTGCCAGCAGGCGCGGGTCGTAGTCGTCGACACCGAGCACGTATTGGTGGAACGTCGATCCTCGGACGCGATGCGCCTGCCAATCTTCGAGTTTATGGAGGACGCCGAGATGGCGCTGCGGGTCCAAGCCCGGGCGCTGCACGACATGGGGCAGGAACTCGGACTGACGGTCCAGCCGCAAGGCGATCGCTGACACTCACTGAGGACCACCGGAGAATCGACCGCATGAAGCCCGCCACAGCGATCATCCTGGCCACGATCGTGATCGTCGCCTGCCTCGTGGTGTTGCCGTGGCGCCTGAGCCAGCACCCCGATCACCTGCTCGTCGAAAAGCCGCGCTGGCTGACCAACGAGGAGCGAGCTGACCCGGCGAGCGCGGACTTCGATGTCGAGCTCGCCCGCGTCCGCGAAGACCCCGGCGTCATCACCGAGATGACGCCACCCGAGCAGATCGCGGCCGCGCTCGAGGAGACGAAGCAGCGCGTCGAGTTCAGCGCCACCGCGCTGGCCGATTCCGGCCTGGCCGCCGAGGTGTCGAGCGAGATCGTCGACACCATGGAGCTGGTGTTCAAGCGCTACCAACGCGACGTCGACGCCGGCCGCGACGACACGACGCGCCGCAGCCACGACTTCCTCTTCGCGCTCTGGCCGTCGATGGGCGAGCTAATCCGCGAAGGCACGGTCAAGCCGCGGATCGTGCAGCTGCCCGCTGACTCGCGCGTCCCGCGGCGCCTGGTGACCTACCTCTACAACGCCACCGAGAACACGCTCACCGCGAACATCAACACGCCGAACTGGCAGGTGGTGCTGCACTTCACGGAGAAGGGCAACCCGCTGCCGGACGTCTACTCGCAGATCCAGAAGACCTACCAGCAGGAGCAGAACCGATGACCTCGACCACGCTGATCGCAGCCACTCTCTCACTCGCCTCGCTCGTCGCTCTGTCGGCACCGCCGATCGAGCTTGCGGAGTCGTCCACGGTGATCGCGTTCGCCGACGACGGGCAGGGCGGGGTCTCGGATACGGACGCGCAGGACGGCTGCGCGGGCTGCGACGGCGGCCCGTACGTCAACCCGCTGTCGGGCGCTGACGAGTCGATCACGATCGTGTCGGCGGAGGCCGGCATGGTCTTCGACGACATGATGATCGAGATGACCAACGCGACGTGCTCCTGGGTGCCGTCGCCTCTCGCCTGCTCGCCCGACGACAACTGCAAGTTCAAGGGCAAGTACACGATCACCGGCGCGCCCGGCGTCCACTTCCGCAACGACCGGCTCCCGTATGCCTGCGAGTGGTCGAGCCCCGCCGTCGAGGGCGCGATCACCGAGGTGCTCAAGGGTGCGACCGAGCAGTGGATCGGCGCCTGCGACGACACGGTCACCGTGATGGTCGCGAACTTCTACAAGGAGGCCACGACCTGCTCGAACGGGACACGGATCGCAGAGGTCCACTTCGCGGCGGTCTGCACCTCGTGCCAGGAGATCCCGCAGTAGGGACCTACCCGTGCTTCCGTTCGCCAGACGCCCCGCCCTTCAGGTAGCCGAGCTGCGCGGCCGCGCCGTGCAGGTCGTCGGCCGCCAGGTGGACGTAGCGCTGCGTCGTGGCGAGCGAAGCATGCCGCAGGAACCGGCGGATCGTGCTGTCCTGCCAGTGGGCGCGGGCAAGCGCGGTGCCGATCGTGTGCCGCAGCGCGTGCGCGTGGAAGCGGCGGTCGCCGAGCTTCCGCGCCCAGCGGCGGTAGACGTTGCTGATCGCCTCGGCGCGCCGCTCCTCGGCGCTGACCTGGCGCTTCGCGATCGGCCGCGCAGCGACCAGCCAACCGTCGTTCGCGGCCGCGCGCGCGACCAGGCGCTCGGCAGCCGGCCGGATCTCCGCCGTGATCGGCGACTGCGCCTTGCCGCGCTTGCCGGCGACCTCGAACACTCCGCGCACCAGGTCGAGGTGGGACGAGTGCAGGCGCGCCATCTCGGACAGCCGGAGGCCCGTCCCCGCCATGAACAGCACCAGGTCGTAGTCCTCGGGGGCCTCGCGCTCGATGCGCTCCAGGATGGCCGCCAGCTCGTCCTCGCGGAAGAAGTCGGGCGTCGGGTCGTCCGCCTCCGGCCAGGCCGCGAGCGGGACCGGGTTGTCGCCGCGGAACCACTGCCGCTGCGGCGCCCGGCACCAGTTGACGAGCCGGTTGAGCCACACGCGGTAGTGCAGGATCGTCCGGACGGCGAAGTCGGAAGCGCGCGCCTTCCGGATGATCTGCTGCACGAGCTCGGCCGAGAGCTGCGGCATCGGCAGCGCGGGGTCGAGGAGCCGGAACACGGCGCGCGCCTTGTCCTCGTAGAACTCGATGGTGCCCGGCTTCACGACGTCGCGCAGCTCGTCGATCATCGCCTCGTGCGCGAGTCGGATCGACACGACGCGATGCGGCGTCGTGCGGCCGGTCTCGCGCATGTCCATGGCGTCGCGGTGCGCCTCGTTCGGATCATCGCGCGGCGGCCCGTAGGTGCGGTCCTTCCGCAGCATGGCCCAGCCGCGGTAGCTGATGATGCGCGCGGTGTCGCGTTCCCAGCGGACCTGGACGTAGGGCGGGAGACGCTTCGTCTTGCGCTTCCGCTGGGCGCTGACGGCGTCAGAAATTCGGCGGCTCCTCATCGCCGGCGAGAGTACCCGCGCATCGACGGTTGTGGCCAAAACTGTGGCCACGTCTTCGCGCACTCGACAAGCTCAGGACGTAACGCTATGACTGACAACGGCAACGAAGCTCGGTGGGATGCCAGAGCGGCTGAATGGACCGGTTTTGAAAACCGGCGTCGGTGCAAGCCGACCGGGGGTTCGAATCCCTCTCCCACCGCATCCTTTCGCAGTCACGCTGTTCATAGGTAGTTACTTGATCGTGTGTACCCTGGCGGGTTCCCTTTCGGACCATGGCCCGGAAGAAGAACCAGCTGAAGCTCCCGAAACATGTGCGACGGCACCGCGGGAAGTTCCGCGCTGTCGTGACCATCAACGGCAAGCGCACGCCGGGAACCGTGCGCGCCACACCTGAAGAAGCCGAGGCCGACGCCGCCGAAATGCTCGGCGATGCGGCCTGCGACCCCGACGACATCTGGACGATTGCTCGCGGGCTCGACGAGGTCTACGCCGACCTGCGAGTCGCCGGCGCGCGGCCGGCGACCACCACGTACTACCAGAACCACGCGCGAATCGTCTTCCATGCCTTCGACAAGACGGCCCACCTGAAGACCCTGACCGCGGCAGACCTGCGCGCCTACATCGAACGACGACTCGAGCAGGGCGTCCAGCTCTCGACGATCTGGGGCAAGGAGCTGCAGGTCCTCGATCGGATCTGCAACTTGGCCGTTCGCCGCGGCGCCCTGAAGCGTTCGCCCTTCGCCGACGTGCGCCGACCGAAGCTGCGCGCGGTGCGCCGCGACCCGATGCCGCCGGCGCTGCTCGCGACCTTCCTCACGCGGATGCGGACGTGGCCGAAGGCACGCACCGGCGAGCGGGACGCGGACATCCTCGCGATCGCGCTGATGACCGGACTGCGCCGCGCCGAGCTCGCGCGCCTGCGACCGTGCGACGTCGACCTCGAGAACGGCCGGCTGCTCGTCGACGGGAAGAACAACAACCGGGAGCTGCCGATCGAAGGCGAGCTCGCCGGCGCCCTGAAGCGCATGCTGCTGCGAGTCGGCGACAGCGGCCTCCTCATCGGCAGCGAGCGCCTCATCGAGAAGGTGTTCGCGCGCTGGAAGACGCGCCTCGGCGACCACCGCATCGTGCCGCGATCGATGCGTCACGGCTTCGGCACCACCACCGCAGCGAGCGATCTGCCGCTGCTCGAGCTGCAGGCGCTCATGGGGCATGCGAACCCCCGGCAGACCTCGCGCTACTACCACTCCCAGCACGAACGAAGTCGGAGCGCAGTGCGCTCGATCGGTGACCAGCTTGCCGCCCGTTCTCCAGCTGCGCCAAGCGAGTCGGAGAGTCCTCCCGACAGCTCCGCCGCAGCCAGTCGCTGACCGCGTCGGCGTCGACCTTCCGGAGCCGACCGACGCGGAACTTCGCGGCATCGGGCAAGAGGTCCCAGAGGGTATTCCCCGCCATGCCGAGCGTGTCGGCAGCCTCTCTGAGCTGCACGAGCCGCGGCAGTCCGAGATCCTGGCGCGCGTTCACCGCGAGAGCGACCTCGCCGCCATGAGCCTCTCGAACGTCGCCAGGAACGCGCGCTCGGCCGCGTGCGGCGGGATCGCCACGATCGTCTGCGCGTCTGGCTCGACCTCCGCGATGCCGGTCGCGCCGGGCATCAGGTCGCGAGCCTCGGTCGCGCGCGCGACCAGGTCCGCGTGCTCGACGACGCCTTCGGTGTCCAAGTCGGGGAGCCCGAGCGCCTGCAGGACCGCGAGCTGCACTCGCCGCTCGACCTCGGCCATGGGGTACTCGTGAACGAACTGACCGCCCTTCGCGGTCGGGCGGGCCCAGAGGTCGCGCTTGAGCGGCGTCACGATGTCGCCGGTGAGGGCTTCGTGCGCGTCGTGCAGGAGCCCGTAGATCGCAAGCGGTGGTGCAACACGCTCGACGAGCTCGGCGACCAGGATCGAGTGCTGCGCCACCGAGTAGAACTCGATGCACCGGCCGCCGAACCGGCACTGTTTCGACAGGGTCGAGGCGATCTCGCGGATGCCGCCGACCTCCTCGGGCCGTGGGTCGAGCGGCCAGAACTGCCGGCGATGCGGCGCCGAGATCGGGCGGCCGATGCGGCTCTCGTTCACGACGCTGCCTCCAGGCCTTCGACCATGCGACGCAGCTGCTCGCGGAGTTGCGCCGGCTCGGGCAGGAGCTGCAGGTCGTCGAAGAAGTCGAGAACGCGGCGAAGGGTGGGCACGTCCTCGTCCTCGAGCGTTGCGGCCTCCTTGAGCGCTTCCCACTTCGCCTCGGCGCGAGCGCGTTCGGCACGGGTTTCGTCGAGCGTGAGCTGCAGCAGCGCGTTCTGGCTCGCGAGGTCCTCACTCCGGCGGACCGCCGAATCGCGCTGCGCCTCGACCCGGAGCACGAGCCGGGCAAGGTCAGGCTTGCCGTGCTCCATCAGCGCGAGCAGCTGCTGGTCCGCGCCGGGTTCCGCGCGAAGCCGACCGGCTGCCGGTGATGGCGCAGGCGTGTTGTCGTCGGAGGAGTCGTTGCCACCCGCGGCGAGGCCCTGGCCA
This sequence comes from Planctomycetota bacterium, assembly GCA_020425925.1. Classification (GTDB taxonomy): domain Bacteria; phylum Planctomycetota; class UBA1135; order UBA1135; family UBA2386; genus JAGQRA01. The sequence goes on from JAGQRB010000055.1 coordinate 10,527, forward strand.
CAGACGTTGTCGAGCGCAGCCCGGGGGCCTTCGTTCGACCTGTCGAACCCGCCAGCCCGGAGGATGCGACCGACCTCGGATGCGACCGCATGGCGGATCTCGCCCATGCTGCCACCGTCCTGGCCGCTGCAGAGTCGATCGCGCCAGGCACGGAGCTCGGTGACGACGACGTTCGGGTTGGCGGCCAGCGCTGTCACGGCTGCGGCTCCTGCGGCGGCGCCGCGCCGGCCTGGGCCTCGCCGAGAAACTCGCGCTGCAGCGCGATCAACAGCAGCCCGAGCGTCTCGGGACTCGCGGCCAGATCGCGCAGCTCGGAGAGCTGCAGCTTGCCGTCGTGGTTCGCGTCCAGGATCGGTAGCACGTCCGGCGCCTTCGCCACGATGACCGGAGTCGCGCGCTCCTCGATCGCGCGGTTCGCGATCGCCGCGACGAGGTCCTCGAGGCGATCCGAGACGGCCCGCTCCGCGGGAGACGCCTCGCAGCTCGCGAGGGAGACGGCGCCGACGAATAGCGCCACGAGTGCCAGCTTCTTCATGCTCTCAGCCTTCCGTTGTGCGACGACCGCGCAGCGCGCGGGCAGCGCGGACTACGATTGCGGCCCGAAGACGCGGAGCGCGAGGTCGACCAGCCAGCCGATCCACACTTCCGTCCAGCCGAACGCGAACGCGAGGGTCAGCACGCCGCCGGCGGCGAGCCCCGCCAGTTCGGCGACCGCGGCAAAACGCCCCGTCACGCCCTGAGTGAGCCCGGCGTGACGGGGCGACCTCGTCTCGAAAGCACGCCGTTCAGGCAGGCGTCCCACCTCGACCGGGGCCGTCGGCACGGGTGCCGACGTTCCGGACGAACGTTCGATCTCGGGGGATTGCTGCTTAGGCCGAGCCCTATCGCGATCGGATCCCGGAGAGTCTGCCCCGGCTGCTCGCTCGACTCCGGATTCCGGAGCCACACCTTGATCCCGCCTCAGCCGACTCGGAGCATCCCCGACATCGCGCGGAAAGGACACGAGCCCAGGGACGCTTCCGCCGCGGTCCGAGGCACGGCGAGAGCTGCAGGCCTTCCCATCCTTCCCGACGCCGGCGACCGGTGTGTCACCATCGGTGGGCCGAATCGAAGGCAGCCTCGGACCTACCCCCTTCGCGTCGAGCGATGCGTTTGCAGCGCGACGAGCGAGCTGCGGAATGCGGTCGAGTGTCCGGTGCCTGAGCATGCGCGGCCTCCTGTGCCGATGGTGACGATCGCACGTCTAGCAAGGTTTTGCTTGCTGAACAAGCTTTTCTTGGAATCGCAGACCAGGCTCGACCGAGGCCCGACCGGACGCCAACCTCCCCTCGCCACCTCTCGCCATGATCGACGCGGACCTCATTCGCAAGCGGCTGACGGAACTCCGCACCGAGAAGGGCTGGAAGCCGGCGGACCTTGCCGAGCAGCTCGGCGTAACCGGCCAGACGGTTCGAGACTGGGAGCGTCCCTCCCATCTCCGGACAGACGACAAGGATGGCCCACTCCCGAATGCCCAGCGGGTCGCGCAACTCGTTCAGCTGTACAAGATCTCGCCGTCCTACTTGCTCGGCCTGTCCGACCATCGGAGCGGGATCGAACCGAACTCGTGGGTCGTAGACCAGGACGTGGTGGACGCCATCGAGGACTCGGCGGAGTTGGGGCAACGCAAGCGGCGCGTGAAGGAGGAACAGATCGCGCAACCGCTTCCCCGACGACCAGTACTTCTCAGCAGCTCCGAGTACGCTGCGCTGCAGGCGCGCCTTCGTGCCTTGGCGAAACGGCGAAAGGAGTAGCAGCATGAAGCGCGGCGTAACCGTCGCTGAGTTCCTTGGCGAGGACTTGCGACCTCGGCGGCTTCCGCGAGCCGTTTTCGGAGTGCTGGTTCTCGCTGCGCTCCTCTGCTCTTCGACGACGGCAGGCTACTACTGGTGCTCGAAGAACACGCTGTCGATGCGGTTCGAGGATGCCGTCAACACGCTCCATGCCTCCGGGCGAAC
>JAGQRB010000551.1 GCA_020425925.1 Planctomycetota bacterium
GCGCCTCGGGCCGGCCGGTATTGAGGTTGGTGGCGCTGCCGACGATCGTCAGCGCACCGCTCTGCGGGTCGCGGTAGAGATCGCGCGCGACGGCCGGCCCGTACCACGGCGGCACGAACTGCTGCAACTCGACCCACTCGGCGACGCCGTGGCGGAAGACCGCCGGGCCCGAGCTGCCGTTCTGCGCCAGCGAACCGAGCAGCAGGCCGTCGCGCAGGCGGTCGACGGCGAGCGTCGCGCCGGCGATCGTCAGCTCGGTGTAGCTCGCCGCGGTCCCGGCCCACAGGCACGGTTGCGGGTTGTTGCCGAAGTAGACCGCGCCGATCTGCATGCCGGCCTCGGCGTCGTAGACGTAGCTGCGGCCGGAGCCGGTGACCGCCGGCTGCAGATCGACGTAGTCGTGCGTCGGGCCGAACCAGGCGGCCGCGTGCACGACGCCGTAGCCGACGTGGACCCAGCCGAAGACGTCGTCGCCATCGATCGCGCTGGCGCCGCTGCCCCAGGCCGGCGATGGCGTCAGGTTCCGGCCGCTGCGGCTGGTGCCGGTCCAGACGAAACCGTGACTGTTGGTCGACATCTCGTCGAAGCGGCAGCCGCCGGCGTGGTGCTGGCCGTCGGTGTCGGAGATCGAGCCGAACTCCCAGCCGCTGTACTGCATCTCGAAGAACGGACCGGCGGTGGACCACTGGGCCGCGTGCTGGTTGTAGCCGGTGCCGGCCTGCACCGTGTACGGCCACCACCACCAGCCGACGATCGCACCGTTGCGGACGCAGCGCGCCAGGCCGCCCACGGAACCGGCAGGCGTGAGGTCGGAGTAGGCGCCGGTGACGACGTCCCATTTCGCCGGTCGCGACAGTGTGCCGTACTGCGAATGCACGTAGTTGGTCTGACCGACGACCACGTCGCCGTCGATCGAGTAGGCCGCCGAACCGGTCGAGCCGCCGGGCAGCGAGCGCACGACGAACGCCGACGGCAGCGGCAGCGGATCGGTCAGCAGCAGGGTTCCCGGCGGCGAGGTCGCCGAGCCGCAGGCGTTGGTGATCACGCAATCGTAGGCGTGGCCGGCGTCGCCGGGCGTCACGCCGCGGAACGTCAGCGACGCGCTGCTGCTGCCGGCGAGCACGCTGCCGTAGCTGGTCGCCCCATCGGTCAGCGGCACGCCGTCGCGCCGCCACTGGTAGGTGAACGGCGGCGAGCCGCCGACGACGACGTCGAGCGAAGCGACCAGGCCGACGAAGCCCGGGCGAGCGCCGGGTGCGCCGACGATCGTCGGGCAGGTCGAGGTGAACATGGTCTCCGACGTCTGGCTCGCCGAACCGCCGACGACGTGGATGTAGCCGGCGGCGTCGATCGCGCAGCCGAAGTTCTCGCGCGGTTCGAGCATGCTGGGGGCCGTGCCCCACGCGCCGCTCACCGGATCGACGCGGTGCACGGTCGCCAGTGGCCCATTGGTGTCGGAGCCGCCGATCACGTAGACCAGCCCGTCGTTGCCGAGCACGGCCTCGGCGCCGGCGAGTGCGATCGGCAGGTCGGGGATCGCGGTGTCGGACCAGGCGCCGGTCGACAGGTCGTAGCTCGCGACGTTGGCGGTGCGCTGGCCGCCGGTGTCGTAGCCACCGAACACCAGGATGTGGCCGATGCCGTCGTTGCAGGCGGCAGCGTCGGCGACCGGTGTCGGCATCGGCGCCAGCACGGTCCAGGCGTTCTGGTTGGCGTCGTAGCGTTCGACCCGACCGGAGCCGTCGGCGACCGCGAAGTTGTTCGGCGCCGAACCGCCGATCGACAGCACGCGACCCTGATCGTCGTTGGCGCAGACGAAGCCCTGGTCGGGGGCCTGATTCGAACGGTCGTCGATGCCGCCGTTGTTGCCGTTCTGTTCGTCCCAGACGTAGCTGTCGCCGAGGCCGCCGCCGGCGTCGACACCGGCGATCACGAGGATGCGGCCGAGTTCGTCGACCGCGGCGTCCCCGTTCTCGAACGAGCTCTCGAGCGGGGTGCTCGCGACCCAGGCGCTGCCGGTGAACTTGTCGACCGGCGCGTCGCCGCTGCCGAGCGTCGGCAGCCCACCGAGCAGGTAGGTGCCGGCCGGCGCGATGACGAGGTAGCCGCCCTGGCGCGGGGCGTTGCCGGTGGTCGCGACCGACGGGCCGGCGACCCAGCCCTGGGCCGGGAGGGCGAGGGCGAGGAACGCGAACGGGAGTGCGGGTGCGGCGGCGCGGAGGGAGAACGGATGCATCGATCGGGGCGGGACGGGTGGGAGGAAGGGACGCGGTTCGAGGTGCTAGACACAGCCGCGCGCCGGGCGTGACCGAAGTCCTGTGACGGAATCCCGCTCCGTCCCTCTCGATCCGTTCGTTTCGGCCGCGGGCTTCGCCGCCGGATCTCCGCCGGATCGCCGCGCTTCACCTCCTCGATGCCGCGGGCAGAGGAGGTGGAGGTCCCGCCCGGAATCGAACCGGGGTACACGGATTTGCAATCCGTTGCCTAACCACTTGGCTACGGGACCGGAGAGCCGGGGAAGGTAGCCCGCGGCCGCGCCCAATCAAGGGGCTGGCGCGAAGCGATCGCGACTCGGCGTCGTGCCGACCCCAGAGGCGATCGCAAAACCGGCGACGGCGGCCCGCCGTTCTCGTATCGTGTGCGGTCCGAACCCCCGCGATGCCGCCCGAGGAGCGGCCGGCTCTCCGTGAAGATCAAGAAGAACATCCATTTCGAGTTCGAGCAGGAGATGGTGCGCGAACCCCTGCTCTACCGGATCAACCGGTCGTTCGACGTCGTGGTCAACATCCGCGGCGCCTCGGTCACGGACCAGGGCGGTTTCATGGCGCTCGAGCTCGAGGGCGAGACCGGCGAGGTCGAGAAGGTCGTCGACTTCCTGAAGAGTCAGGCCGTCAAGCTCGGCGAAGGGCTCGGGAGCTACGAGCGGTGAGAGCGCTCTGGCTGCTGGCCGTGGCGTCGCTGCCCGTCGGCCGGCTGGCGTCGCCGCCGCTGCCGAACGACCTGGTCGCACGCGGCCGGCACGGCGCCGTGGTCAGCGCCGAGCCGCACGCCACCGCGGTCGGACTCGACGTGCTGCGGCGCGGCGGCAACGCGGTCGACGCCGCGGTGGCGGTCGCGCTGACGCTCGCCGTCACCCACCCGCAAGCCGGCAACCTCGGCGGTGGCGGTTTCCTGCTGGTGCACACCGTCGACGGCCGCACCGGCGCGATCGACTTCCGAGAGCAGGCCCCGAAGTCGGCGACCACCGACATGTACCTGCGCGCCGACGGCACCGTCGACGGCGACAAGTGCCAGTGGGGGGCAACCGCGGCCGGCGTGCCGGGCAGCCCTGCCGGCCTGCTGTTCGCGCTCCAGAAGTACGGCACCTGGTCCCTCGCCGATGTCGCGGCGCCGGCGATCCGGCTGGCGCGTGAAGGCATCGAGGTCGACCAGTTCCTCGCCGGTGCGCTGGCCCACAAGACCGAGCTGCTCGGCCGCTACGAATCGACCCGCACGATCTTCTTCAAGGACGGCAAGCCGCTGGTGCAGGGCGACGTGTTGGTGCAGGAGGATCTCGCCGGCACGCTCGAGCGCTTCGCCAAGGCCGGGCTCGACGGCTTCTACGGCGGTGACACCGCGGCGCGCATCGTCGCGCAGATGGAGCGGGATGGCGGCTTCGTCACCGCGCGCGATCTCGCGAGCTACACGATCAAGGAACGCGACGTGCTGCGCGGCAGCTATCGCGGCCACGAGGTGCTCAGCATGCCGCCGCCGTCGTCGGGCGGCGTCGCGCTGCTGCAGATGCTCAACCTGCTGGCGAAGTACGACCTGCAGGCGATGGGTTTCGGTGGCAGCGACTCGATCCACCTGCTGACCGAGGTGATGCGGCGGGCCTATGCCGATCGCGCGCGCTGGCTCGGCGATCCCGACTTCTACGCCGTGCCGGTCGCGGGTCTGGTCTCGGCCGAGTACGCCGAGAAGCTCGGCGGCACGATCGACCTCGAGCACCGCAGCGAGGTCGCACCCGGCCTGCCGCCCGGCGCCAAGGGCAGCGACGACACCACGCACTTCTCGGTGGTCGACAAGGACGGCAACGTCGTGTCGTGCACGACGACGATCAACAGCACGTTCGGCTCGGCGCTGGTCGTCGACGGCGCCGGCTTCTTCCTCAACAACGAGATGGACGACTTCTCGGCCAAGCCCGGCGTGCCGAACCAGTTCGGCCTGGTCGGCGGCGAGGCCAACGCGATCGCGCCGCAGAAGCGCATGCTGTCGTCGATGACGCCGACGATCGTGCTGCGGGACGGCAAACCCCGACTCGTGCTCGGGTCGCCGGGCGGCGGGCGCATCATCACCACAGTGCTGCAGGTGCTGCTCAACGTCGTCGACCACGGTATGCCGCTCGACCGTGCCGTCGCCGCGCCGCGGATCCACCATCAGTGGCAGCCCGACGAGATCCTGCGCGAGCCGCTGGCGGCGCCGCCCGACGTCCGGGCCGCGCTGGCGGCGAAGGGGCACGCGTTCGCGCGCCACTCGACCAGCATCGGTCGGGTGCAGGCGATCGAGATCCTGGCCGACGGCACGCGCTTCGGGGTCTGCGACCCGCGCAGTGGCGGTTCGACCGCTGCCTACTGAGAGGAACGCCGGATGAGCCATCCGCATCGCATCGCACCGTCGCTGCTCGCCTGCGATTTCGCGCACCTCGCCGACGAGATTCGCTCGGTCGAGGAGGCCGGCGCCGACTGGCTGCACCTCGACGTGATGGACGGCCACTTCGTGCCGAACCTGACCTTCGGTCCGTCGATCACGCAGGCGATCAAGCGGTGTGCATCGCGCCCGCTCGACGTGCACCTGATGATCACCGATCCGTGGCAGTATGCCGACGCATTCCTGGATGCCGGCGCCGACGTGCTGACGTTCCACGTCGAGGTCGAGGATGGCGGCGACGCCGCGGCGCTGCTCGACCGGATCCGCGAGCGCGGCGCCAAGGCCGGGCTGTCGCTGCAGCCCGACACGCCGGTCGAGCGCCTGGCGCCGTATCTCGACCGGCTCGACCTCGTGCTCGTGATGAGCGTGTTCGCCGGCTTCGGCGGCCAGCAGTTCATGGCCGAAGTGCTGCCCAAGGTCGGCGAGCTGCGCGACCGCGGCTACCGCGGCGAGATCTCGATGGACGGTGGCATCGGCCCGGCGACGATCGGTCGTTCTGCGGCCGCCGGCACCAACGTCTTCGTCGCCGGGACCGCGATCTTCGGCGCCGAGGATCGCAAGCACAGAATCACGGAATTGCGCGAGCGCGCGGCGGCCGGCGCCTGAACCCTCGTTACCCGTTGGTCGGCCGCGGCCGCCTCCGATATCCTCCCGGTGTTTAACTCGAAAGAATGAGCGACATGGCCTGGACGCGCTTCGGCAAGAAGAAGGACATGCCCGGTGGACTCTGGATCAAATGCGAGTCCTGCGGTGGCATGCTCTTTCGCAAGGAGTTCGAGCAGCGTCACCGCGTCTGCGGCAACTGCGGCTACCACTTCACGCTCGGCGCGCGCGAGCGCATCGCGCTGACCGCGGATCCGGACTCGTTCGAGGAACACTGGCGCGAGCTCGAGGCCTACGACGTGCTCGGCTTCGTCGACAAGATGCCCTACGGCGAGAAGCTCAAGGCGACGGCGAAGAAGACCGGCGAACACGACGCGGTCGTGACCGGCTTCGCCAGGATCAAGGGCATGCCGTGCGCGCTCGGGGTGATGAACTTCGCGTTCCTCGGCGGCTCGATGGGTATGGTCGTCGGCGAGAAGATCGCCCGGCTCTGCGAGGCGGCGGCCGAGCGCCGTACGCCGGTGGTGCTGTTCGCGTGCTCGGGCGGCGCGCGCATGCACGAGGGCGCGGTCTCGCTGATGCAGATGGCCAAGACCTGCGGTGCGCTGACCCGGCTCGACCGCGCCGGCGTGGTCTCGATCTCGGTGCTGACCCACCCGACGACCGGTGGCGTCACCGCGTCGTTCGCTTCGGTCTGCGATCTGACGATCGCCGAGCCCGGCGCACTGATCGGCTTCGCCGGTCCGCGCGTGATCGCGACGACGATCAAGAAGGAGCTGCCGAAGGGTTTCCAGCGCTCGGAGTTCCTGCTCGAGAAGGGTCAGATCGACCGGATCGTGGCGCGCGCGGAAATGCGCGACGAGCTCGCCCGGCTGCTGGCCTATGCCACCGGCGGCGATCCGGTCGCGGCATTCAAGAAGGAGTCGGCGGCGCCGGCCGAGGCGGAAGCCGCCGAGGGGCAAGCGAGCGCGCCGGCGACCGGGACCGAACCGGCGCTCGCGGCGCACGACGAGAAGGCGGCCAAGACCCGCGCCCGCCGCAAGAAGAAGGAGTAGGGCGGCTCCTCCGGATAGAACGCGCCGATGCTGAAGCCGCTCCGACCCGAACCGCGGCGCACGAGCGGTCTCATCCGGGGGCGCTACAAGGTCGCCCCCGAGGACTTCCTGGTCGAGGAGCTGCCGGCCTACGAGCCGTGCGGGCGCGGCGACCACGTCTACCTGCTGGTCGAGAAGCGTCTGTTGTCGACCATCGACCTGCTGCACGAGCTCGGCGACCGGCTCGGCCGCAGCGAGCGCGAGTTCGGCATCGCCGGCCTCAAGGATGCGCGCGCGATCTCGCGGCAGTGGGTGAGCATCGAGCACGTCGACGAGGCCAGCTGCCGCGACCTCGCCGGCGAGCGCTTCCGCGTGCTGGCGGTGTCGCGGCACGGCAACAAGCTGCGGCTCGGCCATCTGCGCGGCAACCGCTTCGTCGTCACGCTGCGCGGCACCGCGCCGGGAGACCTCGAGCTGGCCGGCGCGGGACTCGCCGAGATGGCGCGGCTCGGGGTGCCGAACTACTTCGGCGAACAGCGCTTCGGCAAGCGCGGCGCGAACCTGCAGAAAGGGCTCGAGGTGCTCGCCGGGGACGCGCGCGCGTTCGCCCGCCGGATGCCGCGGCGCGTCTTCGGGCTGGTGTTGTCGGCGGTGCAGAGCGAGGTGTTCAACCGCGTCGTAGCGGTGCGCCGCCACGCGCTCGATCGGTTGCTGCCCGGCGATCTCGCGTTCCTGCACGACAAGGGCGCGGTGTTCGCGGTGACCGAGCCCGAGCGCGAGCAGCCGCGTGCCGACGCGCTGCAGATCTCGCCATCGGGGCCGATGCCCGGGCCGAAGATGACGCCGCCTACCGGCGAGCCACTCGCGATCGAGCAGGCCGCGCTCGCCGAGCTCGGCCTTTCGCCGGCGGCGTTCGACGACCTGCCATTCGGGCTGGCGCGCGGCGAACGGCGGCCGCTGCGCGTGCCGCTCGCCGATCCGTCGGCGCGCGAGGTCGACGCCGGGCTCGAGCTCGCGTTCGGGCTGCCGCGCGGCGCCTACGCGACGTCGGTGCTGCGCGAGCTGCTGACCGACACGATCTGGTTCGCGGGCTGATCGCGGCCGGCGCTACTTCTTGTTGCTCTTCTTCTGCTCGCTCTTCTTTCGGGTCGCGCGCGGCGACGGCGCGGCCAGCGCGTTCTGCCAGGCCTCGGTCAGCAGATCGGTCGCGCTGCCGGCGTCGACCGCGGCGAGCTCGAGCATGGTGCAGCCGGCGCGCCCCCAGGCGCCGCTCGCGGGCGCGAGTGCGCTGCCGAGGCTCGGGTTCGCGAGCCAGCGCTGCTGCTGTGGCGGCGACAGCTTGACCATCGCGCGATGACCGTCGGGGTGCAGCGAAGCGAAGATGCGACCGCCGGCGCGGAAGTCGGGATGGTCCATGTGGGCACCCTCGATCGCGCCGTCGAACGCGAGCGCGAGGGCGCGGAACTGACGTCCGGAGACCATCAATCGCGCCGTGGCAGCGCGTGGCAGACGTAGGTCGGATCCTCGAACTGACCGGTGACGTCCTTCAGCGTATAGGTCGTGCGGTTCTCGATGCGATCGAAGTCGCAGCAGGTCAGCACCGCGTCGAGGCAGGCCGGACTCATCTGCCACCAGTTGCACTGGTTCCACTCGCCGACGAACTTCGCCAGCGCGCGGTCGTCGTCGGTCATCACCGCCGCGATCGAGACGATCAGCCGACCCTCGGGCTTGCAGCAGGCGCGCATGCGCTGGATGCCGAGGATCGGGTCGCGCACGTGCATCAGCATCGCGCCCGAGAAGACGATGTCGAAGGTGCCGAGCTCGGCCGGGTCGAGCGCGTAGATCGGCTGGAAGACGCGCTTCACTCGCGTACTGCCGAGCGCCTCGCCGACGATCGTGAAGCCGTCGATCATCACGTCGCGGTTGTCCTTGTCGCGCTTGTCGGGCGTCTTCTTGTCGAGCTCGGCGCGCTGTCGCGGCGTCCAGTCGTGCGCCTCCCAGCTCGGCAGCTCGATACCGACCACCTCGTCGGCGCCGCGGCGCTCGAACTCGTAGGCGAAGAAGCCGGTGCTGGCGCCGACGTCGAGCACGCGCATGCCCTGCATCGAGGCCGGGAAGTTGTAGTAGTCGAGGTAGTCGGCCATCCGGAAGTGGCCGGGGGTCTCGACGCCGTCGCCGAGGTCGATGCGGTGGTACCAGCTCTCGATCTCGGCGACGCGCTTCTGGAGGGTGGCGATCTGTTCGGGGGTCCGCGGCATGGGGGTGGGCAGGATAGCGGCGGGCCGCGGCGGCGCGGTTCGGTTTTTGTCGCGAGCGCGGCGGCGAGCGCGAGGTGGAGCTACTGCGCCGCCAGCGCGTCGGCGAGCCCCGAGCTGCGGTTCGGCCACCGCCCGACCCCTGACCGCAGCAGCTCCTCGTCGCCGATCAGCAGGGCGCGGCGGCGGGCGCTGGTGATGCCGGTGTAGAGCAGCGGCGCCTGCCAGAGCGGTCCGTCGCTCTCGGGCATCGACAGCACCACGGTGTCGAATTCGCTGCCCTGCGATTTGTGCACGGTCATCGCCCAGGCGGTCTCGTGGGCCGGCAGGCGGAACGCGCTGACGCGACGGGTGCTGCCGTCCGGGGCGCGGAACGCGACCTGCGGGCGGCCGTCGGCGGCGCGACAGGCGACGCCGAGGTCGCCGTTGAAGATGCGGTTCTGGTAGTCGTTCGCGGTCACCAGCGCCGGTCGGCCGGGATACCACGGGTCGTCGGCCCGGACGCCGCGGGCGGCCAGCAGCGCCTCGACCCGCGCGTTCCAGGCGGCGGTGCCGCGTTCGCCGTGGCGACTCGCGGCCAGGATGCGCAGGCGGCCGAGACCCGCGAGCGCGTCGTCGGCTTCGGCGCGGACGGCCGCGAGCAGCTCGTCGGCGAGCGCCTCGA
>JAGQRB010000552.1 GCA_020425925.1 Planctomycetota bacterium
CCTCGAGGACTTCCCGGAGTCGATCGTCGGCAGCGCCGCGAGCGAGCCGCCGGGCAACGCGCCGCCGCCGCCGGCCGAGATCGGCGAGTTCGACGTCGCGTGGCTCGGACGGCCGCTCGCGGTCGCGCGCCGCGCCTTCGCCGCGGCGTTCGAGCGCAGCTACCTCGAAGGGCTGCTGCGGGCGACACGCGGCCGCATCAACGACACCGCGATGCGCGCCGGCATCGATCCGCGCTCGCTCTACACCAAGATGAAGCGGCACGGCCTGCGCAAGGAGGACTTCCGCTGAACCCCGGCCTACAGTGCCCCGATGGCGAAAGAGATCGACCTCAAGCAATTCGAGAGCCACATCGAGCTGCGCCAGCTCACCGTCGACGACTTCGACCGGATCGTCGAGCTGCAGGAACGCTGCTTCCCTGGGATGCCGACCTGGTCACGCGAGCACGTAGAGAGCCAGATCGAACACTTCCCCGAGGGCCAGATCGGGGTCACCTACGACGGCGAGCTGGTCGCGTCGTCGTGCAGCCTGATCGTCGACTACGACCTCTGCTCCGACTGGCACGACTGGAAGGTCGTCAGCGACAGCGGCTACATCCGCAATCACGACCCGAAGGGCGACGTGCTCTACGGCATCGAGATCATGGTCGACCCGGAGTACCAAGGGATGCGACTCGCGCGCCGACTCTACGAGGCGCGCAAGCAGCTCGCTCGCGAGCTCAACCTCAAGGGCATCGTGATCGGCGGCCGCATCCCCGGCTACGCCGGGCACAAGAGCGAGATGTCGGCGCACGACTACGTCCTCAGGGTCGAGGCCAAGTCGCTCGTCGACCCCGTGCTGACGACACAGCTCGCCAACGGCTTCGAACTCAAGCAGGTCATCCCGGACTACCTGCCCAGCGACGAGGACAGCGGCGGCTGGGCGACCCACATGGAATGGACGAACGTCGACTACCGGCCGTTCAAGAAGCGCTCGATGCAGCCCTCGCAGGTCGTGCGGCTCGCGACCGTGCAGTATCGGATGCGATCGATCGACTCGTTCGAGGAGTTCGAGCGCCAGTGCAAGTTCTTCGTCGACACCGCCGGCGACTACAAGTGCGACTTCGTGACGTTCCCCGAGCTGTTCACGACACAGCTGCTCTCGCTGGTCGACGCCCGCCGCCCCGGGGCGGCCGCGCGCAAGCTCGCGGGGTTCACCGAACGCTACCTCGAGCTCTTCACCGAGCTGGCGACCCGCTACCACGTCAACATCATCGGCGGCAGCAACTTCGCGCTCGAAGGTGACGACCTCTACAACATCAGCTACCTGTTCCGGCGCGACGGCACGATCGGCAAGCAGTACAAGATCCACGTCACCCCGGCCGAGTGGCGCTGGTGGGGCGTGACCGGCGGCGAGAAGGTCGAGGTCTTCGACACCGACTGCGGTCGCATCGCGATCATGATCTGCTACGACATCGAGTTCCCCGAACTCGCGCGCATCGCGGCCAAGAAGGGCGCGCAGATCCTGTTCGTGCCGTTCAACACCGACGAGGCCTACAGCTACCTGCGCGTCCGTCACTGCGCGATGGCCCGCTGCGTCGAGAACCACGTCTACGCGGTGCTCTCGGGTTGCACCGGCAACCTGCCGCAGGTCGCGAACGCCGACCTGCACTACGCCCAGTCCGGCATCTACACCCCGGCGGACATCGCGTTCAGCCGCGACGGCATCGCCGCGGAATCCACCCCGAACGTCGAGACGATGATCATGCAGGACCTCGACATCGAGCAGCTGCGCAAGCACCGCTACAAGGGCACGGTGCAGAACTGGCGCGACCGCCGCACCGACCTCTACCGGCTGCGCTATCGCGAGGCCGGCAGCGAGTTCGAGGTCTGATCCCCCGACCCGGTGCCGGCAGCGGACGGGATCATCGCGCCGGCGCCGGACGCACCGCCGCGCTCCAGCCGATCACGTTCGTGATGCAGCGCACGGTGCCGCCGCTCGCGGCGATGCGCGCGACGTCGATCGGGAAGACCCGGAACCCGGCACCGCGGTAGACCCGCGAGGCCGCATCGTCGAGCGTCGGCACACCGTAGACGGGCAGGTAGATCCGATGCTCGTCGCCGCGCCGCTCGACCAGCGCGTTGTTCCAGGTCAGCACGCCGCCCTCCTCGCCGTGCAGGATCGGCACCCGCAGCACGGTGAGGCCGTGGAGCAGCAGATCGCGCAAGACGTCGTCGTAGCAGCTCGCCATCGAACGCTGCGCGGCTTCGGTCCAGGCGTCGAAGCCGGGCAGCTCGACGCCGGTTCCGGCCGCCTCGGCTTCGACCTCGGCGAGCAGCGCGGCGCCGGCGAGCGGATCGCCGAGCGCGACGGTGTGCTCGTCGAGCACGGTCAGGTACATGTCGAGGTGGTCGTGCGGCGGTGCCGGGCGGCCGACGACCACGACGTCGGTCCGCAACAGCCGTTCGAAGCCGCGGATCGCATCCTCGGTGCGCCCCCCCGGGGCATTCGCGAGGATCGTGCCCCAACCCACGAACGCGAACTTCGCGCTGCACTCGAGATCGCCGCCCTCGAAGTCGAGTGCGAGCGGAATACTGCGTGCACCGCTGCGGTCGGCGAGCACGTCGGCGGTCGCGACGTCACCGGCGTAGCTCGGCCCGACGCAGTCGAGCCGCGGTGTCAGCAGGTCGACGCGCGAACCGTCGCCGACCGCGAGCAGACGATCGCGCGCCCACGGCGTCAACGAACGACCGACCTCGACGACGTTCGGCGTGCCGAGCCGCGCCGCAGCGAACAACCGCTCGAGCAGAGCGTGCTCCTCCGGACCGTGGACCGCGATCGTGACCTGCACCGCCGCCGGCATCGCCCGGACGAGATCGCGGCACGCCGGCAGCCACTCGTTGGCGCTCTCGGGGTCGAAGTGCAGCAGCAGGTGGTCGATCGTCGCGGTGCCCTCGGGAAACGACGCCGAACGCTGCCGCAGCTGCGTCGCGCCGGCCGGCACGCCGGTGGCGGGCGCTCCGCCGACCTGCTGCGCGGGGCCGCGGGCGAGCGCGAGGAGACCGGCGAGCAAGGCGGCGGAGAGGACGGGTGGACGACCGAAGCGGGACATTCGCGGCGCCAACAGCAAGCGGCATGCCGTCGCCCGATCGGGCGGGATCCAGCGGCTCGGCGGGCTCGGATCCGGAACCGGGAGCGCCGAATCGGACCTCGATCACCCGATTCCCGGCGGCATCGCGGCGGCGGGCATGGCGACGCGGAACAACGCGCCGGTGCCGGTGTTGGTCACCGCGATCGAACCGCCGTGGTCGGTGACGATCCGGTGCGCGATCGCGAGGCCGAGGCCGGTGCCCTTGCCGGGCGCTTTGGTGGTGAAGAAGGGTTCGAAGATGCGTTCGAGGTCCTGCTCGCGCACACCACCGCCGCGATCCTCGACCTCGAACCAGGCGGTGTCGGCCTGCTGTCGACAACCGACACGCACGACCGCGCCGCGCGGACTCGCGTCGAGCGCGTTGCGCAGCAGATTGAAGACCACCTGCCGCCACTCGGCACCGTCGCCCACGATCGCCGGCCCGCGCCCGTCGACGACCAGCTCGAGCTCGACGCCGGCGTCGGCGAACTGGTGCGCGAACATCGGCGCGATCTCGCGCAGCTCGTCCCCGAGCCAGACGGTGTCACGGCGACCCGAGCCGTGGCGCGCGAACCGCAGCAGGCGCGCCGTTATGTCCCGCGTGCGCATCGCTTCCTTGCGGATGATCTCGAGGTACTCGAGCAGCCGGCGCCGCGGCTCCCGGTCGGCGTTCGAGCCCCCGGCGCCACCATCGCCATCGCCGCCGCGGTGCTCGCGCAGCAGCCCCTCGGCACAGGTCACGATGCTCGCGATCGGGTTGTTGACCTCGTGCGCGATGCCCGCCGCGAGCGTGCCCAGCTCGGCGAGCCGCGCGGTGCGCAGCACCTCGCGCGAGCGCTCCTCGACCCGACGCTCGAGCTCTTCCTTGCTGCGCCGCACCTGACCGGCCATCGCGGTGAACGCCTCGGCGAGGTCGCCGAGCTCGTCGCGGTAGCGCACGGTAAGGGCCTCGGTCGAGCGGCCCTCACCGACCGCCTGCACCACCCGGCGGATCTCCTGCACCGGCACGAGCACGCGCCGCAGTAGCAGCAACGCGAGCCAGCCGACGGTGCCGACCGCCGCGATACCGAGCACGAGCAGCAGCTCGAACAGGCGCTGGGTCCTGCCATCGAGGCCATCGCCGATCTCGCGACTCTCCTGCTGGACCGCACTCGTGATCACCTCGGCGCCGTGAACCGCGAGCGCGAGCGGTTCGCGCAGCTCGCCGATCGCAGCGCGGTCGCCGGCCAGCGCCGCGCGCATCGATTGCAGCGCTCCGCCGATGCGCTCGAGCACCCGGCTCTCGGCGTCGACGTGCTGCTGTTCGGACGGGTCGTTCGCGATCGAGAACTTCGCGAACGTCGCGAGCGCGGCGTCGAGATGGTGCCGCAGATCGTCGTAGACCAGCGGCTCGCTGGTCCCGTCCGCGGCAGGAGCGGCATCGACCCACTGTTCGATGCCGCGCAGCTCGTCCAGCAGCGAACGGCTCAGCGAGACCTCGCGGAGCTCCTCGAACATGCGCTGCAGATCGACGTGCACCTGGCGGGTATCGCTGACGACGACCGCGAGCCCGATGCCGCCGACGACGCAGAGCGGCAGGAACGCCGCGACGACCGCGCGCCGCAGCGACCGGCGGACGGGCCGCCGCGGATTCGAGGGTTCAGCCATGCTTGCGGCGCGTCCAGGCGAGGTCGAGTCCGAGGAAGACCTCATAGGGTTCACGGAGCGGGGTCGGCAGCGTGTGGCGCAGCAGACCGTAGGCGTCGGCCCGCACCGGCCCGTGGCCCTGCAGCCGCAGCGGCTGCCCCGGCAGGGCGGTCTGCCACAGCACCATCGGCTGCCGCACGATGCGCCCACCGAAACGCAGGGTGCCGACCCAGACCTTCTGCGTCAGACAGGGCAGCGGCGTGCTCGCGGTGCTGACCAGGCTCGCCTCGTAGCGGACCTCGGCATCGCTGCTGGTGCCGAGCACGTCCCAGAGATCGAAGCCTGCCGCCGGCGCCGAAGGGTCGCCGACGGCGCGCAACGCGCCGAGATCGAAGTCGAGCTGCAGCCGGGCGTCGCCGGTCTCGCCGAGGACCAGTGAGCCGCGCACGCCATCGCAGCGGAACAACTGCTCGGCCGAGCCGCGCCGCACCAGGAAGCGGAGACCCGAGCGCTCGCCGTCGACATCGTAGGCGAGCGCCCGCTTCGGCGTCGCGTGACCGCGGACCATCGGCAGCGCCACCGCCGTTCCCGGTGGCGGCTCGGGCACGATCGACGCGCGGGTGGACTCGCGCAGGCCGACGATCAGGATCGCGACGATCAGCGGCCCGAACACCGCGACATCGAAGCGCCGATTCACGCGCTCTCCGCCGCGCGGAACCGCCGCCAGAACCCGAGCGAACGCAGGTCGCGCGGGTGGATCGTGTCGCCCGAGAGCGTCACGATCAGATCGGCGATCGCCGGCCATCGCGACGCTCCGCGCAGGAACGCGCGGGTGAGCCAGGGATGCCGCAGCGCGCGCTGCAGCAGCAGCGAGGCCCTGAGGCGCGGCCCGAGTTCGCGGCGGCGTGCGCTCCGGTAGGCCTGCATCGCGTCCTCCGCGCGCGCCGGGTTGGCGAACGCCTCGCCGAGCGCGCCGGCGAGCTCGCGCGCGCCGAACAGCGCGAAGTAGATGCCCTCGCCGGTCAGCGGATCGACGTAGCCGCAGGCGTCGCCGACCAGCGCCGCGCCGCCGAAGGTCTGGGCCGAGGTGGTGTGAGCGAACGGCCCGATGCCGCGCCACGGCGCGAC
>JAGQRB010000553.1 GCA_020425925.1 Planctomycetota bacterium
ATTCCCCCGTCCTGGCGGTCGCGTCGCGACTCGGCGCCCTCGCGGTCGCCGGCGCGATCGCCGCGCAGACTCCGATCGCCATCTCCGGCTCGGACACGATGGTCACGCTGAATCGCGAGCTGACGACGCGCTACGCCAGACTCGTCCCCTCGGCCCGTTTCGTCGTCTTCGGCAAGGGCTCCGAAACCGGCATCCGGGCGCTGCTCGCCGGCGAGACCGAGATCGCGGCCGCATCGCGGCGCATGACGCCGGCGGAGACCGCGGACTTCGAGGAACGCCACGGCGTGAAGCCCAAGGAGATCGTCGTCGCACTCGACGGCATCGCGATCTAAGTGCACGACAGCAACCTCGTCGCGCGTCTCACGATCGCGCAACTGCGCGGCATCTTCGCCGGCGAGATCCGGGACTGGGCCGACGTCGGGGGACCGAACCGGCGGATCGACTTCTACAACCGCGACAGGGAATCGGGCACCCGCCACTTCATCCAGGAGCACGTGCTCGACGGTGAGCCGTTCTCGCGACTCGCGCGCGACGTCTCGTCGTCAGCCCTCCTCGTCGGCGCGGTGTCGCGCTCGGCGAACGCGATCGGCTACAGCGGCGTCGCCTACTCGCCAGGTTCGCGCGTGTTGCGCATCGCCAAGGACGACTCGAGCCACGCCGTCAAGCCAACCGCCGAGACAGTGGCATCGGGCAAGTATCCGCTGAGCCGTCCGCTGTTCTACTACGTCGATCCCGGGTCGCAGTCCACGGAGCTGTCCTCGTTCCTCGCATGGGTGCTGTCGCCCGAGGGCCAGGAGGTCGTGTCGTTCGTCGGTTACTTCTCGCCACACGGCGAGCCGACCGCGGCCGCGTCGGACACGGCAGCTCGGCGGCCGCCGGTCACCGCCGCGCTCGGCGACAACGTCGTCCAACTGACACCCGAGAACATGGAGCAGCAGGGTTTCCGCCTCGCGGTCGCGGTCGCGCGCGCGTTGCGGACGGACCAACGCCGCGTGACCATCGTGTTCGCGTCGACCGGCCGGTCGATCGCGCGCATCGACGGGGTCACGTTGCGCATCGGCGACGACGCCGAGATCCCGCTCGCGCTCGAGGACGACCTGACGCTGCGGTTCACGATGCGAACCGAGACGATCCGGCGAACGACGCTGCACCTCACCCGCAAGGCCGAAGACGATCGCTCGTGGGTCGTGCGCCTCGCCGATTTCACCGCGCTCTGAGGCTCGGACACGACTTCGAGCGACCGCAGAAGGACCCGATCGGCCGACCGAATGTCCTGATTCTGCATCGAAGCTCCGGCAGAGCTTGCCGTTGGACACCGCCTTCGTACCGTCTGTCCGGATCGGAGGGATCTCTCCACCTCAACAGACAGGAGCATCAAGCATGATTCGCCAACGAGCCCTCGCAGCTCTCTCGCCATTTGCCCTCGCAGCTCTCGCCGCCGCGCAGGATGCCTACATGGTCGACTCGAACCTCGACCAGCTGTTCTCGGTCAACGTCACCACCGGCGTGGCGACCTTGATCGGCAGCACATTGAACAACGGCCTCAGCACGCCCGCGGACCTCACCTGGCGCGCCGCCACCCAGCAACTCTGGACCATCGATCTCAGCGGTGGTGAGATCGGCACGATCAACGTCACCGACGGTACCTTCACACCGGTCTTCACCGCCAACCCGACCAGCGGCTGGCAGGCCATGGCGTGGCACGAGACCGACGGCGTCTTCTACCTCGCCAACCAGAACGGCAGCAACTACTCGTTCGATCCGGCGACGGGCGTCACCACGTTGCTCGGCTCCGGCGGCATCGGCCTCGTCACCGCGCTCGACGTCGACGCAGCCGGCGTGCTCTGGGCCGTGGACTTCACCGGTGTCGTCGCCACGATGAACACCACGACCGGTGTCGCCACGACCGTATCGACCGCGATCGGTGGGTTCCAAGGTCTCGGCATCAACCAGACCTCGGGCGCCTGGTTCGCCGCCAACACCAACGACGATTCGCTCTACGGCGTCGATCCTGGCACCGGCACCAGCACGCTGATCGGCGCGTTCGGCTCCGGCACGCAGTTCTCGAAGGGCTTCGACCTCGTCGAGGCGCCGATCGATGCCTACATGATCGATTCGAACACCGATGAGCTGTTCGCGGTCGAGACCAGCACCGGCACGGCGACCCGGATCGCGAGCACGGCGAACAATAATCTCACGACCCCGGCCGATCTCACGTTCCGCGCGGCGACCGGTGAGCTGTGGACCATCGACCTCACTGGCGGCGAGGTCGGCACGCTCAACGTCACCGATGGCACGTTCACGCCGGTCTTCACCGCCAATCCGACCTCCGGCTGGCAGGCGATGGCGTGGCACGAGGAGGACGGCGTGTTCTACCTGTCCAACCAGGACGGCAACACGTACTCCCTCGACCCCGCGACCGGCAACACGACCCTGCTCGGTGCCGTCGGCTTCGGCCTGATCACCGCACTCGACACGGATCGCTGCGGCGACCTCTACGGCATCGACTTCTTCTCTGGCGAAGTCGTGCAGATCAGCCGCACGACCGGCGTGGGCACGGTGGTGTCGACGACGATCACCGGGTTCCAGGGCCTCGGTATCCACCAGGTCACCGACGCTTGGTTCGCGGCCAACACCAACGACGATTCGCTCTACGGCGTCGACAAGGCCTCCGGCGCGAGCACCCTGATCGGTGCTTTCGGGTCCGGCGTGCAGTTCTCCAAGGGCTTCGACCTGGTCGACCGCCCGCGTTCGTTCCTGGTCGACTCGAACAACGACGAGCTCTACTCGGTCGATCTCGCGACCGGCGCCGCGACTCTGATCGCGAGCACCTTCAACAACGGCCTCACGACGCCGGCCGACCTGTCGTATCGCGCCTCGGACGACACGCTCTGGACCATCGATCTGAGTGGCGGCGCGGTCGGCACGATCGACATGGTCACCGGCACCTTCACGCCGGCCTATCAGACCGGCCTCAGCGGCTGGCAGGCCATCACCTGGGACGAGACGACGGGGCAGTTCTACCTCGCGAATCAGAACGGTGACAACTACCGACTCGATCCGTTGACCGGCGTGTCGACGCTGCTCGGCCCCTCGGGCACCGGCCTCATCGCCTGCCTCGACACCGACGGCGCCGGCAACCTGTTCGGCATCGACTTCAGCGGAGCCGTCGTCTCGGTCGACAAGAACACGGGTGCGGGCACGACGCTGTCGACGACGATCAGCGGCTTCCAGGGCCTCGGCATCGACCAGCTGTCCGGCACGTGGTTCGGCTCCAACTCGAACGACGACTCGCTGCACCGCGTCAACCCGGCGACCGGCGCGAACAACGTGATCGGTGCCCACGGTGCTTCCGTCGGCTTCGCCAAGGGCTTCGACCTGTGCGACATCGCGGGCACGACGCCGGCGACCAACGTGCGCTTCGGCACCGCCTGCGGCGGTCTGATCCTGAGCCCGCTGACCCGCCCGGCTCTCTGCAAGCGCTGGGAGTTCGACCTCACGCTGCCGACGCCGGCGACGCTCGGCGCGATGCTCATCGGGTTCAACAACCCGAACCTCTCGCTCGCGCCGTTCGGCGCGCCGGGTTGCACGCAGTACGCCGACAACGTCGTGCTCGCGATCCTGATCCTGCCGCTCGGCAGCCCGGCCTACGGTCTGACGATGCCGTCCGACCCGATCTTCGTCGGCCTGCCGCTGTTCGCGCAGGGCTTCGGACTCGTGCCGGGCCTCAACGCGCTCGGCGTCGGCGCCAGCAACGGCGTCAACGGCGTCATCGGCCACTTCTAGGCCCCGAGGCAGGGGCGGGTCGCCACCGCGGTGGCCCGCCCCACCTGGAATCGGGTCGGCCGCCGTTCAGTCGGCGCCGACCGTGTCGTCGAGCAGGCGCTCGAGTCGCTCGTAGCGATTCGCCCGGCCGACCGAACGCTCTACAACGAGACGGTGCGCTCGATCACCGAGAGCTGAACGTCGCGGACGGCGAGCTCGGCGCGATTGGTGTTGACGAGCGTGAGGTCGAGGACGCCACCGGCCTTGAAGAGCTGCTCGAAGCGTTCCTTGATCGGAAACGCGATGCGGTGCGACGAGCCATCGAGGTCCTTGGCAGCGACGAAGTGGCCGTCGGACTCCGGGGTGTCGGGGTCCGCGCCAGGAGCGCTGGCGAACACCCGCAGCCGGGTCGGAGCCCCGCCGGTGTCGACGCCCGACACGACGAGCACGGCTTCGAAGAGGTCATCGCCGTCCATCGTGCCGGGCATGTCGCCCTGGAAGCGGCAGGACGCCGCGTGTCGCGCGGCCTCTTGCCGGAACTGGACGACATGGTTGGTGACCGACTGCTCCCCCACGAGATCCCGCAGCACCTGCTGCGCGAACCCGGGACCGGAGGTGCGCCCACCGACCACGAACGCCTTCGCGAGCGCGGCTTCCGGCGTCATGTCCGCGCCGCTGATCGCGCCGACCTCCGCCAGGTGTGCGCTCGCCTCGTAGAGCCCTTGCTGGACCATGCCGCGCCGGCACTGCGTGACGTTGATGATCGCCTTGCCTCGCGCGGTCGCCTCGCGGATGACCTCGATTAGGCCCGGGTGCAGTCGCTCGGATTGCATGTTCCCGGCCCCGAAGGTGCGGATGATGATGACGCGCGGGATCTTCTTCTCCGGCGCGATCATCTGACGCAACAGCTCGGGCGTCATCGTCGGGAAGATGTCGAGCAGCGCGACATCTTCGAGCAGGTCGTCGAACACGGCGAACCGCTGGCGCGCCGACGGCGCCCTTCGCAGCAGCCGGCGATCGATCGAGATGTACTCGCCGAGTCGCCCCAGCGGGGGGAAGTTCGGACTGTCGAATCCGTTGATGTCGGAGGTCGTGTCCTTGCGCGCCCGGCAGCCGCGCAGCAGCGACTCGCCGAAGCACAGCGCAACCTCGCTGAGCCGGGGCAGGCCGGTCGCCTTGTAGCCCGCGATGTAGATCGAGTTGACGAGATTGAGGCGCGCGTCGGTGCGCGGGTTGGACAACGGCAGCTGGGAGCCCGTGATCACGACCGGTTTGCCCAGGTTCTCCAACATGAACGAGAGCACCGACGACGTGTACGCCATCGTGTCGGTGCCGTGCAGGATCACGAAGCCGTCGAACTGGTCGTAGGCGTCGCGCACCAGGTGCGCGATCTCCTTCCAGTGCGCGGCGCTGACGTCGGACGAGTCCAGCGGGCCGTCGCGCAAGGGGCCTGCGACCGTGCACTGGATCCCGAGGTCCGAGGGCAGCAACCGGTCGACCGCCTGCTCGATCTGCTCGATCGAACCCGGGACGAGCGGGTTCCCCGGCCTGCCGTCTTTCGGCACCATGCCGATCGTGCCACCGGTGTAGAGGACGAAGACGCGGGCCTTCGGCGGGCGGCGCGGGGAGTTGGTCTCGGCCATGCTGCGAGGACGACCAGGGGAGGAGTCGCGCGGAGGACGAGAAGTTATCGGCACGCTCGACGGCCCTGTCCAGGGGCGATCGTGGCCCCGGTTCCGCAGCCACGTCGGCACACCGGCGGCGGCCATCGAGGCGGCCGTCGAATCCGGTCTGGACGAACCGCCCCCGCCTTCGCTAAGAAGATCGCAGCGCACCGGCAGGGCTCCACCGGCACCGTCCGATCGCGCCACTTGCACCACATCGGAGGGGCATCCGAATGACCGACAACGCGAGCGGGCAGGGTCAGCTGTTCGCCAACCCGGACACGTCAGGACAGGCAGTAGACATGGCGGCGAAGAAGACCGAGTCCGCGCCGAAGGAACGGCGCTCCCGGACCGAAACCGCCGAGTCGATGGCGAAGCGCCAGCGCGAGATCTCGGTCAGCGAGTTCTTCACCAAGAACCGCCACCTGCTCGGCTTCGACAGCCCGCGCAAGGCGCTGCTGACCGCCGTCAAGGAAGCCGTCGACAACAGCCTCGACGCCTGCGAGGAGGCCCGCATCCTGCCGGACCTGCGCGTCGAGATCCGCCGCGTCGCCGGGCACGACAACCAGTTCACGATGATCGTCGAGGACAACGGCCCCGGCATCGTCAAGCTGCAGGTGCCGAACGTGTTCGGCCGACTGCTCTACGGCAGCAAGTTCCACCGGCTGCGACAGAGCCGCGGCCAACAGGGCATCGGCATCTCGGCGGCCGGCATGTACGGCCAGCTCACGACCGGCAAGCC
>JAGQRB010000056.1 GCA_020425925.1 Planctomycetota bacterium
CTGCAGGCCTGCGGTCGAGATCCAGACCAGCGTCAGCAGACCGAGTCCGAGCCATGCGGCCTGCCGAGCCGCGGGCGTCAGCGGCCACAGCGCCAGCCAGCTCGCGCTCGCCACCTCGGTGAGCATCAGCGGGCCGACCACCCACGTCGTGCGCCGCAGGTTGGCGGCCTGGTAGGCCCGGAACTGCTCGTCGCCGACCGCCGCGAGCAGCGGATAGTGCACGATCTGCACGAACCAGATCAGGCCGGCCATCGCGACGGTCGCGAAGGCATGCGCAGCGGCGATCGCGACGGTCGGGTTCATTTCGCCCCGGCGGCGGCGAGGATCGCGTCGAGTTCGGGGTGGTCGCCGGCGTGCCGCGCGCGGTGGGCGAACCGGATCTCCTGGCCACGTACGAGGAACGCGCCGGGCAGCTGGGTCTCGTTGCCGGTCGGACGGCCGACGAAGTTGCCTTTCAGCAGGGCGACGAAGCTGCGCCAGAGCACCTTCGGTCCGAGCACCTGGCGCAGCGTGCCGCGGCGCAGGCCCAAACCGGCGAACAGCACACCCTCGGGGTCTGCGATCGCACGCGCGTCGGGAGCGCGGCGGGAGAAGAACTTGTCACCGTCCTCGACCGAGGCCGGGTGGACGAACATCGGCGCCGGCAGCCCGGCCTGCCCGGCGGCGCGGAGCATGTCGTCCAGCAGCTCGCGGGTGAAGATTCAACCGAGGTGCCGCAGGAACACGAGCAGCGTCTCGTCGTCGCCGATCTCGGCCGCGAGGGTGCTGCCGTGCAGGTTGCGGCCGCGCACGGGATGCTGCCAGACGTTCGGCGGGATCCGGTCCATGGAGCGGTCTTCGCCGGACCCTGCTACCCGGATGCAGTGGGCGCATCCGGGCCGGCGGGCGCAGCGAACAGCCCCCCAGTGGCCGCTGCGTTCACACGGATCCTGCGCGAGCGTCAGCCCGACCCGGCTGGCCGCTCGTGGGTCTACGTGCCCTACGATCAGCTCACCGACGAGATCGGCCCGCTCGCCGCCGCCGACCCCGTGACGGTCGGCATCGTGCTCATCGAGAGCACGGCGAAGGCGGCGCGGCGACCGTACCACCGCCAGAAGCTCGCGCTGATCATCGCCAACCTGCGCCAGTTCGCGCTCGAGCAGGCCGCGCGCGGGGTCGCGGTGCGCCACGTCGTGACCGCCGGTTCCTACGCCGACGCGCTGGCCCCCCTCGCGGCCGAACTCGGGCCGCTGCGCTGCATGACCCCGGCCGAGCGCGAGCTGCGCGGCGACCTCGCGCCGCTCCGGCGCTCGGGCGCGCTCGAGTTCGTGCCGCACGCGGGCTGGTTGACGACCACGGCGCAGTTCGAGGCGAGCCACCCCGATGGCGCGCCGTGGCGCATGGACCGGTTCTACCGCCATGTCCGCCGCGACAGCGGCATCCTGATGCGCGGCAGCAAGCCCGAGGGCGGCAAGTTCAGCTTCGATGCCGCCAATCGCCGGCCTTGGCGGGGCGAGCCGCCGGCCCCCGAGCTGCCGACCTTCCGGCCGGACGAGGTGACCGCGGAGGTGCTCGAGCTGATCGAGCGCGAGTTCGGCGATCACCCGGGCCAGCTCGACGGCGCGAGCCTGCCGGCAACGGCGCGCGACGCCGCCGAGCTGTGGCGTTGGGCGCGCGCCAGCTGCCTCCGCGAGTTCGGGCCGTTCCAGGACGCGATGGCGGCGGCGTCGAGTTCGCTGTTCCACACCCGGATCTCGGCGCTGCTGCACCTGCATCGGTTGTTGCCGGCCGCGGTGGTGGCCGATGTCCTCGAACTCGACCTGCCGATCGCGAGTCGCGAGGGTTTCGTGCGGCAGGTGCTCGGCTGGCGGGAGTTCGTGCGGCACGTGCACGCCGCGACCGACGGTTTCCGACGCGTCGACTGCGACCACCTCGGGGCGTCGCGACCGCTGCCGCCCGCGTTCTGGGGCGAGCGGTCCGGGCTCGCCTGTCTCGATCGCGTCGTCGCCGACGTCTGGCGCGAGGGCTACGGCCACCACATCACCCGGCTCATGGTGCTCGCCAACATCGCGACGCTGCTCGACGTCTCGCCGCGCGAGCTGACCGACTGGTTCTGGGTCGCGTATGCCGACGCGTTCGACTGGGTCGTCGAACCGAACGTGCTCGGCATGGGCACCTTCGCGGTCGGCGATGTGATGACGACGAAACCCTACGTCGCCGGTTCGGCCTACGTCGACCGCATGAGCGACTACTGCGGCAGCTGCGCGTTCGATCCCAAGAAGACCTGTCCGCTGCGCGCGCTCTACTGGGCCTTCCTGGAGCGCCATCGCGAGCGGCTGGCAGACAACCCCCGGCTCGCGGTGCCGCTCGCGAGTGCGGCGAAGCGATCCGCGGCTCAGCGCGCCGGTGATGCCGCGGTGTTCGAGGCCGTCGCGTCGGTGCTGGCGGCGGGGCGGGAACTCGCGCTACCCCACTAGTTCGGATCGCGTGCGAGTCGGAGGCCCGCGAACATCCAGCGCTGGTGTGGGTGGTAGAAGTTGCGATAGGTCCGCCGCGCGTGGTCCGGCGGCGTCGCGAAGCAGCCGCCACGCAACACCTGCTGGTTGACCATGAACTTGCCATTGTACTCGGCGAGCGCACCCTGGAACGGTCGGTAGCCGGGATAGGGCGCGTACGAGCTGCGCGTCCACTGCCAGACCTCGTCGTCGACCTGCTCGAGTTGGCCGCTCGCGGCGGCGTGCTCCCATTCGAACTCGGTCGGCAGCCGGCACTCGCGCCAGCGCGCGAACGCCTCGGCCTCGTAGAAGCTGACGTGGCAGACGCGTTCGTCGGGGTGCACCGGGTGGAACCCGTGCAACGTCGTGTGGAACCAGTCGCCGTCGTGCTGCTCCCAGTACAGCGGCGCCGTGAGGCCCTCGTGCTGCACGCGCTCCCAGCCATCCGCGAGCCAGAGTTCGGAACGGCGGTAGCCGCCGTCGGCGACGAACTCGAGCCATTCGCCGTTGGTCACCAGCCGCGACGCGAGTGCGAACGGGGTGAGTCTCACGGCGTGGCGCGGCTGCTCGTTGTCGTAGCAGAAGCCAGCGCCGGCGTGGCCGATCTCGGCGTCGCCGCCGTCGAAGGCGCGCCAGCTCACGGTGCCGGCCGGGGGCGGCGGCGGCGGCTCGACGTCGTACGCGGGCCGCAGCGGGTTGCTCGCGAGCACGTTCAGCACGTCCATCAGGAGCAGCTCCTGATGTTGTTGTTCGTGGTGCAGGCCGACGGTCAGCAGCTTCGCGATCTCCGCGCCATCGCCGTGATCGCCGCCATCGAGCTGCGTCAGCAGGTCGGCGATGGCCGCGTCGACGTGCTGTCGGTAGGCGAGCACCTGCTCGACCGTCGGGCGGGTGAGTGCGCCGCGTCGCCCGCGCGGGAAGGGCTGCCCTAGCGCCTGATAGTACGAATTGAAGAGTGTGCCGAAACGCGCATCGAACGGGCGGTAGCCGGGAGCATGCGGCATCAGCACCATCGTCTCGAAGAACCACGTCACGTGCGCGAGGTGCCACTTCGTCGGACTGACGTCGGGCATCGTCTGCACCACCATGTCATCGGGTTCGAGCGGCGCGCAGAGCTCCTCGGTGCGCGCGCGCACGGTGCGGTAGTCGGCGAGCAGGCGCGCGGGGGCGACGATGGGCAGCCGGTAGGTAGTGGTCATGAGGCCTCGGGGATCTGGCCGAGTGCACAGAGCTGTCGGCGTTCTTCGGCGTAGGCGGCTTCGTCGGTCGCGACGATGCGTTCGAGACCGAACTGGCAGAGTCCCGCGGCCGTGACCTCGGCGCAGTCGAGCGCGAGCAGCGCGCGGGTGGCTGCCGCCGCGATGGTCGGGTCGAGCGTGCGGCGCACGACGATCGGCTGGATCGGGAACGGGCCCCAGGAGGCCACGATCCGCAGGCCGCAGATGGTCCCTTCACGCTCCTTCCGCCACAGTGCGAGTGCCGTCGAATCGATCGCCGCGGCATCGATCCCGCCGGCGAGCACGGCTTCGATCGACGCGAGATGCGAACCGGTGCGAACGCGTTGCGCGAAGAAATCGTCGGGGCAACCGAGGCTGCGGAGGTGCTGCAGCGTCGCGAAGTAGCCCGACAACGAACATTCGTCGTTGTAGCCCCAGGTCCGGCCGCGCAGGTCGTCGAAGGCCTCTGCCGCATCGTCGGCCCGGACGACGACGTCGGAGTAGTAGACCGGCGAGCTGCCGTCGTGGCGCGTGTCGCGGAACACGAAGCCGGCCGGGACGAGATCGACCGACGGGCGGCTCAGTGAGCGCAGATAGAGGAACGACGGCGAGCAGACGAAGCCGAGGTCGGCCGCGCCGGCCGCGAACGGATCGTGGTCGCCGTGCATCGGGCCCGACGAGCGGGTCTCGCTGGTGAGCGCGACCTCGCACGACAGGCTCCGACCGAGGTACTCGGCTACGAGCTCGAAGAACCGCAGCGGGATGCCGGGCGCGAGGAAGGTGACGGCGCGAAGGTGGATGGCCGGTCCTCGTTCACTCGACGGTCACACCCTTCCAGAACGCCACGCGGTTGGCGATCTGGCGGGCTTCGGATTTGGGCTCCGGATAGTACCAGGCGGCATCGGCATTGACGTCGCCGTCGACGACCACGTCGTAGTAGTGCGCCGTCCCCTTCCAGCCGCAGACCGAGGTCGTCGTCGCCGGACGGAAGTGCTCCGCGACGAGGCTGTCGGCCGGGAAGTAGTGGTTGCCTTCGACGACGACCGTGTCGTCGCTCTCGGCGATGACGATGTTGTTCCAGCGGGCTCGGACCATCGGGGGAGAGTAGGTCGCCGGCCACGCGGCACAACCGCCGATCGCCGTGACCGTCTTCCGGACACCGGATTCGTCGGGCCGACACCACGGGGAGTTCCGTGCCGACGCGCGCGCCCGCGAGCAAACGGCCCGAACGCCTAAACTCGCCCGCACCAGCCTCCGATGCAGGGGGCAGGGAAAAGCCTCATCGCCGGTCGCGGACCGCCGACAGCCGAGAACATCGTGGGGAGCCGACGCGCACACTATCGCACCGTTCCGAACCGCTGGGACCAGCTCCGCCTCGAGGTCGTGACCTCGGGCGGGACCCTCGCGGCGGAGCTGCTCGACATCTCGGGCAGCGGTCTGCGGCTGACTCTCGTCGAGGAGTACGACCGGCCGGCAGAGCTCGGTGACACGCTGACCGTGCGGGTCCATTCCGACGACCTGCGCCAGCCACTCGAGATCGCCGCGCTGGTCGTGCACTCGGAGCACGTCGACCGGCGTTGGGAGTTCGGGCTCCAGTTCCTCGATTGGATGGGCGTGGTCGCGTCGGTGCCGAAGAGCATGGCCACGATGTTCAACCTGCGCGCCGACCCTCGTCTCGTGATGGACCCCTCGATTCCGGTCGAGGTCCTCATCCGCGGCTTCGAGAGCGAGTTCGAGCTCCGCGGCGTGCTGTGCGACGTGTCGCGCAGCGGCCTCTCGTTCAGCACCCAGCTGCTGTCGAAGTGCGTGCTGAACCACATCGATCATTGCATCGTCGAGTTCACGCCGCCCGGGCAGCGCCGGCTCTACGTCTTCGGCAGCTGCATCCGCTATGCGACGCTGACGGGGGACTCGCTGCGCTATGGCGTCTGGTTCGATCCGACGCTGACTGCCGACTTCGGTCTGCAGCAGGCGACGCTCGGCGCCTACGTCGAAGAACGCCTCGAGACCGCGGTCAAGACGCTGTTCCGGGCGTCCTGACCGACGCATTCCGCCGTGGCCTACGCCCATCGGCGGAAGCGCGCCTCGCCGCGCGCGCCTTTCAATGGGCGCATGATCCACTCCCTCCGCGGCGATCTGCTGCTCAGCCGGGCCGATCTCGTCGTGCACGGCGTCGCGCCGAACGACGACTTCAAGAACGGGCTCGCCCTCGCGCTGCGGGAGCGATTCCCGGCGATGTACAAGGACTTCCGCCACCACTGCCACCAGAACCACCCCGCACCCGGCGAGCTGTGGCTGTGGCAGGGGGTCGGGCCCGATGGTCGGACGATGCGGATCGCAGCCCTGTTCACCCAGGAGCCGCCGGCGCACAAGGGCGGGCACGCCGGTCGCGCCCACACCGAGTTCGTCAACCATGCCCTGCGGGAACTGCGCAAACTCGTCGATCGCGAGGGCTTCCGCAGCGTTGCGCTGCCGCGGATCGCGACCGGTGTCGGCGCCCTCGAATGGGAACAGGTCGAGCCGCTGGTCCGGGCGCAGCTCGGTGAGCTCTCGATCCCGATCCTGGTCTACTCCGACTACGAGCCGGGCGTCGTCGCCGAGGAGCCGCAGGGCTGACGCGCGGCGGGGTTCTTCACCAGCGGTTGCGTCCGTATCGTCGCGGGCGGGCATCTGCAGAACGAACCCATGAGCCCGTCCCCCCGATCGCCCGCGTTCGAGCAGCTCGCCGAGCACGTCGACTTCGTCACCCGGCTGGCGCGCAGCCTGATCGCCGACGAACAGCTCGCGGCCGATGCCGCGCAGGCGACGTTCGTCGCGGCGCTCAGCCTGCCGCCGCGCCGCGACGACAACCCGCGCGCCTGGCTGGCGACGGTTCTGCGCCGCACGGTGTCGCGCATCCGGCGGTCGAGCCGGCGGCGCGCGACGCGCGAGCAGGCGGTCGCCGCGTTGGCGGCCGACTCGGCGACCTCGGTCGTCGACACCGTCGCGCGCGTCGCCGCGCATCGCGATCTCGCGAACCTCGTGCTGGCGCTCGACGAGCCGTATCGCTCGACAGTGACGCTGCGCTACTTCGACGGTCTTTCGATCGACGAGGTCGCGCGCGCCACCGGCGTGCCGAAGAACACGGCCCGCTCGCGCCTCAGCCGCGGCCTGGCGCGGCTGCGGGCGGCGCTCGACGGTCAGTACGGCGATCGCGCGGCGTGGGCCGCGGTCGTGCTGCCACTCGCGCGCCGCTCGCTCACGGTCGGAAAGGCGGCTCCCGCGGTGTTCGCAGGAGTCCTCGTGAAGAAGCTGATCCTGGCTGCAGCCGCAGCCGTCTTGTGCATCTCGGTATGGCAGTTCGGGTTCGCCGGCGGCGGAACGCCGGCTGCGCCCCCGGTCGCCGGTGCGTTGGGCTCCGCCATCCCCCCGGCGGATCTCCGCGCTGCTGCGGACCCTCCGGATGCCGCGCCCGACCGTCTGGTCGCTGCCGCGCCGGACGCGACGTCGGTCGACGCTGAAGCGGCGAACCGGAGACTCGTCGACGTCGCGCTCGAGCCGCTCGTCGGGCTGCGGATGCGCCGCGAGTCCGCTGCGACCGTGCGCTGGCAGGGTGGCGACACCGGCTGGATCTCGGGCCCGGGCGAGAGCCTCCAACTCGCCGAGACCGAGATCGAGCGATTGCGCCGCGATCCCGCATTCGCGACCGAGTTCTTCGCGGCGCGTCGTCAGCCCGAGCAGTGGCGCGCCGCGATCCTCGGTGAGCCGTTGCCGGACGCGGAAGTCGTCACCGACGGTTCCGGCGCTTTCGCGTTCGACGTGCCGGTCGCGATCGCGGATGTCGCGCTGGTCGAGCCCGGTTGGACGCTGGTCGCGCGGCCGCGCGGCGAAGTCGGCAGCTTCGTCGGCACCCGCGCCGTGCGCGTCTGCGGTCGGCTGGTCGATCCGCAGGGCGGACCGATCGGCGGCGGCTTCGTCACCGTCGATGTCGCCGGTGCCCTGCCCGCCGCGCTCGGCGACCTCGCCGCGGTCGATGTCCCCGAGATGCGCTCTTCCCGCGATGGTGGGTTCGTCGTTCGCCGCGCGCCATCGGCGCCCGGGGTCGTGCTGAAGGCGCGGGCGCCGGGGCGGCAGACGGCGATCGTGGCCATGCCGGCGGGCGACACCGCGGTCGACGAGTTCGAGATCCGGCTCTGGCCGCTCGGCGACGAGCAGCGCCTGCTCGTCGAGGGGGTCGTGGTCGATCGCTCGCAGGCCCCGGTCGAAGCGCTGGTGGCGGTCGGCGACGC
>JAGQRB010000554.1 GCA_020425925.1 Planctomycetota bacterium
CGGCGGTCACATCGGCGCGCTGCAGGAGTACCTCACGCCCGGCGGCGCCCCGCCGGCAGTCGCCAACGCGGCGGCCGAGGCCGGCCCGCCGGCACCGCCGGTGCCCGCGGTCGACGACGGCCCGACGGGCGGCCCGGAGTCGCCGCCGCCGGCGGTCGAACCGACAGAGCAGGCTCAACGTGCCGATCCGGTCGCCGCGGTCGAGACCCCGACCCCGAAGCGCGAGCCGAGCGGTGAGCACAAGGCGACCGAGTCGTCGATCCGGGTCAGCGTCGGGCTGCTGAACAAGCTCATGAACCTGTCGGGCGAGATGGTCCTCGGTCGCAATCAGGTGCTGCAGTCGATCCGACCGAGCAGCGACCGTGGGTTGCAGCAGGCGGTCGCGAACCTCAGTCAGGTGGTGAGCGAGATCCAGGAGGCCGTGATGCAGACCCGCCTGCAGCCGGTCGCCAACGTGTTCCAGAAGTTCCCGCGCATCGTGCGCGACCTCGCCGCCAAGCTCGGCAAGCAGTGCCGCCTCGACCTCGGCGGCAAGGAAGTCGAGCTCGACCGTTCAATCCTCGAAGCGCTCGGCGATCCGCTGACACACCTCGTGCGCAACGCCCTCGACCACGGTATCGAGAGTCCCGAGGTCCGACGCGCCAAGGACAAGCCGCCGGAAGGTCTGCTGACGCTGCAGGCGTTCCATCAGGGCGGCAACGTCAAGATCAAGATCATCGACGACGGCGCCGGCATCGACCCGCAGCGGATGCGCCGCAAGGCGATCGAGAAGGCCATCGTCACGCCCGAGCAGGCCAACGCGATGTCGGATCGCGACGCGATCATGCTGATCTTCGCGCCGGGGTTCTCGACCGCCGAGCAGGTGTCGGACGTCAGCGGCCGCGGTGTCGGCATGGACGTCGTGCGGTCGAACATCGAGAAGATCGGTGGTCACGTCGAGGTGCAGTCGGAGCGCGGTCGCGGCACCACGCTGACGATCACCATCCCGCTGACGCTCGCGATCGTGCCGGCGCTGATCGTGTCGTGCTGCGAACGGCGCTACGTCATCCCGCAGAACAACGTCACCGAGCTCGTCCGCGTCCGTGCCGAGGACGCCAGGCAGCGCATCGTGCGGGTGCGCGGGCGCGAGGTCGTGAGGTTGCGCGGCCAGCTGCTGCCGATCGTCCGGTTGCGCGATGCGCTCGGCGTCGGCACCGGTGCCGAGCAGGAGGGCGCGGCCCACAACATCGTGGTCGTGCAGTCGGGCGCGGTGCACTACGGCCTCGTGATCGACTCGCCGCCGGACACCGAGGAGATCGTGGTCAAGCCGCTCGGCAGCCATCTGCGCAGCCGCGGCGAGTACTCCGGCTCGACGATCCTCGGCGACGGCCGCGTCGCCTTGATCCTCGACGTCGTCGGGCTCGGCAACGCCACCGGGCTCAGGGCGGAGGAAGCCGTCGACGACGCCCCGCGTTCGACCGTCGCCAACGGCGCCCACGAGGAGCCGACCGACTTCGTGATCTTCCGGGCCCATCCCGAGGAGCTGTTCGCGGTGCCCCTCGGACTCGTGAGCCGCATCAAGCGCGTGCCGCAGAGCGACATCGCCGACATCGGCGGCGAGCTGGTGCATCGGGTCGAAGACGGCGTGATGCCGGTCGTCCGCCTCGCCGACCACGTCACGGCGAGACAACTGCCCGACACCGCCGGGTTCGTCTCGTTGCTGGTGCTCCGAGTGCACGAGGTCGAGTTCGCGCTGGTGACGTCCGCGATCGAGGACATCAGGACGCTCTCGGTCGCGGTGGACGATCGCACGCTCGCGACGCCCGGTGTCGTCGGCAGCTTCGAGCTCGGTGGCCACACGGTGCGGCTCGTCGATGTCTCCGAGATCGCGCGTCGCGCCATCCCGCAGCTGCTCGTCGGCCGGGACGTCGCGGCGGTGCCGCCGGAGCGCGATCCGAATCGCGAGGTCCGGGTGCTGCTCGCCGAGGACTCGGGCTTCTTCCGCAACCACGTCGCGCGGGTGATCAAGTCGGGTGGCTTCGCGGTCGTCGCGTGCGAGGACGGCGAGGCGGCCTGGCAGAAGCTGCAGGAGGTGGTGGACGAGATCGACCTCGTCGTCACCGACGTCCAGATGCCGCGCTGCGACGGACTGGAGCTCACTCGCCGGATCCGTGCCGACCGGCGGACTTCACGTCTGCCGGTCGTGATGCTGAGCTCGCTGTCGAACGAGGAGGACGTCGCCGCCGGCCACGCGGCCGGGGCGAACGACTATCTCATCAAGATGGACGATGCCTCGCTGATCGCCGCCCTCACGAAAGCGGCCGGAGTCGTGTCATGAGAGTCGATGAAACCGTCAGTCTGGTCGCGTGTCGCGTCGGCGACATCGAGCTCGGTATCGAGTTGATCCGGGTCCAGGAGATCAATCGACTGGTCGAAGCGACGTTCGTGCCGCGGCTCGACCCCGAGATCCGTGGGCTGATCAACCTGCGCGGCAGCCTGGTCACGGTGCTCGACCTCGGCACGATCCTGCGCGGCGAGAGCGTCGAGGTCGGCCGGGGAACCCGCAACATCATCGTCGAGCTCCGCGGCGAACGCTACGGCCTGCTGGTCGACGAGGTCGGCGACGTGATCGAGGCGACCGCGAAGCCGATCGAATCGTTGCCGTCGCACGTCGAGTCCTGCGAGGCCCGTTGGTTCGCCGGCCTGGTCCAGCGCGAAGATGGTGTCGTGCTCGCACTCGACATCGACGCGGTGCTGGCGCGGCGTTTCGAGGAGCCGATCGAGTCGTGAGCTCCTCCGCAGGCGGAACAGCCGTTCGCGTGATGATCGTGGACGGAAGCGCGGACGTGCGCTCTGCGCTCGGCGAGTCGGTCACCCGCGGTGGCCTGTTGCTCGCCGGCACGGCGATCTCCGAACGGACCGCGAGCGCCAAGTTCGAGTCCTACCGTCCGCACGTCGTGGTCATCGACCTGGTGTCCCGCGAGGTCGGCGGCCGCACTCTGCTCGCCAATCTGCGGCAGCGCGGCGAACCGCTCGGCTTCGTTCTCCTGGTCGAG
>JAGQRB010000555.1 GCA_020425925.1 Planctomycetota bacterium
CGCCGGCGGTGACGAGGTCGCCACCGGGCTTCTGCGCGGTGCCGGCGTGGAACACCTGCAGGTCGGGCCCGGTCTCGATGTCGTCGAGACCGAAGATCGGCCGGCCCTTCGGATAGTCGCCGGGATAGCCCTCGCTGCAGGCGACGACGCAGACCGCGACGCGCGGGTCCCACTCGGGCGCCTCGAGCTCGGCGAGCCGGCCCTCGGCGACCGCGTGCAGGTAGGGCAGCAGGTCGCTCTTGAACCGCATCAGCAACGGCTGCGCTTCCGGATCGCCGAGCCGGCAGTTGAACTCGAGCACTCGCGGGCCCTGCGGAGTCAGCATCAGGCCGGCGTAGAGAAAGCCGCGGTAGGGACGGTCCTCGCGGTTCATCGCGTGCACCGCCGGGAACACGACCTGGTTCTCGATCTGGGTGCGCAGCCGCGGCTGCAGCTCGACCGGACTCACCACCCCCATGCCGCCGGTATTCGGGCCCTTGTTGCCGTCGAACACCGGCTTGTGATCGCGCGCCGGCTCGAGCGGGATGATCGTGCGACCATCGGTCAGCGTGATCAGCGACACCTCCGGACCGGCGAGGCACTCCTCGAACAGCACGACGTTGCCGGCGTCGCCGAAGCGCCGCTTCTCGAGGCAGTCGGCCACCGCCGCGCGCGCCTCGTCGTGATTCTTGCAGACCGCGACGCCCTTGCCGGCGGCCAGCCCCGCCGCCTTGACGACGATCGGGCCGTCCTCGCGGTTGTCGAGGAACGCCTTGGCGCGGTGGGCGTCCTCGAACGACCAGAACCCCGGTCCCGGGATGCGGTGCCGCCGACACAGCTCGCGCGCGAACACCTTGTCACCCTCGATCTGCGCCGCGCTCCGGCTCGGCCCGAAACACGCCCGGCCGCGCTTCTGCAGCTCGTCGGCGAGCCCGGCGCAGAGCGGCGCCTCGGGGCCGACGACGACCAGGTCGACGTCCTCGGCGTCGGCCGCGCGCACGATCCCCGCGACGTCGTCGGCGCCGACCATGAGATTGTCGGCGAGCGCCGCAGTGCCGGGATTCCCCGGCGCACAGTAGAGGCGTTCGAGCAGCGGCGACTGGCGGATCTTCCAGCACAGCGCGTGTTCGCGACCGCCCGCACCCACGACCAGCACTTTCATCGGACGGGGAAGGTAGGCTGCCGGGCAGAACGAGGGAACTCGCGGGCGTGCGTTTTCTTCGTGCCGCCGTGCTCCGGGAGCGATTCCGACCCGGGCTGGCACTCGCGGCCGGCGCGGCGCACGATGTCCCGATGGACACGATCGTCGTCTGCAACCACGACCAGATGGGCCACGGCGACCGCGAGCTCGGACGCAAGATCCTCGCGACCTTCCTGAAGAAGGCGATCGCGCTGCCGAACTTCGAGGCCATCGTCTTCTACAACGCCGGAGTCCGGCTGGTCGCGGCCGACTCGCCGGTCCGCGCCGAGCTGCAGGCGCTCGAGGAGCGCGGGATCGACCTCGTGCCGTGCGGCACCTGCCTGCAGCACTTCGGGATCGAACCGGCCGTCGGCAAGGTATCCGACATGGACACGATCCTGACCGAGCTCGGCCGCGCCGCGAAGGTCATCACGCTGTCGTGACCGCGGCAGCCATGTCGCCGCTCTGGTTCCGCCGTCTGCTGACGGTCTGCCCGGTGCTCGTCGGCGTACTCTGGGTCGCCGGGGTCGCGCGCTTCCGCGAGATCGACATCGCGCCGGTCGAATGGGCGGCGCTGGTCGCGGTCGCGTTCGCCCTGCATCTCGTCTTGCGGCGGGCGCGGCGACCACGACCGCTGCCGCCGCTGCCCGAAGGTGCCAATCCGGTCGCGCTCAGCGGCTTCGCAGCCGCGATCGTCGGCGTGCTGATCGGCCTGCTCGGCGCGCTCGCCGAGTGGCTGGTCGAGCACTACACGCCGTCACACGTGCCGCTCGGGCTGCGCGCGCTGTGGCACGGCGCGTGCGCGTTCGCCGCGGCCTACTGCGGTTTCCTGCTCCGGCTGCAGGATGCGGCGGCGCGGCAGCAGCGCCCGAACGACCGCAGCGGCGAGGGCGGCGGCGGCGGTGACACCGGCTCCACCGGCGACGGCGCCCCACCGCCGCCGGCGTGACGCGGTCGTCGAATCTGCCGCGACAGCACCGCCCGGGGGTGGGTTCGCGCGCGCCCGCGCCGTATCTCTCCGGCATGAACATCCGCCTGGCGATCTCGACCCTCGTCGCCGCCGGTCTCGCGGCCCAGGATCCACGGCCGGCGCCGGCGCCGCCCCCGACGCCCGCGCCGGCACCCGCTCCGACCGGCGAGAAGCCGGCGCCCCCAGCCGTGCTCGAGCTCGGCGACGAGCTGCCGGCCGACATCACGCTGCACGATCTCGACGGGCGGCTCCACACCTTCGGCGACCTGCGCGGCAAGGTCGTCGTGCTGCACATCTGGTCGAGCACGTGCCCGTGGGAGATCGTGGCCGAGCCGAAGATCAACGGCCTGGCCGACTCGTATCGCGATCGCGGCGTCGTCGTGCTCGGTCTCGCCGCGAACGTGAACGAGATCGGCAAGAAGCCGGAGCCCGCGGCGTTCGAGGCCAAGGCTGCCGAGGACCGGCCCTATCCCGGGCTGCGCCGGAAGGCCGCCGAGAGCGAGGTCAACCACCCGATCCTCGTCGATCACGGCGCCCGCGTCGCCCGCCTGCTCGATGGCAGGACGACGCCGCAGATGTTCGTATTCGACAGCAAGGGCAGACTGGTCTACACCGGCGCGCTCGACAACGACGGCCGCGGCAGCAAGCCCGAGAGTGCCGCGAACTACGTGCGCGCCGCGCTCGATGCGACGCTCGCCGGCGAGGCGGTCGGGCTGCCGCGAACCAAACCCTACGGTTGAGCCACGCAGCTGGGCCCCGGTCGGGGCTCGAAGCGTCGCGGCGGCAGCCGCTGAGCGCGCCGGCGAACGACCGGCCCGAACCACCGGAACGGTGAACCGGGTCGACCATCGCGCGCGTAACATGGCGCGAGCGGCGCAGACCGAGGCCCTGCCACCTCGGCGCCGTCCCCGCCGGAGGAGCCATGTCCGAGACCCTCTCCCGGCGCGCGCTGGCGCGCCGTCTGCTCGTTCGCCCTGCGCCGGTCGCGCTGCCCACACCGCAGCCGGACGCGGCGCACCACCTCGCGAGCCGGGCGACCTTCGGCGCCGACGCCGCCACGGTCGGGGAGATCCGACAGCTCGGCATCGCCGGCTGGCTCCGACGTCAGCTCGCACCCGACTCGATCGACGACAGCGCCGCCGAGACGCTGGTCGCGGCCGAGATCGCGCCCTACCTCGCGGTCGCCGCCGACGTGCGGCTGCTGCTGCGCGCGCTGTGGTCGAAGCGCCAGCTGCAGTGGCGCATGGTGCACTTCCTCAACAACCACTTCGCGACCTAC
Organism: Planctomycetota bacterium; assembly: GCA_020425925.1. Classification (GTDB taxonomy): domain Bacteria; phylum Planctomycetota; class UBA1135; order UBA1135; family UBA2386; genus JAGQRA01. The sequence goes on from JAGQRB010000555.1 coordinate 3,409, forward strand.
CGCGGCACCACCGCGGGCATCAGCGAGACCAAGGAGGACGACGCGTTCGCGGCGACCTGCTTCGGCGCGTTCGCGAGCGTGCTCAGGACCAGCGCGACGAGCCCGGCGATGATCGACTTCCTCGATCTGCGTTCGAACATCGCGGCGAGCCCGAACGAGAACTACGCCCGCGAGCTGCTCGAGCTCCACACCCTCGGCGTCGGCAGCGGCTACAGCGAAGCCGACATCGTCGAGGTCGCACGCGTGTTCACCGGCTGGACCCGCACCAACGTGCGCACGGCGCAAGGCCAGCCGATCACCGACAGCTATTTCCGCTTCGCCCGAGGACGCCACGACAGCGGCGCCAAGACGGTCTCGCTCGGCTGGTCGACGCCCGGCATCAGCGGCGCGAACGGCTGGTTCGAGGGGCTCGCGTTCCTCGACTTCCTCGCCGCCCATCCGAGCACGGCCGATCGTTTCACCCAAAAGCTGTGCCGCTATTTCGTCGCCGACGCACCGCCACGCGGCCTGCTCGCGCGCGTCCGCCAGGTCTTCGTCAGCAGCGGCGGCCACCTCGCCCGGACGCTCGAGACGATGTTCCTCGACCCCGAGTTCTACGACCCGCAGCACGTCCGCACCAAGGTGCACGACGGCTTCGAGTTCGCCGTCAACATCCTGCGACGCTTCGAGCTCAGCGCCGCGCGCGGCCGCGCCGTGAACAACGAGGTCGGCCTGCTCGGCTCGCAGCCGCACCAGAACCCGGTGCCGACCGGCTACCCCGAGGTCGCCGCGGCGTGGCAGAGCGCCGGCCACCTGCTGCCGCGCTGGAACTTCGTCGAGAACCTGCTGCAGAACCGCATCGCCCAGACCCGCATCGATTGGCAGGCGATGTTCCCCGTCCGCCCCCGCACCGCCGCGGCGTGGGTACATCCGCTGCTCGATCGGCTGCTCGACGACGCCGTGCCGGCGAGCACGACGACCGCGCTGATCGCGTTCTTCGCCAATCGGCTGACCGGCCTGCCGGCGAACCCGAGCTGGGCGCAGCTGCTGCCGCACCTGCGCGCGCTGGCCACCCTGATCCTGCAACTCCCCGAAGCCCAACTGCACTGAGGAGCGCCGCGATGAACCACAACCCCACCGATCGCTCCGGCGGCGACCTCGACCGCCGCACGTTCCTGCAGGCCGGCGCGCTCGCGACCGGCACGTTCGCCGGCACCCTCGGGCTCGGCGGCCGGCTGCCGGCCGCGCGACCGCAGCGCG
>JAGQRB010000556.1 GCA_020425925.1 Planctomycetota bacterium
CCTGGAGCGGCTTCGCCCGCGGTGCCGATCTGTGGGTCCGCGGCCTCGCGGCGCTCCGGAACGGCGACCTGATCGCCGGCGGCAGCTTCTCGGCGATCGGCGGTCGGGCCGCGAAGCGCATCGCGCGCTGGGACGGCAGCGAGTGGGCGCCGCTCGGGCAGGGCGTGACCTCGACCAGTGGCTCGACGGTTCGGGCGATCGTCGAGACACCGACCGGCGATGTCATCGCCGGCGGCGAGTTCCTCGCGATGGGCGGCATCGCCGCCAACCACGTCGCGCGCTGGGATGGCGCGAACTGGTCGGCACTCGGCAGCGGTGTCAGCGGCGGCACCTCGCACGTCTACGCGCTCGCCGCGCTCGACAACGGCGACGTGATCGTCGGCGGCCTGTTCACCGCGGCGGGTGGTGTCGCCGGCACCGCCGCGATCGCGCGCTGGGACGGTGCCTCGTGGTCGTCGATCGGCGGCGTCGGCGTCTCCGGCCGGGTCTACGCGCTGGCGAAGCTCCCGGGCGGCGATCTCGTCGCCGGCGGCTGGTTCGCGTCGGCCGGCGGCACGACCGCGGCGAGCATCGCACGCTGGAACGGGTCGACCTGGTCGGCGTTCGGTGGCGGTATCGCCGGCGCGGTGTACGCGATCGCGATCCTGCCGAACGGTGACCTGATCGCGGCCGGCGACTTCACCATGGCCGGCGGCGCCCCGGCCGCGAACATCGCACGCTGGGACGGCGCCACATGGTCGGCGCTCGGCGCCGGTACCGACCTCACGATTCGTGCGCTCACGGTGTTGCCGAACGGCGACGTGCTCGCCGGCGGCGCCTTCACGCTCGCCGGCGGCGTCGCGTGCAACCGCGTCGCCCGCTGGGACGGCTCCGCGTGGTCGCCGATCGAGACCGGTATGGACCGCGATGTCTACGGCCTCACCACGACGGGCGACGGCAGCGTGTTCGCCGGCGGTGACTTCCTGGTCGCCGGCGGTCGCGCCGCTTCCTACGTCACGAAGCTCGAGACCAGCTGCCCGGCGATCGTGACGAGCAGCGGCGGTTGCCCGAGCTCGGGCGGCAACAACCTGCTGGTCGCCAGCGCGGCGCCGTGGATCGGCAGCACGCTGCGCACCGCCGCGAGCGGGCTGCCGCAGCTCGCGGTCACGTTCGCGATCACCGGCCTCGCGGTTCAGTCGCTGCCGCTCGCGGCACTGACGCCGCTGGCCCCGCCCGGCTGCGTGCTGCTCGTCAGCACCGACGCGGTCGAGTTCGTGCCGACCGGCAACGGCGCCGCGTCGTGGCAGCTCGCGGTGCCGAACTCGGTGACGTTCGCGGGCGTCGTGCTGCGGCACCAGATGGTGCCGAGCGAGCTCGACGCGTTCGGCAACCTGGTGGAGGTCACCGCGACGAACGCGCTGGTGCTGACGATCGGGGCGTACTGACGCCGCTGCCGTGACCGACCCACGCCGCGACCGCCCGCTCGAACGCAGGTACTACCGCTGGGAGCTCGAGCGCCGCTTCGTCCTGCCGGCGCTGCCGACCGCGGTCGATTCGACCTCGTTCCATCGCCTGCGCGACCTGTTCGTCGCCGGCAGCGGCCTGCGGGTGCGCATCGTCGAGTCGCCCGATGGCACGCCGATCGTCGTCAAGCTCGGCCAGAAGCGTCCCGACCCCGCCGCCCCGGACGATCCGCGGCGGCGGCGGCTGACGACGATCTACCTGACGCCGCTCGAGGCGGAGCCGCTGCTCGCCCTGCCCGGGCGCCGTTCGGTCAAGCGTCGTTTCCACCTGGCCGAGCAGGGGCGCACCTGGGCGGTCGACGTCTGGGAGGCGCCGGCCGCGCGGCGCGGCCTCGTCCTGGCCGAGGTCGAGTGCGATTCGGACGCCGAGCTCGCGGCGATCCGACCGCCGGCATGGGCCGGCGAAGAGGTCACCGCGCGCCCGGAGTTCTCGGCGTTCGAGCTCTCGGAGTGACCGGCAGATCCCGGCGCATCGCGGGCCTGTGGACCGGGGCGCTTGCACCGGCCCGACCCGCGGCCAAGAATGCTGCGATGCGCGCCGCCGCGATCGTCCTCGTTCTTCCCGCGTTCGGCCTCACGGCCGGCCTCACCGGCCAGGACACGCCGGCGAAGGTCGACTTCGCCAAGGAGATCGCGCCGATCTTCGTGCGGCGCTGCATCGAGTGCCACGGCCCCGACAAGGACAAGGGCGACCTACGGCTCGACAAGAAGGAGCTCGCGTTCCCGGCCGGTGACGAGGACTACTGGACGATCCTCGCCGGCAAGCCCGATGACAGCGAGCTGCTGAACCGCGTCACGCTGCCCGACGGCCACGACGACATCATGCCGCAGAAGGGCGAGCCGCTGAGCAAGGATCAGCAGGCGCTGATCCGGCGCTGGATCGCCGAGGGCGCCGACTGGCCCGCGGCCGGCGACGAGGCGATCGCGGCCGCGCTCGCGGCGGCGGTGATCCCGAAGCTCACGTTCGAGCTGCCCGCGCTCGACGACGCCGCGACGGCGGCGATCGAGCCGGCGATGTCGGCGCTGCGCGAGCAGGGCGCGGTGGTGCAGCGGGTCGCCGCCGACACCGAGGCGATCGACGTCAACCTGTCGCTGCTGCGCGACAAGGTCACCGACGAGACGCTCGCGCTGCTCGAACCGTTGGCGCCGCGGCTGGTCTGGCTCAACGTCTCGCGCACCGCGATCACCGACGCCGGCGCGGCGTCGCTCGGCAAGCTGACGCAGCTGCGGCGGCTGCACGCCGCCAACACCGCGCTCGGCGACGGCGCGGTGAAGGCGCTGGCCGGGCTCGGCGAGCTCGAGTTCGCGAACTTCTACGCCACCAAGATCACCGACGACGCACTGCCGGTGTTCCAGACGCTGCCGAAGCTGAAGAAGCTCCACGCCTGGCAGAGCGGCGTCACCGCCGACGGCGTCAAGGCGATCCGCGATCACTTCGCGAAGTTCGAGGTCGATCTCGGCGACTACGCCGAGCAGCGCATGGCGGCGGCCGAGCAGGAGATTGCCGAGCGCGCGGCGCAGAAGGCGGCCGAGGAGGCCGCGAAGGACGAGGAGATCGCGAAGGGCCCGCCGATCAACGACGTCTGCCCGGTGTCGGGCAAGCCGGTCGACGCCGAGTTCACCGTCGTGCACGACGGCAAGAAGATCGCGTTCTGCTGCGGCAAGTGCAAAGCCGCGTTCGAGAAGGAGCCCGGCAAGTTCCAGGTCGCCGAGGCCGCGAAGAAGTAGCGGCGGCGGAATCGCGGCCTAGTGGTGGTGCCCGCCCGGCCCGTGCACGTGGCCGTGCTGCAGCTCCTCCGCGGTCGCCTCGCGCACGTCGACGACCTCGACCTTGAAGCTCAGCCGCTGGCCGGCGAGCGGGTGGTTGGCCGTGATGATGACGTTCTCCTCTTCGATCTTGCGGACCCACACCGGCATCGGCTGGCCGCGCGGGCCGCGGGTCTGGAACGACATGCCGGGCTCGAGCGGGGCGTTCGGCGGGAACGCGCTCTTCGGCACGCTCTGCTCGGCGGTCGGATCGTATTCGCCGTAGCCCTCGGCCGGCGCGACCTCGACCTCGCAGGTCTCGCCGACGTTCTTGCCGAGCAGTTCCTTCTCGAGGCCGGGAACGATGTTGCTCGCGCCGTGCAGGTAGACCAGGGGGTCGCCGCCGAACGAGTCGTCGGCGATCGTGCCGTCGTCGAGGGTCAGGCGGTAGTGAATGGTGACGGCGTGACCGTCGGCGATCGCGGGTTTCATGGCGGCGACGAGGTTAGGGCCGGAGGGGCTTTCTTTGCACCGGCCGATCCCCCATAACTGCTCGCCCCCTCTACGCCGCACCGCCCCGACCCGCCGTCCGTTGAGCTCCGAGACCTTCCGCCGCCTCCTCCTGGAAACCAACGTCCTCGACGCGGCGCGCCTCGAGAAGGCCGAGGCCGCGGCCTCGTCGCGCGGCACCGCGCTCGAGCGCGCGATCGTCGCGCTCAACCTCGCCGACGAGATCGCCGTCTGGCGCGTGCTGGCGAAGGCGCACGGCATCAAGTTCGTCGACCCGCAGAAGCTCGTCGCCCAGAAGGAGGCCCTCGCCAAGGTCCCGGTCGAGCAGGTCGAGCTCAACGAGGCGCTGCCGGTCCTGTTGAAGGACAACGTGCTCTGGGTCGCGATCGACGACCCGTTCAAGACCTTCGTCGCCGACAACCTCGCGTTCCTCGCCGGCTGCACGGTGCAGTGCGCGCTGATGCCGCCCGACGCGTTGAAGCAGGCGATCCGGAAGCTCAAGGGCGGCGGCGCCGGGCCGCGCGATCAGGGGCCGCGACGCGGTGCCGGCGAGGCCGCTGCCGAGGGCGAGGACGCGCCGATCATCCGGCTGGTCAGCAAGACCATCGACGAGGCGCTCGAGCAGCGCGCCAGCGACATCCACATCGAGCCGTTCCAGCAGCGGCTGCGGGTGCGCTACCGCATCGACGGCGTGCTCAAGGAGATCTCCTCGCTCGAGATCTCGCTGCATGCGCCGATGACGTCGCGCATCAAGATCATGGCCGGGCTCGACATCGCCGAGAAGCGCCGGCCGCAGGACGGCCGCATCGCGTTCCGCGCCCGCACCAGGGACGGCGACAGCCGCGACATCGACATCCGCACCTCGGTGCTGCCGGGCAGCCACGGCGAGACCATCGTGATGCGTCTGCTCGACAAGGAGCGGGGCCTGCTGAGCCTCGAGGCGCTCGGCTTCGAGGGCGACGACCGCGAGCGCTTTCGCGGCATCATCAAACGGCCGAACGGCATCGTGCTGGTCACCGGGCCGACCGGCTCCGGCAAGACGACGACGCTCTACGCCGCGCTGCAGGAGCTCAACCGCCCCGACGTCAAGATCATCACCGCCGAGGACCCGGTCGAGTTCAACATCCGCGGCATCAACCAGTGTCAGGTGCGTTCGCCGATCGGGCTGACGTTCGCCCGCATCCTGCGCGCGATGCTGCGTCAGGCCCCGAACGTCGTGCTGGTCGGCGAGATCCGCGACCGCGAGACCGCCGAGATCGCGGTGCAGGCCGCGCTCACCGGTCACCTGGTGTTCTCGACGCTGCACACCAACGACTCGACCTCGGCGCTGACCCGTCTGATCGACATGGGCGTCAAGCCGTTCCTGGTCGCGGCCTCGGTGCAGGCCGTGCTGGCGCAGCGGCTGGTGCGCGTGCTCTGCAGCCAGTGCCGCCAGCCGACCGAGCCATCGGCGACCGACCTGCGCTCGATCGGTATCGACCCGGGTGCCGCGACCGACGCGAAGTTCTTCCGCAGCGAGGGCTGCGAGGTCTGCGAACAGTCGGGCTACCGCGGCCGGCTCGGCGTCTACGAGCTGCTGCAGATGGACCGCACGATGCGCGAGATGACGTTCCGCGGCGAGCCGGCGACGCGCCTGCGCGAGTACGCCTGGAGTTCCGGCGGCATGTCGACGCTGGTGCAGGACGGTGCCCGCAAGGTCATGGCGGGCCGCACGACGGTCAGCGAGCTGCTGCGCGTGGTCGCCGCCGTTTGATCCCCTTCCGAAAGGTCACCTGATGGACATCTACCAACTCATGGGTGCGGCGCACGAGCGCGGCGCCTCCGACCTCCACCTGTCGGTCGGCCGCCGGCCGGTGCTGCGCGTCTCCGGGCACCTCGAGGAGGTCGGCGATGCGCCGCTGACGCCCGAGGACACCCAGGCGATGGCGAAGGCGATCTGCCCCGAGCGCAACCTCCAGGAGCTCGAGGAGGGCGGCTCGACCGACTTCGGCCTCGCGTTCGAGGACAAGTGCCGCTTCCGCGTCAGCGTGCTGACCCAGAAGGGCTCGCGCGGCATCGTCATGCGGCAGATCCCGCAGGAGCTGCTGACGTTCGACCAGATCGGGCTGCCAGACTCGATGCGCCAGCTGCTGAACCTGCACCGCGGGCTCGTGCTGGTGACCGGCCCGACCGGGTCGGGCAAGACGACGACGCTCGCGACGATGATCGACTGGATCAACAAGCATCGCGACGTGCACATCATCACGATCGAGGACCCGGTCGAGTACTACCACACGCACCAGAAGTCGCAGGTGACCCAGCGCGAGGTCGGCAGCGACGTCAGCTCGTTCGCCGAGGCGATGCGGCGCGCGCTGCGTCAGGATCCTGACGTGATCCTGCTCGGCGAGATGCGCGACCTCGAGACCACCTCGGCCGCGATCACCGCGGCCGAGACCGGCCACCTGGTGTTCGGCACGCTGCACACCACCGGCGCGGCGCGCACCGTCGATCGCATCATCGACCAGTACCCGCGCGAGCAGCAGGAGCAGATCCGCTCGCAGCTCGCGGTCGCGCTGGTCGCGGTGATCTCGCAGATCCTGGTGCCGGGCGCCAGCGGCGGTCGCGTCGCGGCGTTCGAGGTGATGATCACCAACGCCGCGATCGAGAACCACATCAGGAAGTGCGAGACGTTCAAGATCCCGTCGGTGATCCAGACCAGTCGGCGGCAGGGCATGATGCTGATGGACGACCATCTGCTCGAGCTCTGGCGCGAGGGTCGGATCACGCGCGAGGTCGCGCTCGAGCGCGCGTTCGACGCCAAGGGCCTCGCGGCGCGCATGGGTGGGGGAGCCGAGTAGCCCATGGCCGCACGGCGACTGCTCGGCCAGATCCTCAAGGAGTTCGGCCTGATCCACGAGGGCAACGTCCAGGAGGCGCTGCAGACGCAGCGCGACCAGGGCGGTCGCATCGGTGAGATCCTGGTCGCGATGGGGGTGGCGACGTCGAACGACGTGGTCCGCGCGCTCGGCGAGCAGGCCGGGCTGCGCTTCCACGATCTCGACGCCGAACCGCCGCAGCCCGACGCGGTCGCCAAGATCGACCTCGGCACGGCGCGCGCGTTCGGTGTACTGCCGGTCAAGCTCGAGGGGCAGGTGCTTACGGTCGCGATCGGCGATCCGGCGAACGTGCCGATGCTGTCCGACCTCGGCTTCACCAGCGGTTGCGAGATCGTCGGCGTCGTCGCCGATCCCGAGCGGATCAGCGCCGGGCTCGACAAGTTTTACGTCGAGGAGGCCGCGGCCAGCAAGGAACGCATGCAGGAGCTCGTCAAGGAGCTCTCGCAGCAGGGCAGCAAGTTCGACCTCGAGGACAAGGCCGCGATGGCGTCGGCGGCGCCCGTGGTCAAGCTGCTGAACTACATCCTCTACCAGGCGATCCGCGACCAGGCCTCCGACGTCCACCTCGAGCCGTTCGAGAACGACTTCAAGATCCGCTACCGCGTCGACGGTTCGCTGTTCGAGCTCGAGGCGCCGCCGCCGCACCTCGCCGAGGCGCTGATCGCGCGCGTCAAGGTGATGTCCGATCTCGACATCGCCGAGACCCGCCTGCCGCAGGACGGTCGCATCGAGCTCACCGTCGGCGGTCGCTCGGTCGACCTCCGCGTCTCGACGCTGCCGACGATGTTCGGCGAGTCGACCGTGATGCGCATCCTCGATCGCTCGGTGGTCTCGCTGAGCCTCGACAACCTCGGGCTCGAGACCGAGGTCAAGCAGCGGCTGCGGCAGTTCGTCGAGCTGCCGCACGGCATCGTGCTGGTGACCGGGCCGACCGGCTCGGGCAAGACGACGACGCTCTACGCGATGCTCAACGAGGCCAACGACGAGACCACGAAGGTGATCACCGTCGAGGACCCGGTCGAGTACGACCTCGAGGGCATCGTGCAGATCCCGGTCAACGAGGAGATCCAGGTCACCTACGCCAAGGTGCTGCGCACGATCCTGCGTCAGGATCCGGACGTGATCCTGGTCGGCGAGATCCGCGATCGCGAGACCGCGCAGACCGCGATCGAGGCGTCGCTGACCGGTCACCTGGTGTTCTCGACGCTGCACACCAACGACGCCGCGTCGGCCGTCACCCGCCTCGTCGACATCGGCATCGAGCCGTTCCTGCTGACCGCGACCGTGCAGGGCATCCTCGCGCAGCGCCTGGTGCGGCGCGTCTGCGGCGAGTGCAAGACGTTCTACGAGCCGGCCGACGACCTGCTGCGCCGGCTGGCGCTCACGATCGAACAGGTCGCGGGCCACAAGTTCGCCTACGGCAAGGGCTGCCAGCTCTGCAACTTCACCGGCTACCGCGGCCGCATGGCGATCACCGAGATCCTCGTCGTGGACGACCGCATGCGCGAGCTGATCCTCGACGGGGTCAGCACGTCGCAGCTGCAGGACGCCGCGGTCGAGGCCGGCATGACGACGCTGCGCGAGAGCGGACTGGCGGCGATCTTCGGCGGCCACACCACGGTCGAGGAAGTGCTGCGCGAGGCGGGCCACGGATGAGCGACGACCACGAGCACGACGACGGCGACGGCGCGTTCCGCGACGCCGTGCAGCGGATCCTGAACGCGATCGACCCCGATCCCGAACGCGAGGGGCTGCGCGACACCCCCAAGCGCGTCGAGAAGGCGTTCCGCTTCTACACCGAGGGCTACGCCCAGGACGCCCGAAAGGTCGTCGGCGATGCGCTGTTCGAGGCCGAGACCGACGAGATGGTGGTCGTCAAGGACATCGAGCTGTACTCGCTGTGCGAGCACCATCTGGCGCCGTTCTTCGGCAAGGCCCACGTCGCCTACATCCCGGGCGACAAGATCGTCGGCCTCAGCAAGCTCGCCCGCGTGGTCGACGTGTTCGCGCGCCGGTTGCAGGTGCAGGAGCGGCTGACGATGCAGATCGCCCACGCGCTGCGCGACGTGCTGCAGCCGCGCGGCGTCGGCGTCGTGATCGAGGCCTCGCACCTCTGCATGATGATGCGCGGCGTCGCCAAGCAGAACAGCCGCACGGTCACGTCGTGCCTGCTCGGGTCGTTCCGCAAGGACGAGCGCACCCGCGCCGAGTTCCTGCGTCTGATCCGCGGCGCCTGAGGGGCGAACGGCTGGCGCTTCAGCCGGCGGTGTCCCGCCCACCCGGTTCCTCGCCCCTCGGTTCCTCGCTGGCCGCCCGTGGCCGGGTCCGTCGAAGACACGATGTGGTAGCAGGAGCCGGACTTGAACCGGCGACCTATGGCTTATGAAGCCACCGCTCTAACCGACTGAGCTATCCTGCCACGCGCTCCGCGGACCTTGCGGCCGCGATCGGGCGGGGAAGTAACCAGATGGGGAACGGTGAAGCAAGCCCGAAATCCGCTCGACCGGGCGCCGACTCCAGTCCCCATCTCCTTGCCGCCGGCCCGGTTGCGATGGGGGGAGGACCGCTTTGCAAGTTTGCGCCGGCCCGACGTGTAACTTCGACGCGGTGCTGGCGTAGATCCGTTTGCGGGTGGCATGGACCCGCAAACGAGACGAGGTGGGCTCCCTGGCTGGATTCTCCTCCCGACTGCAATCTCCTCCTGACGATCCTCTGCTGAAAGAGCACCCCCAGCCAGGGAGCCTTTTTTTCGCGCCGGTCTCGATCGCGCGACTCGCGCGCCCGCCTGCCGCGGGCTAACAGGGCGGCATGGAAGGCGCCCTCGACCCCAATGGACCTGCCGCGGCCGACAGCGGCATCTTCGGTCTCACGGCCGCACCGGACGACGCGGCCGTCGTGATCGTGCCGGTGCCGTTCGCCGCCACCGTATCCTACGGCGGTGGCGCCGAGCGCGGCCCGTCGGCGGTGCTCGCGGCGAGCCACCAGGTCGACCTCTACGACCGTCAGTTCGGCCGGTTCTACGAGCGGGGCATCTGCCTGCTCGAGCCCGACCCGGCGATCGCGGCGGCGCACGCCGAGGCCCGCGCTGCCGCCGCCGCGGTGATCGACGCCGGCGGTGCAGCAGCCGGTTCGGCGGCGGTCGCGCCGGTCGATGCGGCCGGCGAACTCGTGAATGCCAGGGTGCGGGCCGCGGTCGATGCGATCCTGGCGCGCGAACAGGTGGCCGGCGTGCTCGGTGGCGACCACTCGGTGCCGTTCGGCGCGATCGCCGCCGCGGCGGAGCGCACGCCCGGGCTCGGCATCCTGCACTTCGACGCGCATGCCGATCTGCGCGACGCCTACGAGGGCTTCCGTTGGAGCCACGCGTCGATCATGGCGAACGTGCTGCGCGACGTGCCGAGCGTGCGGCGGCTGGTGCAGGTCGGCATCCGCGACTTCTGCGAGCAGGAGCTCGACGCGATCCAGGCTGCCGACGGGCGCGTGATCACGCACTTCGACCAGGACTGGCAGCGCCGCCGTTTCGAGGGCACGACGTTCGCGGCGCTGTGCGACGAAGCCGTCGCGGCGCTGCCGGAGCAGGTCTGGATCAGCTTCGACATCGACGGCCTCGATCCCGCGCTCTGTCCGGGTACCGGCACGCCGGTGCCCTCGGGCCTGCAGTTCGCCGAGGCCGCCCACCTGCTCGAGACGCTGGCGAAGAGCGGTCGTCGCGTCGTCGGTTTCGATCTCGTCGAGGTCGCGCCGGCCGCCGATGGCGTCGGCGAATGGGACGCCAACGTCGGCGCGCGCCTGCTCTACAAGCTCTGCGGCGCGGCGCTGCACTCGCGCTGAGACCAACCGTTCCCGCCGTCCTCAAGGCGGCTGCAGCGGCCGCCGATAGCGCGGGCGGGGAAACCGCATGACGACTGCTGCCGCCATCGCCGCGAACGCCGCCGTGGAGAGCGACGAGGAGATCTTCGCCGCGACGCGCAAGGTCTTCGTCCGGAGCGCGGCAGGACTGTTCGGTGAGCTCGCGGCGAACGCCGAGACCGCAGTGCCGCGGCTCGTCGAGATCGGCGCGACCTGCGATGCGTTGCGGCTCGGTGGGCCGGCACGGCTGTGCCGCGCGGCGGCGGATGCGCCCGAGCTCGCCGCCGATGCCGTGGCCGTGCTCGCGGATTGGTTCGCGACGGTCGCGGCCGCACCGGCGCCGGTCGTTGCGATGGCGGCGTGGCGCGACGACGTCGGCCTGCTGGCGCGCCTGGCCGGCGGCCGCGGCGCGCGCATCGGGTGCGAGATCGGCGGCGAGTTCGGTGAGGACTGCGACGACCTGCTGTCGGCGATGCGCGACGAACTCGCGTGGCTGGCGAGCGCGATGGCCGCCGGCGTGTTGCCGCCGCCCGGCCAGCTCGCCGAGGCGCGGCGTGGTGCCCGCGGCATCGCCGGCATCGCCGCGCTGCTGGCGTTGTCGCCGTTGGTCGACCTCGCGCGCCTGACCGAGAATGCGCTCGCCGCGCCGGCGCTCGACTGGCCGACGCTCGATGCGATCTCGGCCGCGGTCGACGTCATGCGCGAGCTGCTCGACGGCCTCGGCGGCGAACGGATGCCGCTCGCGGCGCGCTTCGCCGCGGTCACCGCGGAGCTCGAGGCCGCGGTCGGGCGCGCTGCCGAGGCGGCGGCCGCGACACCGGTCGAGCCCGAGCGGCCGGTCGGGTCCGAAGCAGGCGCGGCAGCGGACGAGGCGGTGCCGTCGTCGGCCGCCGGCGCCGCGTGCCGCTTCCTGACCGTGGTCGTCGACGGCCAGCGCTACGGGGTCGAGACCGAGCGGGTGCTCGCCGTGCTCGCGCCCGAGGCGTCGGAGCTCGCGGGCGTGCCGGTCGTCGATCTACGCGCCCGTTTCGGGCTGCCGCCGCGCGACGTCGGCCAGCAACCGAGCGTCGTGCTGGTCGAGGACCTCGGTCGCGATCGGCCGCGGCCGGTCGGTGTCGTCGTCGACCTCGCGCGCGACGTCGTCGACGTGACGGCGCGCCAGTTCGAGGCGATCGCCGACGACGACTGCGTCGCCGGCACGGCGCGTCTCACCGACGGCGTGCTGCAGCTGCTCGACCTCGATCGCCTGCTCGCGGACGGCCCGGCGCGGTGAGCGCGACGCTCGGCGCCAACGACCTCGTCGTCGCGATCGCCGAGGCGCGCGTCGAAGGCGCCGCTGCGCGCCGGCGGCTGCTGACCTACGGGGTCGGTTCCTGCATCGCGATCGCCGCCTGGGACGAGGTCGCACGGGTGGGCGGGCTGCTGCACTTCATGCTGCCGGCGCCGCGGCGCGACCGTGAGCGTGAGATCGCCAGCACGCGGCCCGGAGTGTTCGCGACCACCGGCGTCGCCGCGCTGCTGCAGCAGCTCGCGGCGGCCGGCGCCGAGATCCCACGCCTCCGGCTCGCCGCCGCCGGCGCGGCCGAGCTCGTGCAGGCGGGTCCGAGCAGCGTCGGGGCCCAGAACCGCGTCGCCCTGATCACGGCGCTACAGACGGCCGGGCTCGAGCTCCGCACCGGCGTCTTCGGCGGCACCGCGTCGCGCACGGTCGCGCTCGATCTGAGTACCGGTGCGTTCGAGGTCCGGCCGGTGGCGGGGCAGGCCAGGGTCGGACGCCGCATCTGACCGTAGCGAACGGCGGCGCGACGTCGCGCTTGCTTCGACCCGTGCGACGTCTCAAAGTCGCCGCGATGTCCGTTCCGCGCCCGGCGCCGATCTCCCTGTTCGATGCCCGCGCCCGAGTGCTCGCGGAGCCGCTGCCGCAGTGTGCGATCGAGCGCGTACCGCTGGCGCAGGCGCGTGGTCGGTTCCTCGGCCGCGACATCGTCGCCGACGGTCCGTGGCCGGCCACGGACCGTTCGGCGATGGACGGCTTCGCGGCGCGCGTCGGCGACGCGGGCCTGCCGGCCGGCGTGAGCCTGCCGGTCGTCGGCCAGAGCCTCGCGGGCGCCCCGTACGGCAGCGAGCTGGCCGCCGGCGAGGCGATCCGCATCATGACCGGCGCGGTCGTGCCGGCCGGCGCCGACGTCGTCGTGCCCGTCGAACAGACCAGCGGCTACGAAGGCGCGCACGTCACCTTCCGCGAGCCGGTGCGCGCGGGCGCCAACATCCGCAAGCAGGGCAGCGAACGGCAGGCCGGCGACGTCGCGCTGGCGGCGGGCGCGCGCATCGGGCCGTCGGAGATCGGCGTGCTCGCGGTGCTCGGCCAGCACCAGGTCGAGGTCGCGCCGCGGCCGCGGGTCGCGATCGTCGCCACCGGCGACGAGGTCGTGCCCGTCGAGCAGACGCCGCTGCCGCACCAGGTCCGCGAGAGCAACAGCTGGGCGCTGAGCGCGCAGGTCGCGGCCTGCGGCGGCGAGGCGCGGCGGCTCGGCATCGCGCC
>JAGQRB010000557.1 GCA_020425925.1 Planctomycetota bacterium
CTGCTTGTCGATTCCCGAGATGCGGATGTTCGTCGGCGACGGCACCTCGACGGTGACGGTCGGCGGGATCTCGAAGCGGCGCGGCTTGTTGAAGCCGACCTTGAGCACGAGCGTCTTGCCCTGCAGCTCGGCCTCGTAGCCGACGCCGTTGATCTCGAGCTTCTTCTCGTAGCCCTCGGCGACGCCGACCACCATGTTGGCGATCAGCGCCCGGGTCGTGCCCTGCATCGCGCGCGACCAGCGCTCCTCGTCGGTCGCCTTGACCTCCACCGTCTCACCCTCGAGGGTGACCGCGACCTCGGGCCGCAGCGTGAGCGAGCTCTCGCCCTTCTTGCCCTTGACGGTCACGACGCCGTCGGCGACGGCGACGGTCACACCCTTGGGAACCTGGATTGGCTGCTTGCCGATACGTGACATTGGTTGGCCTCCGGTCAGTCGACCGTGCAGAGGACCTCACCGCCGACGCGGCGCTCACGGCACTCGCGATCGGACAGCACGCCCTGGTTGGTGGAGACGACGGCGATGCCGAGACCGCCGCGGACCTGCGGCAGGTCCTCGACGCCGCGGTAGCGCCGGCAGCCCGGCTTGCTGAAGCGCGCGAGTGAGGAGATCACCCGTTCGCCCTCGGGGCCGAACTTGAAGTTGATGCGGATGGCGGAGCGGTGGCCCTCGGCGTGCACCTCGTAGCCATCGACGAAGCCCTCGCGCTTCATCGCGTCCAGGATACGCACCTTGAGCTTGCTGCCGGGCACGACACAACTCGACGCACCGCTGGTCAGAGCGTTGCGCATGCGGGTGAGCATGTCGGCGATGGGATCGGTCATCATCGGCTTGGTTCTCCTACTGCGTCACCACGAAGCCTTGCGAACACCCGGAATCTCGCCCTGCAGCGCGAGCTCGCGGAAACAGCAGCGGCAAATGCCGAACTTGCGGTAGTACGCCCGCGGACGGCCACACAGCTGGCAGCGGTGGTAGCGTCGCGTCGAAAACTTCGCGGGCTGCTGCTGCTTCACTTTCAAGCACTTCTTTGCCATGGCTACTTCCGGAACGGCATTCCCAGGTGGGAGAGCAGCGCAAGGCCTTCCTTGTCGGTGCTCGCAGTGGTGACGAACGTGATGTCCATGCCCTGGACGAACTCGACCTTGTCGAGCTGGATCTCGGGGAAGACGCTCTGCTCGGACAGGCCCATCGAATAGTTGCCCTGGCCGTCGAGCTTGGTCGGCAGTCCGCGGAAGTCGCGGATGCGCGGGATCGCGAGC
This sequence comes from Planctomycetota bacterium, assembly GCA_020425925.1. Lineage (GTDB taxonomy): Bacteria > Planctomycetota > UBA1135 > UBA1135 > UBA2386 > JAGQRA01. The sequence goes on from JAGQRB010000557.1 coordinate 1,260, forward strand.
GAGATCAGGCGGTCGGCGAACTCCCACATCCGGGAGCCGCGCAGCGTCACCGCGACGCCGACGGCGTAGCCCTGACGCAGGCGGAAACCGGACACCGACACGCGCGCCTTGCGCACGAGCGGCTGCTGGCCCGTGATCGTGATCAGGTCCTTGGTCGCGGACTCGAGCGCCTTCTTGTTCTCGACCGCCTTGCCGACGCCCATGTTGACGACGACCTTGACGAGCTTCGGCACCACCATCGGATTCTGGTAGTCGAACTCCTTCGTCAGGGTGTCGATCACCTTCTCGCGGTAGAGCTGGAGCAGGCGCGGCAGCGTCTTGGGCGCCTCGGCCGGCGCGGTTTCGGTGGATGTCATGTTGAGCGCCTAATCGAATTTCGTTCCGCACTTCACGCCGACGCGCACCTTCTTGCCGTCGACGATCTCGACCTTGGTGCGAGTGCCCTTGCCGAGCGACTCGCTGAACAGCAGGACCTTGCTGGCCGGGATCGGGATCTCGACCTGGACGCGACCGCCCTTCGGGTTCTGCTGCGAGCGCGCCTGGTGCTTCCAGCGCAGGTTGACGCCCTGGACGACGATCTTGCCGGTGCGCGCGTCGACCTTGAGCACCTCGCGGGGCTCGTCGGACTTGTACTGGCCCGAGATCACGACCACCTTGTCGCCCTTCTTGACGTGCAGGTGCTGCTTCGGTGCCTTGGCCTTGACGTTGAGCATCAGACGACCTCCTCCGCGAGCGAGACGATCTTCATGAAGTTGCGGTCGCGCAGCTCGCGCGCCACGGCGCCGAAGATGCGCGTGCCGCGCGGGTTGTTGTCCTTGTCGATGACGACCAGCGCGTTGCGATCGAACCGGATGTAGGACCCGTCGGCGCGGCGCACGGCCTTCGAAGTGCGGACGACGACACCTTTCACGAGGTCGTGCTCCTTCACTTCGCCCGCCGGCAGCGCCTTCTTGACGACCGCAACCACGACGTCACCCACCGACGCGTAACGCCGACCGCTGCCACCGAGCACCTTCACGCACATCGCGCGCTTGGCACCGGTGTTGTCGGCGACGTCGAGCATGGACATTTCTTGGATCATGGGAGGAGCCTCCTGCCGGAGAAATCAGGAGAGATCAGCGCGCAGCCTTCTGCACGATGCGCACGAGGCGCCAGTTCTTGGTCTTGCTGAGGCGGCGGGTCAGCGCGATCTCGACGGTGTCGCCGATCTTCGCCTCGCCGTTCTCGTCGTGCGCGTGCAGCTTCGTGCGGCGCGACACGAACTTCTCGTAGATCGGGTGCCGCACCTTGCGGTCGACGCCGACGATCACGGTCTTGTTCATCTTGTCGGACAGCACGATGCCGCGCAGCGTGCGCGGGTGCTTGCGCTCGCCGGCCTCGGCGGCAGTGGTGGAAGGGGTGTCGCTCATTTCGATTCGCCTCCGGCGTGCTGCGCCGCGCGCTCGCGTTCGCCGATCACGGTCAGGATGCGCGCGATCGTGCGGCGGATGTCACGGTTGCGGTTGTTCATCGCCGCGGTCTCGTCGGCGCCGCGGAACCGCAGCTGGAACTGCTCCTTGCGCAGCTCCTGGAGCCTGGTCTCGAGTTCCGGGCTGTCCAGCCCCCGGATCTCGGTCATTGCCTTGGTCATCGCTCGGTGCTCCTGCTCGCGTTCGTATGGATGCTCTGGTTTGGATCGGACGTGACGCCGGATCAGACGTGACGTCGGCGCACGAGGCGCACCTTGATCGGCAGCTTGTGGGCGACGCGGTTGAAGGCGCGCTTCGCGACGTCGGCAGTGACACCGTCGAGCTCGTAGAGGATCGTGCCCGGCTTGACGACCGCGGCCCAGAACTCGACATCGCCCTTGCCGGTGCCCTGCCGGGTCTCGGCCGGCTTCTTCGACACCGACTTGTGCGGGAAGATGCGGATCCAGAGCTTGCCCTCGGGCGCGTTGCGCGATGCCGCGATACGGGCGGCCTCGATCGTGCGGGCCGGGATCCAGCCCGGCTCGATCGCCTGCAGGCCGAACTCGCCGAACGCGACCTCGTTGCCGCGCGCCGCGACGCCGCGGATGCGGCCGCGGTGCAGCTTGCGCCACTTGGTTCTCTTGGGCATCAACATGGTGGTTCTCCTGTCGGTCTCCGGCTACTGGTTCGCGCCGAGCGGCTGACGATCGAGCGTCTTGAC
>JAGQRB010000558.1 GCA_020425925.1 Planctomycetota bacterium
AAGCGGCAGCGCTACGACCAGTTCGGCCACGCCGGCGTCGACGGCGCGCAGGCCGGCTCGGGCTTCCAGTCGGCCGAGGACATCTTCGCCGCGTTCGGCGACCTGTTCGGCGGCGGCGGCGGCGGCTTCTTCGAGCAGTTCTTCGGCGGCGGCGGCGGGCGGCGCGGTCGCGGCCGGCGCGGCGCCAGCCTCAAGGTCGACCTCGAGCTCACGCTCGAAGAGGTCGCCACCGGCGTCAAGAAGACGATCCAGCTGCGGCGCCACGAGACCTGCACGAACTGCCGCGGCAGCGGCAGCAAGCCCGGCACCAAGAAGTCGACCTGCAGCACCTGCAACGGTCACGGCCAGGTCGTGCGCTCGCAGGGGTTCTTCCAGCTGCGCCAGGTCTGCCCGAGCTGCCACGGCCAGGGCGAGATCGTCACCGACCCCTGCCCCGATTGCCGCGGCCGCGGCGCGATCGGCAAGGAGGCGCCGGTCACGATCAGCATCCCGGCCGGCATCGAGCACGGCCACACCGAGCGGATCCACGGCCAGGGCGAGCCCGGCGAAGGTGGCGGCCCGCCCGGCGATCTCGTCGTCGTGCTGCACATCGCCGAGCACGAGGTCTTCACGCGCTACCACGACGACCTGCTGATGCAGACCCGCATCAGCTTCCGACAGGCCGCGCTCGGTGACGAGATCGAGATCCCGACGATCACGCGCGAGTCGGTGATGATGAAGATCCCGGCCGGCACGCAGCCCGGCGAACAGCTGCGCATCAAGAACCACGGCCTGCCGCGGGCCGACGGCTACGGCCGCGGCAGCATGATCGTCAAGATCCAGGTCGAGGTGCCGAAACGCCTGACGACCGAACAGCGCGAGCTGCTCGAGCGGTTCGACGAGCTCGAGTCCGGCAAGAAGGGCAAGAAGAACGCCAAGAAGACCATCTTCGAGAAAGTGAAGGACATCTTCCTGTGAACGAGGACCCGAAGAACGACAACGCGGCGGCCGAAGGCGACGAGGACAAGACGACGGTCGACACCTCCGAACCGGCGAGCGAGATCCCGACCCACGACCGCGAGTTCGCGCGCATCAAGCGCGAACGCGACGAGTTCGAGAACAAGCTGCAACACGCGATGGCCGACCTCGCGAACATCCGCCGGCGCCAACGCCAGGAGATGGACGAGAGCCGCCACCGCGTGGTCGAGGGCCTGACCCAGGAGCTGCTGCCGGTGCTCGACACGTTCTCGATGGCGCTCGCGGCCTACGACGCGCACGCCGACGGCCAGAGCGATCCGAAGTCGCTGGTCGACGGCGTCCGGCTGGTGCGCACGATGCTGTCGAGCGTGCTCGAACGTCACGGCCTGCAGGAGATCCGCTCGACCGGCCCGTTCGATCCCAACCATCACGAGGCGATCGCGGTCGAGGCCGCCGCCGGCGTGCCCGAGGGCCACATCGTGCGCGTGATGCTGACCGGCTACCTGCTCGGCGAGCGCGTCGTGCGCCCGAGCCGCGTGGTTGTCTCCGGCAACCCCGTGGCCGAAGACGATACGAAGCCCACGGAGAACTGACGATGCCGACCTACGACTACGCCTGCGCCGCCTGCGGCCACCGCTTCGAGGAGTTCCAGAGCATGACGGCCAAGGCGCTCAAGAAGTGCCCGGCCTGCGGCAAGAGCAAGCTCGAGCGCCTGATCGGCGCCGGCGCCGGCGTGATCTTCAAGGGCTCGGGCTTCTACGGCACCGACTACCGCGGCGGCAGCTACAGCTCGGACGCCAAGAAGGACTCGGAGTCGTCGAGCGGCGAGGCAAAGGGTGGCTGCGCGCCGACCTGCGGCACCTCGGACGCGCCGGCCGGTTGCACGATGCCGAAGGGCAAGAAGGCGAAGAAGGGCTCGGGCGACTAGCAGGCCTAGTAGACGACGTCGGTGACCGGGTTGGAGAACGCCGCGGTCGCGCCGCCGCCGTCGAGGAACTCGGCCTGCGCCGCGAGCTCGACACCCGCCGGAACCGTGGCCGGCACCGGGAAACGCAGCTCGACCCGCCCGCTCGGCTGCGGCAGCACGACGGGCACCACCAGGAACGGATCGCTGACGAACCAGGTGCCGAGGCCCTCGATCCGGACGCCGGGTTGCACCGGTCCGATCGCGATCGTCGCGGCGCTTTCGGCGGTGGCGTAGCCGGGCGCCTGCTGCAGCGTGAGCCCGTAGTCGAGACCGCGCTGCGCGACGCCGGAGGACCTCAGCGCGCGATGGCTGCTGAAGAACACGTGGCCGAGGTTCCACGATCCACTGCCCGACGCCCAGGCCAGGTCGAGGTCGCCGTCGCCCTCGAAGTCCGCGACAACAAAATCACTGAGGGCCTGCCACTGGTCCGGCAGGCCGTGGTGATCCACCAGATAGCCGCCCACTCCGTCGTGGTACGACACGTAGAGGTCCGCGATCACGGCGTTGTGCCCGAAACCCCGGTAGACGGTCACGAAGTCGGCGGGCCCTCGACCTTCGAACGGACCGGCGACGATCTTGCCGATCGATCCGCTCGCAAACTCGGCCAACCGTTCGGACACGAACCCCGCCGGCCCGTCGTTGCGCAATCGGAACACCGTTACCCCGGCCACTGCGAAGAGGTCCGTATCGCCATCGCCGTCGGCGTCGGCACAAGCGACGTCCCAGGCCGCTGCCGGCTCCGCCGGCAGCAGCTCCGACGCGTCGAAGAAGCCCCCGCTCCCGTCGTTCCGCAACAACACGAGCCCGCGGTTCGCGACGCTCGCGACGATGTCGGGCGCGCCGTCGCCGTCGAAGTCGAACCGCCGCGCGGCGCGCGCCGCCCCGGTGAGCAACAGGCGTTCGCGCAGCCGCTGCCCGACGTAGTCGACGACCGCGAGACCGAACGAACCGACGAGCAGGACCTCGGTCCGGCCGTCGCCGTCGACGTCGATCGCGATCGGATCTTCGGTCGCGATCCGCCCGTTCGCCCACGCCGTGACCGAAGACACGAAGCCCGCGGCGGTGCCGCGTAGCCAACCCGACTCGAGCGCGAGATCCTGGCGGCCGTCGGCGTCGAGATCGAGCACCGTCAGGTGCCGCGACTGCGCCGGTAGCGCGAACGGCGGCCCGAGCGTGAAGCGACCGCCGCCGTCGTTGAACCGGATCTGGCCAGTCGCGAAGGTCGACGTCATCGCGATGCGGGTCACGAGGTCGATGTCGCCGTCGAGATCGACATCGCCGGCGGCGACATCGAAGACGTCGAACGGCCGCACGGGCTCGGGCTCGGCGGCGTAGCGCTCGGCGGTGATCCCGCGAATCACCCGCGCACTTCGAGCACCCTGCGCCAGGACGAGGTCGGCGATCCCATTGTGGTCAAGGTCCTCGAACGCCAGAATCCGCTCGGCGAAGCGTGAATCGAGTCCGACGAGTCCGGGGGTGACATCCGTGAACGAGCCGGTGCCGTCGTTCCGCAGCAGTCCGACCGCCCCCAATCGCACCACCGCGAGGTCGACGTCGCCGTCGCCCTCGGCGTCGGCTGCGGCCACGCTGACACCGGCGCCGAGCCACGGACGCAGCACGAATCCTGCCGCCCCGAGGTTCGAGAACAGCTGGACGAAGCCGTCGCGCGCCATCACGAGATCGGCGTCGAGGTCACCGTCGGCGTCGAACAGCACGGCATCCACCGCGGCGGCCCGGGCCGTCGCCGGGAGCAGCGCCACCGACACATCCACGAAGTTCCCGGCACCGTCGTTGCGCCAGAGCTCGCAGTGCACGCTGCCGGCAACCAGCACATCGAGAGCGCCATCGCGGTCGATGTCGCCGATCGTGATGCGCTCTACCGGCGGGAAGTGGGCCGGTAGGCGCGAACTCGCGTTGACGAAACTGCCACTGCCGTCGTTCAGGAACAGTCGCGCACCGTAGTCCGGCGCCACGCAGCCCGCGATGAGATCGAGATCACCGTCCCCGTCGGCGTCGAACACCTGCACCTCACGCATGGCGAACTGCTGCGTGCCCCAGTCGCCACCCGTCTCGACCGCGAACATCCGCCCGCCCTCGTTGCGGAGGATCGCCGACGTCGACGGCCCGGTCGGGGTGCGCGCCACCGCGATGTCGATGTCGCCGTCGCCATCCAGGTCCCCTCCGACGCAACTCGACGCCTCGGACTCCCCCCCGACCGCGGTCCGGGTCGGATAGCTGCCGCGGCGATCGCCCCAAACGACGATCCCGTAGTGAGCGCGGTTCTCGAGGTAGGTCGCATCGGCTTCGACGAGAAAGACGTCGCCGACGCCGTCGCCGTCGAAGTCGGCAACGACACAGCCCTGCGGCCGCCGCCCCAACGAGAACGCCGCAGCCGGCCGCATCAGCCCGTCGGCGAAGCCCGGGAACGCCGTCCGCGGTTGCGGCTGGACCGGCCCCGGTCCACCGCCGCCGGCTCCACCGCCGCCGCCGCACGCGGGCACGAGCGCCAAGGCGAACAGCATCGACGCCGCCGCGGCGTCCCTGCGGGCGAAGCATGGCATGGTCCCGCGCATAGTCGGCCCGTCGACGAACGTAACGCCGCCCGCCGCCACCACCGGTCGGCACACGCGACGCGACAAATGCCCGGCGCCATGCCACAATCCCGCCATGCGTCGCCCCTCCGCGCTCGCGCTCCTGCTGCCGTTCGCCGTTGCCGCGACCGGCTGCGTCGAGTGGTTCTTCTCGGGCGAGGACTACGCCGACCGCTCGCGCCCGGTCGCGCTGGTCGAGACGACCGGCGGCGTCGAGCTCGGCGCTACGACCGAATACGGCATCCTCACCCTCGGACGGACGGCGACCACCGGGCCGTGCCGGGTGCACTACCGACTCGGCCCGACGATGCTGGTCGACGACGGCGAGCTGCACCCGACCGGCGGCGTCTTCACGCGCGCCGACATCGACCTCAAGCACCAGGCGGTGCACGTCTTCGGCCGCGCGCCGACCGACGACGACCGGCTGGTCGCGATGTGGACCCCCGACGGCCGCGCGATCCGCGAGGTCGCGGTCGAGCTCGCGCGCGACGAACGCATCGAGGGCGACGTGCTGGCACACCCCGGCGAGGACCTGCCGCCCGGGGCGGCGATCTGCGTGCGCAACAAGGACGGCGTGCAGTTCGTCGGCCTGGTCGCGGGCGCGGCGACGCTCGAGGGCGACGGCCGGCGGTTCTACGTCTACGCCGGCGTCGATCGGGTGCGCGAGATGCTCGCCGTGCCGGAGAAGTATCCGGTCGACTACGAGCCGAAGTACCGCCCCGACGGCATCTCGGTGCTGAAACCGATCACCGCCGAGCCCAAGCCGACGGCGAGCGGCACCGCGCCCGATTCGGGCGACGGCGGCACGCCGAAGAAGTAGCGCACTACCGGATCACGAAGCCGTCGGCGAGCGGATCGTCGGCCTCGAGCCAGAACTCGGCACGGCCGGTCACGTGGGCGCGGCCGCGGACCTCGGGCACGATCGCGGGCAGATCGCCGACCGTCGTCGTCGCCGCGACGCGCACGTCGAAGCTGGTGCCGAGGATGCTCTCGATCCGGATCCATTCGTCGCCGAGCTCGCCGCGGGCGCGATGGATCGCCGCGCGCCCCGAGACGCCGGTGCCGGTCGGCGAACGGTCGACCTCGCCGGCCGCGAAGATGCAGACGTTGCGGCTGTGCGCGCCCGGCTGCGGCGCGACGAAGATCGTGCCGTAGAGGAAGTTCAGGTCGGGATCGCCCTCGGGATGCACGAGCGGCACGGCGCCGGCGACCGCATGTTTGATCAACATGCCGGCGCGGATCAGCGCGCCGGCGTGCGCCGGCGTGAGCTCGAGTCCGAGCGGTGGCGCGTCGACATAGGCGTAGAACGCGCCGCCGTAGGCAATCGTGCCGCGAACGCTCCCGAGCTCGGGGATCTCGAGCTCGAACGGGCGCAGCACGAACGACGGCACGTTGAGGAACGCGACCTCGGTGACGCGGCCGCCGGCCAGGGTCGCGCGCGCACGCACCCGACCGGCCGGCGTGTCGATCTTGATGTCGTCGGGATCGGCGTCGAACAAGCGATGCTCGAGCCCGACCTTGACCAGCGCGACGATGCCGTGGCCACACATCGTGCTGTAGCCCTCGTTGTGCAGGAACAGCACGCCGACATCGCCGTCCGGCGTCACCGGCGGCAGCGGCAGCGCGCCGTACATGTCGGCGTGACCGCGCGGCTCGAGCATCAGCAGCCGCCGCAGGTGGTCCTGGTTGCTGCGCGCGAACGCGCGGCGCTCGAGGATCGTCGCGCCGGGCACCTCGGGCCAGCCCGAGGTGATCACGCGCAGCGGCTCGCCGGCGGTGTGGGCCTCGATCGTGGTGATCTTCATCGTGGGTTCTCGTGGTTCCTTCAAGCGAGATCGAGCGTACGCCCGAGGCCGTCGCGCTCGGCGCGATCGAACGCG
>JAGQRB010000559.1 GCA_020425925.1 Planctomycetota bacterium
CACGGGAGCAGGGTCGCGGGGACGGCGATCTTCAGTTTGGTCTGCATCAGTACGACTCCGGCGAATGCCGGGTGGGGGAACGTGGCGGCGAACGGTGCGAGCGCCGCGAGCCAGGCCGGGCGGCCGCCGGCGGTGCGATCGAGCCGCGTGCGCAGCTGGGTCAGCGCGCGCTGCAGCCGGCTGTGCACGGTCGCCACCGGCACGCCCTGGCGCGCGGCGATGCGGCGCGGCGCGAGGCCGTCGAAAAAGCGCAGCAGCACGGTCGAGCGGTAGGGTTCGTCGAGTGCGATCACCGCACCGACGAGCTCGCGCTGGGCCTCGGCCCGCTGCAGCAACGCGACGGCGTCGTCGGCGACGGCCTCGTCGCGGTCGTGCTCGCGGCGCTCGCGGATCTGCTCGCGCCGGCGGTGCGCCAGCAGCAGGTGGCGCAGCACGGTCGTGAGCCAGGCCCGCGGCTGCCGCGGCTCGGCCCGGCGCTGCAGTGCGATCGCGCAGGTGTCCTGGACGAGATCGTCGGCCAGGTGCGGATCGCGCACCAGCGAACCGGCCAGCGTGCGCAGCCAGCCGAGCTCGGCGAGCAGCGCATCGGCGCCGAGGTCGCTGCGGTCGGTCGGGTTCGGGGTGCGGTGCGCCATGCTGCTCTGCCGGTTTCCTGGACACTGAGTTGCGCGCGCCCGGATCCGATGCAGGAAACTTCCGTCCGCGGCCGGGACATATTGCGCCGTGTGCGGGAATCCCGATGGCCGGGGAACCCGCGCGTCGGCCGCGCGTTCGTCCTCCGCCTGCCCCGGACCCGATCCGTGACCATCCCGATGCTCCGAATCCTCACCGCCCTCGCCATCGCCGTTCCCGCTGTCTCCGTGCCCGTCGGGCCCGAACGTGTCGCCGTCGAACCCGCTGCCGTCGAAACGGGCGCGCTCTGGACGCTGACCTGGGACGACAGCTGCGACGCCGTGCTCGACAGCACCGAGAAGTCCTGTTGGGTCGCGCTCACCGTGGTCGGCGATCACGTCGGCGGCAGCTTCGCCGGCCCCGTGCTCGGCCGCACCCGCGAGGCGATCTTCGGCGGCGAGATCCTGCGCGGCGGCCTCGTCACGTTGGTGCAGCGTGAGGCGGACTACGCCTGCAGCTACCAGATGACACCAGCCGGCGATGGCTGCTGGCACGGCACCTGGCGCGACACCAACGGCGCTGCCGGCACCGTCGTGCTGACCCGCGACCTGCCCGAAGGAACGCCGCCGCCGACCGACACGACGACGACGCTGCGGATCACGCACTGAGCGCCGCGAGCTCCGGGCTACTCCGAGACCTCGCGCCGCAGTTCGGCGATCTCCCGCACGATGCGGTCGACGTGGCCGCGCTCGCGCGGTTGCAGCTCGCCGCGGTCGGCCATCTCGACCCAGACGTCTCGCGACTGCTCGAGCCACTCGATGCTGGCGGTCAGCGTCGCGGTCCAGTCGGCGACGCCGCGCTCGCGTTCGTCGCGGCCGCGGTCGCGCAGCAACCACGCCTGGTAGTACGCGAGGTTGCCGTGCTGCCGCCGGTAGAACGCGTTCGCGGGCTCGGCGTCGCGCAGTCCGGCATTGGTGCGCAGTGCCACCGCAAGCACGTCCTGGGCGGCGTCGAAGTCGTGGCGCTGCAGCAGCACCTCGGTCAGGATCGATCCGGTCTCGATCAGCGTCCGCCGGTAGCGCGGGATCGCCGGCTCGCGTTCGACGACCGCCGCGACGATCTGCCAGGCGCTGCGGAGGTCGGCCAGCGCGTCGGGCTCCCGCCGGCTCCAGCGCGCGGTGGCGACCTTCGAGAGCGCGACGGCAGCAGCGATCTGGCGGTCGGGATCCGATGGAGCCTCGGCCAGCAGGTCGGCCCGGAGGTCGTAGGCGGCCCGGAACGACGCCAGTGCGCGATCGAACTCGCGGCGGATACCGTTCGCCGAGCCGAGGTTGATCAGCACCGCGGCGACCTCGCTGCGCAGCTCGGCCGGCACGTGCCGCAGGTCGTCGCCGCGCGCCGCGAGCGCGACGAACTGCTCGAGATGTGGCAGCGCGTCGTCGGGGCGGCCGGCGTGGAACGCGAGCTGGGCGAGTCGCACCCGGCTGGCCGTGGCCTGGAACGTCGTGTCGACGGCGGCGCCGGCGTGTTCGACCATCGCCAGGCTGCGGCGGTAGCAGGCCTCCGCGCCGGCGAGATCGCCGAGATTGTCGTTCAAGGGGTTGCCGAGGACGTCGCCGAGACTGCGGTAGGCCGCGGCGAGCCGCAGCCGAACCTCGTCGTCGTCGGGTGCGAGCTCGTCGAGCAGCTCGAGCTTCTCGACCGCTTCCTGGATCATCGCGCGGCGCACGTCGAGCGAGCCCTCGAGGTCGGCGAGCTTCGGCGCGAAGTCGAGGTGGAGCGCGAACGTCTGGTCGAGCATCGCCGCCTGCAGCCGCTCGGCGGCGCGCCGCGCCGCGCGCTCGTGCAGCGCGAAGCCGATGCTGACGATCGTCGCGGCGACGAGCGCCGTGAGCGCGACGCCGATCGCCACCACGACCGCGGGATTGCGCCGGGCGAGCAGGCGCAGATGACCGAGTGCGCCGGGACTGCGCGCCGACACCGCGCGGCCGGCGAGAAATGCGCGCAGGTCGGCTGCGAACGCGGCGGCGGACTGGTAGCGCCGGGAGCGGTCGCCGGCCAGTGCCTGCAGCAACACCGCCTCGAGATCCGGCGCCAGGCCGGGTCGCGCCAGGCGCGGCCGCAGCGGCAGCTGCTCGCAGACCACGCGTGCGGCCGCCGGCAGCGACAGGCCCTCGAGGTCGTGGGGATGGCGGCCGCAGACGAGCTCATAGAGCACGACGCCGAGCGCGTAGACGTCACTGCACACGTCGACATCCTCGATCGCGCCGGCGGCCTGCTCCGGGCTCATGTAGTAGAGCGTGCCGACGAGTTCGCCGCGCACGGTCACGGCGTCGGGCCGATCGGCGCCGGTCCGGCACGCGACCCCGAAGTCGATCAGCTTGGCGTGGCCGGCAGCGTCGACCAGGATGTTGGCTGGTTTGAGATCGCGGTGGATGACGCCGCGCTGGTGGCCGTGGTGTACCGCGTCGAGCACCTGCAGCACGAGGCGCACCCGGGCCCCCTGGTCGAGGCCCTCGGCGCGCGCGAATTCGTCGATCGGACGCGCCTCCGGCACGTACTCGAGCGCGATCCAGGGCACCTCGCGTGCACCGCTGGTCGTCTGCTCGCGGTGGATGCCGGCCTCGTAGATCGTCGCGATGCCGGGGTGCCGCAGGCGCGCCAACACCTCCGCCTCGTAGCGAAACCGCTGGCGCGTCTCGTCGGACTCGAACTCGAGGCGCAAGACCTTGAGCGCGACGTCGCGGTCGGGGTTCTGCTGGCGCGCGAGGTAGACCCGGCCCATGCCGCCGGTCGCGATCGGCCGCAGGATCTCGTAGGCCGCGATCTGCGCGCCGGGTTCGCAGTCGCTCGCCATCCCGAAGCCGTCGCGCTGGATCCAGCCGGCCCACGGTGCCGGACCGAGGTCCGACTGCAGCGGCAGCAGCGCCGCGACGCGAAGGTGGAGTTCGGCATCCTCGGCACAGGCGGTCGCCAGGAAGCGCTCGCGCTCGGCCGCCGGCAGCTCGAGCGCGCGTTCGAGCAGGTCGAGCGCGGCGCGTTCGCGGCGAGTCGCGTCGGCGTCGGTCATTCGCCCCCGAGGCGGGCACGCAACCACGCCGTTGCGGCTTGCACCCGCCGCTCGGCGGTGCGCAGCGGAATGGCCATCGAGTTCGCGATATCGGCCATGCTCAGGCCACCGAAGTAGCGCAGCTCCAGGATGCGCGCCCGGTCCGCGTCGATGTGCTCGAGTTGCTCGAGGGCGGCATGCAGGTCGAGGACGTCGCCTGCCGAGAACTCCGTCGGTTCGCTCGCACGCTCGGCCAACGGCACGCGGGCGCGGTCCCCGCCACGTTTCTCCGCATTCTTGCGGCGCGCGTGGTCGACCAGGATCGAGCGCATGACCTTCGATGCCATCGCGTAGAAGTGGCCGCGGCTCTGGAAGCTCGCGGTCTCGGCGTCCACGAGCCGCAGCCAGGCTTCGTGCACGAGCGCGGTCGATTGCAGCGTGTGACCCGGCTGTCGACGCGCGAGGTGGATCTCGGCGAGCCGGTGCAGCTCACCGCGGATCGCGCCGTAGAGGTCGTCGGCCGCCGCGGAGTCGCCGTCGCTGAGCCGACGGAGCAGCTGGGTCGTGCGTTCGCGGCTCGTCACGGCGAGCGCGATCATAGCGCCGCGGCGGCACGAGCCGTGCGCACCGCTCAGCGAAACCGCGCGCCGAGCCGCAGCAGGGGCCGCTCGACGAGCCAGTACGACGCGATCGCGACCGCGAACGTGAGCAGAAGTGCGAGCGCGAGCCGGCCGGGAGTCTGCCGACCGCCCATCACCGCGACGTAGAGCGGGAAATGGTAGAGGTAGAGCCCGTAGCTGATCCGGCCGATGCCACGGAGCGGCGCGAGCTGCAGCGGCCGGACGAACCACTGCCGTCCGAACGAGCCGGCGATCGTGATCAGCACGAGCCCGGTGGCGAGCAGGCAGCTGTGCAGCAGGCCGAGCACGGGGCCACCCGCGAGCGGCAGGCCGAAGCCGAGCTGCTGCGGCGCGAAGAACAGCCAGTAGCCGGGCCACGAGGCGACGCCGAGTGCGAACAGCACCGCGCCGACCGCGAGCGCCCGCCGCGGTCGGGCGGTGAGTCGGGGTTCGGCGAACGCGCAGAGACAGCCGGCGCCGAGGTCGAGGAAGCGGATCGGCGAGGCGAGCTGCAGGATCTCGGCCGCGCGCGCCGGGGCGACCTGGCTGCAGATCACGATCGCCGCGACGATGGCGCCCGGCAGCACGAAGAACGCCATGACCCGGCGAGCCCAGCGCAACGGCAGCATCGCGACCGCGAACGGCCACAGCAGGTAGAAGTGCTCCTCGATGCAGAGCGACCAGGTGTGCGGCAGCCAGTTCGCCTCGGTTTGGACGAGGAACCAGAAGTTCGACAGGTAGAGCGCGCACCACAACAGCGTCGGCCCGGGCTGCACGAACAGGATCACGAGCAGCAGCAGGTAGTAGATCGGGAAGATCCGCAGCATGCGCCGGAGCAGGAACCAGCGCACCGGTCGCGCGGCGGCCTTCTCGGCCAGCAGGATGCGCGTGATCAGGAAGCCGCTGAGCACGAAGAAGATCTCGACCCCGAGTTCGCCCGGGCCGAGCAGGGCGCGCAGCTGGACCAACCACGGCGGGTAGCCCGGCATCTGCGGCAGGACGTGGCTCCACAGCACCAACAGGACGGCGATCGCCCGCAGCCCGTCGAGCGCCGGCAGGTACGCGGGCCGGTGGGTCCTCATGCGGGGTTGCGGGTCGTGACGACGGTCATCGCGGTCGGGACATCTGACGTTACGCGTGGGGCCGAGACGATCGCGAGCTCCGAGAAAGGCGCCCGCAGGTAGAATGCGCTGCCGATGCGCCGTTGCGAGTCCCTGATTCTGTTCTTCGCGCTCTCGGCAGTGCCCGCCTCGGCCCAGACGTTCGTCGTCGACGTCAACAACGGTCCGGGCACGAACTACACCGAGATCGCGGCCGCCGTCGCAGCCGTGCCGGACGGCGCCGTCCTCGAGGTTCGCCCGGGCACCTACGACCCCTTCCAGATCCGCGACAAGAGCCTGACGGTGCTCGGCGCGCCCGGCGTCCGCATCGAGGCGTTCGATCAGACGGCGATCGACATCGTCGACCTCGCCGGCGACCGCAGCGTGACGTTGCGCGAGCTGACCTGGTCGAGGTTGTTCGGGTTCGCCGGCGACTTCGTCTGCCGCAACAACCGCGGCACCGTGCTGATCGATCGCTGTGTCCCCGGGGCGTTCGGTGGCCGCCTGGTGGTCACCGACTGCGATCGCGCGTTCGTGCGCGACTGCGATCTCGCGTCGCGAGCGCTCACCACCGGAGCGCTGGAATCGTACGCCAGCAACCTCGTGGTGACCGGCACGTCGATCCACGGCGAGTGGGGTGCGCTGCGTCAGGGCGGCGGGCGGGTGCAGCTCACCGCTTGCACCGTCGAGACCGCGTCGGGGCTGGCGTTCGGGCAGGCCGTCATCGTGCTGCTCGGCGGCGGCGACCTGCTCATGAACGGCGCGACCTCGATCGCGACCCAGCTCTCGACCCCCGGCCCCGCGGTCGCCGGCGACGGCACGGTCGCGCTCGATCCCGACACCGTCGTGCAGGGCGTCGCCAGCCCCGCGTTCGACCCCAACCTCACGCTCGAATCGCGCGCGACCCCGCGGCTCGAGGCGGATACCGGTCCGCTCGGCGGCACTGCCACTGCGGCGCTCGACGTGCCGGTCGCCGGCACCGGGGTGCTGTTCGTCGGCTTTGCCATGACGCCGGTCGCGTTGCCCGGGCTCGAGGATCCGCTCTGGCTCGCGAACCCGGTGCGTCAGGCCGTCGGCGGTGCGCCGCTCCTGACCGCGAGCTATGCCGTGCCGAATGCGCCGTGGGTGCCCGGCGTCCAGGTCGCCTGGCGCGGCGCCGTGCTGACCGGCGGCGGCGTCGTCACGTTGAGCAATCCCGTGCTCTACACCCATCGACCCTGAGGCGGGTGTTCCGGATGGCGCGGACGGCGGCCGGGCACGCGGCGGCGCCCGGCGGAGGCTACGATCGTCGCATGCGCTCCTCGCTCGTCCTGTTCCTGCTGCTGTCTTCCGCCGCCCCGCTCGCGATCGCCCAGACCGCGAAGGCCCAGACCGCGAAGGCCCAGACCGCGAACGCTGAGCCGACCCCCGGTCGGCAGGTCGAACAGGTCCTGAAGGTGGGAGACGTCGAACTGCCGTATCTCTGCTACCTGCCGGAGACCTATGCCGAATCCGACGAGGTCGTGCCGCTGCTGCTGTTCCTGCACGGCCGCGGCGAGAGCAACGGGCCGCTGAGCCGGGTGGCGTCGTGGGGGCCGCCGAAGTACCTCGCCGCCGGCGAACGGCTCCCGTACGTCGTGCTGTCGCCGCAGTGCCCGAAGTCCGATCGGTGGAACAGCGATACGCAGCAGCAGCAGCTCGTCGCGTTGCTCGACCATGCCGAGCGCACCTGGCGCATCGATCCGCAGCGCATCTGCGTCACCGGTCTGAGCATGGGTGGTTTCGGCACGTGGCGGCTGTGCGCCGATCATCCGGAGCGGTTCGCCGCGGCGGTGCCGGTGTGCGGCGGTGGCGACCCGGCGTGGGGCGAGAAGCTGACGGCGCTGCCGATCTGGGTGTGGCACGGCGAAGCCGATCGCGCCGTTCCGTTCGCGAAGTCGGTGGAGATGGTCGACGCGATCCGGGCCGCCGGCGGCGAGCGGGTGCGCTTCACGACGCTCGAGCACATCGGTCACAACGCGTGGGAGTCGGCCTACCGCTCGCCCGAGGTCTGGAGCTGGCTCGGCGAGCAGCGCGCTGCCCGGCAGCGCTAGAAACCGAAGAATCCCGGTCGCGCCGCTTCGTCGAGCAGGATCTCGCCGACCGTCCAGACGCTGCCGAGGGCAGCCAGGACTCCTGGCAGTCCGAGCCATCGCCGGCGCCGCCGCTCGGTCGCGAAGACGATCACGCCGAGGATGCCGGCCAGCACCCCGGCGCCGATGCCGCCGCAGAACTTGAGATTCGGGCCGCTCGACGGTCCGTGGTGGAGCACGACGTTCCAGAAGCCGTCGAACGCGACCAACGGTCCGGCGACGGCGAGCACGAGGCTCGCGATCGCTGTGACGTTCCAGATCGGACGTTTCGGTTGCATGCTCGGGCGTCGCGGAGCAGCTCGGCGCGACGCGATCGGTCGCCGAGCGTAGCGGATCTGTGGACCGCGTGGTGGATGCGCCGCGGCGGGCCTGCCCCCCTTGCGGTCGCGGCGCCCGCATCGTTCGATCGAGATCATGAGCTTCACCGTGAGGGCGTTCGGGGCCGGGGATCGCGCTGCCCTGCTCGCGGTGCTCGCCGACGCCGCGGCCGCGAACGTGACCGACGCGGACGATCTCGAGGCGCTCGTCGCCTGGTTCGAGCGCAG
>JAGQRB010000560.1 GCA_020425925.1 Planctomycetota bacterium
CAGGCGAGCCCATTGCGGCCGAGCGCGAGCCGGCACTGCCGTCGCCCACGGCGCCGCCCGGCCTGACCAAGGAAGAGTATCCACAGGGTCTCCAGGGCCAGGTCGTCGACCGCAACCAGCGCCCGCTCGCAGGCGTCCGGGTGTTCCTGGTCGAGAGCCCGCGCAACGAGGCGCTGTCGCTGCCGGCGCTGCGCGAGCAGAACCTGCTGCTCGGTCCGGTGGCGGAGACCCTCTCGACTGCCGACGGCCGGTTCGCGCTCGGCCTGGCGCTGCCGAACGACCGGCTGTACGAGCTGCGGTTCCTGGCCTCGGGCCTCGCCGATGCCCGCGTCGGCGACCTGCGCGTGCTGCCCGACATCTGGCACGACGTCGGCCGTATCGCGATGTCCCCGGGCGCGACGGTGCGCGGCCGGGTGACCGTCGAGGGCAGCCACGCACCGGTGCCGCGCGCCGTCGTCACGGTCGCGGCGCGATCGACGTTCGTCGACTCCGTGCTGCGCGGTATCCCGGGCCGCGAGACCGGCCTGTCGGCGATCGCGCGCGCCGACGGCAGCTACGAGATCCACAACGCGCCGGCGCTCGCGAACGTGCAGGTCTTCGCCGCGGCGCCCGGCTTCGCGCGCGTGATCCGCAATGGCGTGAACCTCGCGACCGCGACCGCGGTCGAGGTCGACTTCGCGTTGCCGCCCGGACTCGCGATCGCCGGCCGGGTCGTCGACGACCGCGGCCAGCCGATCGCCGCCGCGCGCATCGAAGCCTGGGCCGCGGCGACCTCGCTGCCGCCGTGCGTGGCGCAGAGCCTCGCCGACGGCACCTTCGAGGTGGTCGGCCTGCGGCCCGGCCCGCAGCGGCTGCAGGTCAGTGCCCGCGGCTACCACGAGCTCGAGCTCACCGGCATCGCCGCCGGCGAGCGCGAGGTCGCGATCGCGCTGCGCCCGCGTGCGAGCGTCCGGGTGCGCGTCACCGGCGACGGCGCGGTGATCCGCATCTTCCGACTCGGCGTGCGGCGCTGCCTGTCGGCCGGGGCGCGCGACGAACAACCCGCGCCCTTCGGTCCACTCGGTCGCGTGCGCGAGCTGCCCGATCAGAGAGTGCGGCTCGCGCCGCAGGACGATCGCGTCGAGGTCACCGGACTGCCGATCGGCGAGTTCGCGGTGCAGATCACGGCCGAAGGCTACGCCAAGACCGTCTCGTCGAGTTTCACGATCGACGAGAACACGACGACTCTCGACGTCGACGTCGAGCTGCTGCTCGGCGCCGCGATCCGCGGCCGCGTCGTCGACGAGAACGGCGCCGCGATCCAGGGTGCCACGGTCGCGACCCAGCCGCAGGGCGCGGCGCCCGACGACCCGGTCTGGCGCCTGCTCGCCGCGGCGGTTTCCGATCGCATCACCGAGCAGCAGGTCGAGACCGACGCCGACGGCCGCTTCGCGCTGCATCACCTTGCCCTCGGCAACTACCAGCTGCAGATCGACCACCCCGACGCCTGCCGCACCGTCGTACCCGAGCTCACACTGCACGCGCCCGAGCCGCGCGACCTCGGCGCGATCCGGCTGCCGGCCGGCGCCCTGGTGTTCGGCCGGGCGACGGTGGACGGCCGCGTCGCGGGTCAGGTCAAGGTCGTGCTCACGAGCGTCGCAGATCGCATCGGCAATGGCGGCGCCGCGGCGGGCCCAGCGACGATCCGGCTCGAGACCGTCACCGACGACACCGGCGCGTTCACGCTGCCGCGGCGCGTCCCACCGGGGAACTACGAGCTGCGCGGCGCAGCGGTGAATCCAGCGGATCCCGACACGCAAGCCTTCGCTCAGCTGGCACAGATGCGGAAGTCGGCGCAGCCGTTCACCGTCCTACCGGGCCAGCTGCACTCCGAGCAGCGGCTCTACCTCACCACCGAGCGCTGAACATGCAACCCCGCGACCGCAGCGCCCGATCCGGACCACAAAAACCGCCCGCCGTGTGCGAGCGGGAGTTTCAATCCCCCCGCCGCGCTGTTGGATACGCCCGAGAGCGAGCCGACCGCGCCGACGGCAACACCGCATTCCCAACCCGATCCCGTCCGAGCTTCCCGTGAACCCCAGTCGCATTCTCGTTCCGCTGCTGATCCTCGTCGCTCTCGCAGCCGGTGGTTATTGGTTCCTTAACCGCTCTGACGACGTCGCTCCGCTGCCGCGAAACAACGACCCGGTGGCGCAGCAGCCCACGACTCCGGTCGCGCCGCCGAGCAATGCCACCACCGCGACCGCCGACCCGGTCGATGACGTCGAGCAGCCCGATCGCGTGCAACCCGACCGCGTCGTCGCGCTCGCCAACAACACCAATGACGACGCACCACAGGGTGTGAAGGGCCGGGTGCTGCTGCCGAACGGCGCCCCGGCGGCCGGCATCCCGGTGTTCCTGATCGAGGGCATGATGAACGATCCGATCAAGGTCTTCCTGATGAGCAAGAGCGGCCGCACGCCGCCGCCGGTGAGCGCCGGAGTGACCGACGAGGCCGGCCTGTTCGCGCTCGGGATCCGCGATCAGAGCAGGTCCTACGACCTGCGACTGGCCAGCGACTCGTATCCCGAGGTCAACCACAAGTCGGTGAAGGTCAGCGAGGACGACTGGTACGACACCGGTGACATCCGGCTCGAGCGCGGCATCGTGCTCAGCGGTCGCGTCGTCGACGAGATCTCGAAGACGCCGGTGAGCTCGGCTTCGGTCTACCTGACCGGCAGCAACCAGGCCCACACGATGCTGCCGACGCCCGGGCGCGAGCGTGGCATCCTCGCGATCACCGACAACGCCGGCATGTTCCGCTTCGAGAATGCGCCGACCGAGGGAATGATCAATCTGCTGGCCGAGGCGCCGGGCTACGCCTCGGCCCGGCTCGACAACCAG
>JAGQRB010000561.1 GCA_020425925.1 Planctomycetota bacterium
CAACCAGCCCGGTGACGTCAACTTCGTCAACTACGTGCTGGGCTTCAGCTTCGGCGCGAGCTCGATCGCGCTGTTCGCGCGCGTCGGCGGCGGCATCTACACCAAGGCGGCGGACGTCGGTGGCGACCTCGTCGGCAAGGTCGAGGCCGGCATCCCGGAGGACGACCCGCGCAACCCGGCGACCATCGCGGACAACGTCGGCGACAACGTCGGCGACGTCGCGGGCATGGGCGCGGACCTGTTCGAGAGCTACTGCGGTGCGATCGTCTCGACCGCGGTGATCGGCTGGTCGCTGCTGCCGACGGGCCTCGAGGGTGACGCCGCGACCAACGCGCGCGCCAGCCTGATGCTCTACCCGATCATGCTGGCCGCGGTCGGCATCGTCGCGAGCTTCCTCGGCACCTTCCGGGTCAAGGCCGACGACGAGAGCCGGCTGTCCTCGGCGCTGTTCGGTGGCCTGATCGCCGCCTCGGTCGCGTTCGTGTTCGGCGCGCTCGCGATCACGGTCGTGATGCAGCCGCAGCCGGCACACGGCACCGGCGTGGCCGAGACGTTCAGCTACTGGCGGGTGTTCTTCTCGGTCGTCATCGGACTCGGCGTCGGCGTCATGATCGGCAAGGTCACCGAGTACTACACCTCCGAGAAGATGGCGCCGGCGCAGACGATCGCCCAGCAGTCGAAGACCGGCTCGGCGACGAACATCATCCACGGCCTCGCCACCGGCATGGCGTCGACCTGGATCCCGACGCTGCTGCTCGCGCTCGCGATCTACTACTGCAACGAACTCGCCGGGATGTACGGCATCTGCGTCGCGGCCGTCGGCATGCTGAGCACGCTCGGCATCTCGCTCGGTGTCGACGCCTACGGCCCGGTCGCCGACAACGCCGGCGGCATCGCCGAGATGTCGCACCAGGACCCGTCGGTCCGCCAGCGCACCGACTCGCTCGACGCGACCGGCAACACGACCGCGGCGATCGGCAAGGGCTTCGCGATCGGCTCGGCCGCGCTGACCGCGTTGGCGCTGTTCTCGGCCTACAAGGTCGCCGCCAAGGCCGACCTCGGCCTCGACAACGCCAACGTCGTCATGGGCCTCCTGATCGGCGCGATGCTGCCGTTCCTGTTCAGCTCGATGGCGATGAAGGCGGTCGGCAAGGCCGCCAACGCGATGGTCGAGGAAGTGCGCCGGCAGTTCCGCGAGATCCCGGGCATCATGGAAGGCACCGGCAAGCCGGACTACTCGCGCTGCGTCGAGATCTCGACCCGCGGTGCGCTGCGCGAGATGGTCGCGCCGGGCCTGCTGGCGGTGTTCGCGCCGGTGATCATGGGCATGATCTTCGGCAAGGAGGCGGTCGGCGGCCTGCTCGCCGGCGCGACCGGTGCCGGTGTCATGATGGCGCTGTTCATGGCCAACGCCGGCGGCGCGTGGGACAACGCCAAGAAGTACATCGAGTCCGGCCACCTCGGTGGCAAGGGCAGTGACACCCACAAGGCGGCGGTCACCGGCGACACGGTCGGCGACCCGTTCAAGGACACCGCCGGCCCGTCGATCAACATCCTGATGAAGCTGATGACGATCGCGGCGCTGATCGCCCTGCCCTTGTTCAAATAGGCGCAGGGCGGCCCCCCTTCGGGGGCCGGCCTGCGCGCCGGCACAGGAGCCGACGCGCCCAGAGGCACGCGGCTCGGTGCCGGCTGGGAGAACGGCAGCGACGGGAACCGGCGGACGGGAACGGGCGGCGGCAAGGGACGGATTCACGGACCGTTCACCCGGGTTTCTCGGGGCGGTACGCGTCGGGGGGTTATCAGGGGCCGTGAGGCTGCTATTCTTCGTCAGTAGCGCGGATGAGCGCGAAACCACCACTGAAGCTTTGAGCACACCTGCATCCGACCGTAGTCCCGATCCAGTCACCGAGGTTCGCGCGATCCCAGATCCCGCGGCGACCCAGCTCGCGCTCGCGATCGCGCGTCGCCTCGACGAGAAGCAGGCCAAGGACATCGTGATCCTCGATGTGTCGGGACCGCTCGTGATCGCCGACTACTTCGTGATCGCGACGGTGCAGAGCACGCGTCAGGCGCAGTCACTGGCCCGCGATCTCGATGCCGAGAGCAAGGCGCTGCGAGGTCGGCGGCGGCGCAATGCGAGCGGCGCCGACGGTGAGGTCAGCAACTGGCTGCTGCTCGACTTCGACGACGTCGTCGTGCATCTGTTCCAGCCGGAGGCGCGAACGTACTACGACCTCGAGGCGCTCTGGGCCGACGTGCCACGGGTGCCGTTCGAGGCCAGCGGTCCGCGCGACGATTCCGAGGCGACCGGCAACGAGATCCGCCAGCCTACGCTCGACGGCTTCGGGGCCTTTCTCCCCGGCGGCGACCCGCCCGAACCGCGGGAATGACCCGCACGGGCCCGCCGGAACGGGCCCACCGGAGCCGGCCCACCGGAACCCCGCGCCGAGCGGAGGTTTCGGCCGCATCGGCCACTCCGCTTGCAGTTTGACCGACATGCACGACGATAGTCGTGTCACCGTTCCGTTTCGCGTTCGCGACGATCATGACCGGCAGCATCCGTTGGCAGCACTTCGACTCGGCGACCCTCGCGGCCGCCGCGACCGCCGACCGCCCGGTGCTCATGGTGCTGACGGTGCCGTGGTGCCAGCACTGCCGTGAGCTGATGGCGACGACGTTCGCGGACCCGCAGATCGTCGCGAAGGTGAACGACGACTTCGTGCCGGTGCACATCGATGCCGAGCGTCGCCCCGACGTCAACCAGCGCTACGGCACCGGCGCGTGGCCGACGATCGCGTGGCTGACCCCGGGCGGCGAGCTGATCACGCACCAGAACTTCCTCGACGCCGAGGCGCTCAGCAGCCAGCTCGACCGCGTGCGCGCGGCCTGGCGCGACCGCCGCGGCGACATCGAACGCGGCGTCGCCGACATCGTCGCGAACGCCAGCCACGCCGAGGCGCCGATCCGCACCAAGCTGCGGCGTCAGATGACCGAGGACGTCGCCTCGGCGATCTACGAGAAGTTCGATCACCGCCACGGCGGCTTCGGCGAGACCAGCAAGTTCCCACACCCCGAAGCGCTCGACTTCGCGCTGGTGCAGGCGCAGAAGCGCGGCGACGAGCGCATGCGCGAGGTCGTGACGCTGACCCTCGACCGCATGATGCAGAGCCCGCTGCACGACCACGTCGACGGCGGCTTCTTCCGCTTCTCGCAGACGCCGGACTGGCACACGCCGAACTACGAGAAGCTGCTCGACCAGAACGCGCTGGTGCTGCGGGCCTACCTCGAGGCCTACCAGGTGTTCGACAACGAGGCCTACCGCCGCGCCGCCGAGGGCATCGTCGAATGGATGCTGACGACGATGCGCGAGCCCGGGTCGGGCGCGTTCGCCGGCAGCCAGAACGGTGACATGGACTACTTTGCCGGTGGCGGCTCCGAGCGCAGCCACCGACCGCCGCCGCTGCTCGACCGCACGGTCTACTGCCACGCCAACGCGATCGCGGTGTCGAGCCTGCTCAAGGCATCGGCGGTGCTGTCGCAGCCGCACTGGCGCGAGCACGCGATGGCCACCCTCGGCTTCCTGCTCGACAACCTCTACGACGGCCGCGAGGTCTACCACTACTGGGACGGCACCTACCACCTGCCCGGCATGCTGGCCGACCAGGCGTGCCTGATCCGCGCGCTGATCGACGCCTCGCAGCACACCGGCGACTCCGACCTGCTGCAGCCGGCGGAGGCGATCGCCGACCGCGCGATCGAGCGGCAGAAGTCGAAGACCGGCGGCTTCTACGACATCCTGCACGACCCGGGCAACGCCGGCTCGATGCGCCGCCGCAACCGTTCGATCCTCGACAACGCGACGATGGCCGAATCGCTGATGCGGCTGTCGTACCTGGCGCGGCGGCCCGAGCTGTTCGCCGAGGCGATCTCGGCGCTCGAGTCGTTCGCGTCCGACTACCGCGAGTACGGCTACTACGTCGCCGGCTACGGCCGCGCCGTCGACCTGGTGTTCTACGAGCCGCTGTTCGTCACGATCGTCGGCGACCGCGACGACGGGCGCGCGGTGCAGCTCCGTCGAGCGGCGCTCTCGACCTACGTGCCGTCACGCATCGTGCAGTCGCTCGATCCCGACCGCGACCCGGTGCTGCTCGAGCGCAGCGGCCTCGAGATCCGCGACTACCCGATCGCATATCTCGCGATCGGCAGCACGGTGCAGAGCGTCGCCGGCGACGATGCCGAGCTGCTCGAGGCGATGGCGAAGCTGCAGAGTGAGCGCCGCGCCAAGCTGCGGCGGCCCAACTGAGTGACGCCGACCGGTGCCGAACTCAGAAGTTCGGCTCGGCCTGCTCTTCGTCCGGCACCAGCTCGATGAGGCCGCGCCGCAGCTCCTCGCTCGCGATCTTGATGTAATTGCGCTCGCGGGTCTCGAACAGCGGCTTCTGGCCACGGACGAGCTCGCGGACCCGCTTCTGCAGCAGCGCGGTCAGACGGAAGGAACCGGAAACCTGCTTGACGAGTTCCTGCGGGAGGCTCTGTTCCATGCTCGTGTGCCTGGGGCCCAGCCGGGGCGGCGGGGCGAAGTAGGGTAGGGAGGCCGGCTCGGATTGCAAGTCCCGCGCCGGCTCGAGGCCCTCCCCGGCCCCGGTTTTCCCCCTCCCCCGGCCCCCGAACCGATCAGGTGTCGCGGGCGTCGACGACGATCTGCACGTCGTTGTAGGCCTTGTGGCCGTGGTTGTTCGTGCTCGCGACGACGAGGTGCACCAGCACCTGCCGCGCCGAGCTCGGCCCCGTGATCTGGACCTCGAAGCCGTGCGGGAAGCCACCGTTCGTGGCCGACGGGATGCCGAACGTCGCGACGCCGTAGCTCGGCGGCGAGTAGTTCGTCGCCACCGAATGGTGACGGTAGTAGAGCATGCCCTCGACCTCGTCGTCGCGGCGCACGATCTCGAACGGACTGGCACGGCCGCCGATCGGCGTGCTGCTCAGCGAACCGTCCGACGGATCGATCTGCCGGATCGCGTCGGTCGCGCTCGGCAGCTCGCCGCGCATCCAGACGATCTCGCACGGCAGGTGCGTGACACCGTTGGCGTCGGGCGTCGCGTTCAGCAGGTGCATCAGCACCTCGGCCTGATCGACGGGGTCGCTGATCCGGTCGACGCTGCCGGCGTCGATCAGCGGCTCGCTGACGACGCGGACCAGGTTGAGCCCGACCGGGCTGCCGACCTGGGCGCCGCCGCTCTCCGGAGTGAGGTAGATGTAGACCCAGCGCAGCACGTCGACCAGGTACTCGTTGCCGCTGAGGCAGACGAAGCGATCGCTCCAGGCCAACTTGCAGAAGAACAGCGAGTTGCCGGTGATCTCGTTGCCGACGGTGTCCGCGCCGATCGTGCCGTTGGCGTCGATCGTCGGCAACCGGCTGCTGGCGAGCTGCGGCATCGCGCCGCTGAGGTCGAGGCGGGCGAGGTTGGCGTTGCCCTCGGCGTCGTCGCCGAACAGGCGAACGGAAGAAACGATCTCGAGCCGCGTGTCGTTGACGATCTCCTGCGAGACCTCCGCGGCGCGCGTGAGGCGCCGCGAGAGGTCGGAGGCGTCGGCACCGGACAGCGACAACGCCGCCACGGAGTACAGCATCACGAACAGCAATACGGATGCGATCGTGAGCTCGATCATCGAGAAACCGGCCGCTTTCATGGTCTTGCTCATCGCTGGATGAAGATCTTCGTCCGGTGGTAGGAGTAGTGGACCAGCGCACCCTGCCGGAAACAGTCGATGCGCAGCAGGTAGCTGCCCTGCGGGAACGAAGCCGACGGCACCGGCCAGTTGAACGTCTCCTGGCCGAGCGTGAGGTCGGGCACCACGTACAACGTGTTCGCCGGCCGGTAGCCCGGGGACGCGGGCGAGTCGTCCTGCATGTAGAGCCAGGTGTCGCCGCCGTCGGGCGAGTACATCAGCACGTACTCGAGCAGCGACTCGTTCTCCGCGAACGTGCCCGACTGGGTGTAGGGCAGGCCGTCCCAGCGCGACCAGTCGATGTCGTACTGGATCGCGATCGACGCCGGGTCGTTGAGCTCGGAGATGTCGTTCGGCCACTCGAGCTCGACGCGCGGCAGCTGCTGGATGCGCAGCGAGTTCGCGGTGTCACCGGCCTCGAAGAACGAGTGCACCAGCGTCAGCAGCGACCACTTGGCGATGTACGACGTGCCGGTGTCGACGGTGTTGGCGATGCCGTTCACGACGATGTAGGCGGCATCGGTGTTGCCCGGGTCGACGAGCTTGACGAGACCCGAACCGGTTCCGGCACTGTGCGTGAAGTAGGTCTTGTAGAGCGAACCGGTGAAGCGCTCGGTCGAGTACGGCGAGTAGGTCCACTCGTCGGCGCCGCTGACGTTCTTCGTCAGCGTGAACGGGCGGGTGACCGGCGTGGTGGTCGCGATCACGAGGTTGTAGTTGGTGCCGATCTCGAGTCCGGGCGCGGCCATGGTGCCGTTGCCGCTCGAGCCGGTGTGGTCGAACGTCGAGCCGCTCGAACCGATGTTGAAGAACGCGGTGCAGCCGCGCGACGACGTGCGCTGGATGTGGTCGAGGATCGACACGCCCCACGACTGCTTGCGGCCGGTGCTGTAGACCTGCGAGGTCCGGTCCTGGTAGAACTCGCCCGACGAGGTGCCGGGGTCGAGGTTGCCGCGCATGCTGCCCGACACGTCGACGGTCTGCCAGGTGCCGGCGGCCCAGTCCGGGTAGATCTCGCCGAGCCACGGCATGCCCCACCACCAGTCGGTGCCGCCGGTGCGCACCCAGCGGCGGGCGCCGGTGATCGTGTTGATGTAGCCGTTGCCCGACGATCCGTGCGGGATCATGTTGCTCGGGATCGAGTTCGGGTAGCCGTTGGCGCTGTCGTAGCCGATGTCGTTGCCGATACCGAGGTAGTAGTACGAGTAGCCGGTCAGCGTGGTGTAGACCGCCTTGCTGCTGGTCAGACCGGTGCGCAGCATCTGCATGTAGCGCGGCACGTCGCACGACATCGCGCCGTTCCAACGGTCGCGCAGCCGGTAGAGCTCGAGCGACTCGTAGTCGTAGCCGCCGTAGTTGGTACCGTCCCAGAGGTCGTTGTGGTACCAGTTGTAGGCGTTCGGGAAGTCGTCGCCGAGCTCGAAGCAGTCCTTGTACGGGCAGTGGCGCGGATCGCCGTTGAACTGCGAGCGTTCGGTGATCGGCACGTCGTCCGCGCTGTCGGCCCACCAGGCGTAGGTCGTCGACAGGTCCTCCGGCAGGTTGCGCGCCGACGGCGGCCATACCGTGCCCGACGTCGCCGGGCTACCGCCGGTCCAGATGCGCGTGCGCACCTTGACGACGACGTCGTCGGTCGGCAGGTAGCGCGTGCCGGACTCGTCGACGAACGAGCTGTCGACGTAGACGTTCGGCAGGATCGACATGCGCCAACGCGCCGTGTTCTTCGGCAACGCCGTGTTCAGCGTCGCGAGGTTGGTCGAGAAGTCGCACGCCGCCTCGACCGGGCACGGCACGTACTCGAGCCCGTAGAGCCGCGCGCGATCGGTCGCCGCCAGTCCGCGGCCGTTGACGTCGAGCGGGCAGACCGCCGGCGTATTGTAGAGCAGGATGCGCGTGAAGCGCTCGCCCGTGCCACCCGGATCGACGAACTCGGCGTCGTAGTACATCTCGTCGGTGACGAGCGACGGGTCGCTGGCGTGCTTGGCGATCTGGAAGCCGCGGTCGCCCGAGCTCTCGAGCGGGTAGTCGGTCGTGCCGTTGACCAGCACGCCGCCGGGCATGTTCCAGAGCTCGCAGTCCGGGCTCAGCGTACCGGGCGTGCCGCCCGGATCGGTGAGGTCGAGTCCGACCACCTCGATCGCGATCGGCGACTGCATGATCTGGTCGCCGACGTAGATCTGCGGGTCGTTGTAGTAGGCGTAGACGCGGAAGTTCAGCGGGTCGCTGGCGCTCGGCGTCGCCGAGTCGCGGATCGTCCGAAGTTCCTCGGGATGCGTCACGACGCGCTGGCCGAAGTTCGCGATCTGCGACGGATCGCGCGCCGCGTCGCTGAAGTTGCGCAGCGCCGGCATCGGCAGCAGCTCGCCGTGCAGGTTGATGATCAGCGCGTTCTTGTACTTCGTCGGATCGGTGTTGAGGTCCTCGAGGAACAGGCGCAGCGTCGGCTCCTTCGACATGTCGTCGAGCTCGTCCGGCGGCGTCGTGCCACCTGCCTTGGCCGCGGCGATCGCGATCTCGCGCGCTTCGACCGCGGCGACGCGGGCGTCCCAGAGCGCCTTCTCGTCCGGGTAGCGCATCGCGTGGTTGAAGAAGTCGGCGAGCGCGTACGGGTACGGATTGAGATCGACGTCGTAGCCGTTCTTGTCGACGCCGTCGAGATTGACGTGGCCGTCGACGTTGTCGGGCACGTAGTAGAACGTCGACGCGGAGCCCGACGGCATGCGACCGGGGTAGTGGTAGACGTCCGGGATCGGGTCGTAGCTGTCGACCGCGTCGTTGACGTACGGCCGGTAGCCCTGGTTGCGGCCGAACGCGGCCTTGGTGATCCAGTGCGTGCGGAACTCGAGCCCCGGGTTGCGGCTCTCGAGGTCGGTGATCATCGATTCGACGAACGGCTTGATGGTGTCCATGTAGACCCACCAGCCCGGGATGTTCTCGATCGCGAACAGGTAGACGTCGAAGACCTGCGTCGTCGGGTACGCCGCGCCGGCGGAGTTGATGACCGACGACAGGTCCGCCATCGGGTGCTCGTTGCCCTGCTGGTCGCGGTGGTAGATGCGCACCGTGACGTAGCGGACGTTGCGGTTGTTGAGGCCGGTGAACGGCTGCACCGAGATGCGGCGCGACCAGACCCAGCGGCCGAAGCGCTGGTAGTTGCCCGAGAGCACGTGATCGGGCGCCACCAGGGCGCCCATCGAATCGGTCGCGATCGTCAGCGCATCGCGACTCGTCACGCCGTCGTCGAGCACGTCGAGGTCGACCGCCGCGTCGACCTGACCACGATCGACGAAGCCCTGGATCTCCGAGAGCATCGCCTGCGCCTTGGCGTAGGCGAACACCTTGTCACGTTCGACGGCCGTCGTGCGGTAGTTGACCGCAAGATGGTTGATCAGCACCGCGGCGCCGATGACGAGCACCAGCATGGCGAACGCCACCTCCGCGAACGTGAAGCCGGCCTCCTTCTCGGTCCGGTGAGTACGCATCGCAATCGCTCCTGACAGGGCAAAGCCCTGGTGAAGATGTCCGGGGGTTATCGGCAGTCCGGGCCCCGCGGGTGGCGCCCGACTTCGGCAGCGTCCCGTTCCGGGACCGGCCGGGCGGCTGCCGGCGTCGACGTTTGCAACACCGCGCCGCGCACACCATGCTGCGCGGGTGCCGAACCCCGACCCCGCGAGCCCGCCGGCGCCGCGCCCCAGCCTGACCGGCTCGGTGCGGCGCGCCTTCGGCCGGCCGGCCCGCCTGCTGTGGCACCACCGGCTGGCCGTCGCATTCGGCGTGCTGCTGGTGCCGGTCTACGCCGGGGTGCAGCTCTGGATGCCGGGACTCGTCGGTCGCACCCTCGACCTGCTGAGCGGCTCTCGCGGCGACGACGGCCGCAGCGAGCTCGCGACGGCGTGCTGGCTGTTCCTCGGCCTCGGCCTCGTCGAAGCCGCCAGCCGCTTCGTCTCGCGGCGGCTGCTGATCGACGTGTCGCGGCACGTCGAGGAGGACCTCAAGAACGAGCTCGTCGGGCACCTGCAGCGCCTGCCGATGCCGTGGTTCGACCGCTCGCGCACCGGTGACATCGTGAGCCGCCTGACGCAGGACTGCGAGCTCGTGCGCTTCGTCATGGGGCCGATCCTGCTGCACGGCGGCACCACGCTCTGCATCCTGCCGGCCGGCATCTGGCTGATGGCCTCGATGAACGTGCCCGTCACGCTCGCGGCGGCCGGCGTGTTCGCCGTGCTGATGCTCACGTTCCGCGCCGTGATGCCGCGTCTGCACAAGTGGAGCAAACGGTCCCAGGAAGCGATCGCCGAGATCTCGCAGCAGGCGCAGGAGGACTTCGCCGGCATCCGCGTCGTGCACCAGTTCGCCCGCGTCGAGCGCGAACGCGCCGCGATGGCGACGAAGAACCGGCGCTACCTGCTCGCCAACCTGCGGCTCGTCCGCCTGCGCTCCGCGCTCAACGCCCTGACCCACACCACCAGCGGAGCCGTGCTGCTGGCCGTGCTCGCGGTCGGTGGCCACGAGGCCATCGCCGGCCGCATCAGCATCGGCCAGCTGTTCCAGTTCATCGGCTACCTCGGCCTGATGACCTTCCCGCTCGAGATCCTCGGCTGGACGATCGCGATGATGCCGCGGGCCTACGCCGCCGGCATCCGCATCGCCGAGCTGTTCGAGGTCGAGCCCGAGTCGGCCGTCGGCGCGACGCCCGAGCTGCGCGGCAGCATCCGGGTCGAGAACCTCACCTTCACCTACCCCGGCGCCGAAACGCCGGCGCTGTCGGAGGTCTCGTTCGCGCTCGAGCCCGGCCAGAAACTCGGTCTCGTCGGTCCGGTCGGCAGCGGCAAGTCGACGCTGCTGGCGCTGCTGATGCGGCTCTACGATCCACCGCGCGGCACGATATTCATCGACGGCCACGACCTGCTCGACCTCGCGCCGGCGGCGACCCGAGCGCTGTTCGCGATGGCGGCGCAGGAACCATTCCTGTTCAGCGACTCGATTGCGCGCAACGTCGCGTTCGGCCAGCTCGCGCCCCCTGCCACCGACCTCGACGCCGCGGTCGAGGCCGCGGCACTCGACCAGGACCTGCCGCAGTTCCCCGCCGGCCTCGAGACCCTGGTCGGCGAACGCGGTGTCACGCTGTCGGGAGGTCAGAAGCAGCGCGTCTCGCTGGCGCGCGCGCTGCTCAGCGAGCGGCCCGGCCTGTTGCTCGACGACACCCTGTCGGCGGTCGATCCGACCACCGAACGACGCATCCTGCGCGGGTTGGTGCAGCAGCGTCGCGCTCGAACTGTGATCGCCGCCTCGCACCGGCTGTCGGTGATCGCCGATGCCGATCTGATCCTGGTGTTCGATCGCGGGCGGGTAGTGCAGCGCGGCAGCCACGCGACGCTGCTCGACCGCCCCGGCCGCTACGCCGCCGCCTGGCAGCTGCAGTCGGAGGCCTCGGCGCTCGAGGGAGGCGAACCCGCGTGACCGACCCGTATCTCGACGACACTCCGACCGGACGCTTCGAGCTCGGATTCCTGCGGCGGCTGTGGCCGTTCGTGCGGCCCTACCGCCAGGGCTTCCTCGCCTGCCTGCTGATCCTGCTGGTCTCGTTCGCGCTCGAGCTGCTCGGCCCGTACCTGCTCCGGCTCGCGATCGACGGCCCGATCGCAGCGACCGAACAGCCGGCCGACGAACGGCTCTCGCAGCTCTACTGGCTCGGTGCCGGCCTGCTGCTGACGACCGCGGGCGGCGCGGCGCTGGGTTACGTCTACGGCCTGTTGACGGCCTGGAACGGGCAGCGCGTGATCCGCGACGTCCGCCGCCGGCTGTTCGACCACGTGCTGCGGACCGGGCTCGCATTCCACGAGCAGAACCCGGCCGGCAAGCTGACCACGCGCGTCACCAGCGACGTCGAGAACCTCAACGAGCTGATCGCGACCGGTGTGCTGCAATCGGTCTTCGAGCTGATGAAGATCCTCGGCGTGATCGCCGTGCTGTTCGCGCTCGACGCCCCGTTGGCGGTGTTCACGATCGCGACGACGCCGGTGCTGCTGGTCATCAGCCTGCTGTTCCGGAAGCGGGCCGAACAGGCCTACCGTGCGGTTCGCGGCCGGCTCGCGCTGCAGAACGCGTTCACCGCCGAGCTCATCGGCGGCGTGCGGACGACCCGCGCGTTCGGGCGCGAGGACGAGGTGCTGACCTCCTACCGCGAGCGCAATCACGCGACCGCCAGCGCCTGGCGCGGCGCCGGGCTGCACTTCTCGGTGTTCTTCTCGTTGATCGACTTCGCGATCCGGGTCACGACCGTCGGCCTGCTGTGGTTCGGCGGCAGCGCGGTCCTCGCCGGCACGCTGGCGCCGGGACAGTTCGTGCAGTTCTGGATCTGCTACGGCCTGCTGACGGCGCCGATCCGCCAGCTCGGCGAGAAGTACAACGTGTTGCAGGCCGCGTTCGCGAGCTGCGAGCGGGTGTTCCAGATCCTCGACGAGCCGGTGTTCCCGCAACCGGGCGGCCGCGGCATCGCGGCGCCGCGGCGCGGCGCGGCGCGGATCGAGTTCGACGCGGTCGACTTCGCCTACGGCGACGGCGAGCCGGTGCTGCGCGACGTGTCGTTCACCGCCGAGCCCGGCGAAACGGTCGCGATCGTCGGCCCGACCGGCTCGGGCAAGTCGACGTTGCTGGCGCTGGTGTCGCGGTTGCGCGAGGTCGCCGCCGGCAGCGTGCGGATCGACGACATCGACGTGCGCGAACTCGACGTCGAGCCGCTGCGGCGCCGGATCGCGTTCGTCGCGCAGGACCTGTTCCTGTTCACCGGCACCGTGCTCGACAACGTCCGGCTGTTCGATCCTACGGTCAGCGAGGAGCGCGTGCGCGAAGCGCTCGCGACCGTCGGCGCCGACGGCTTCGTCGACGCGCTACCCGACGGCCTGCGCACCGCCGTCGAGGAGCG
>JAGQRB010000562.1 GCA_020425925.1 Planctomycetota bacterium
CCGCCCGACTTGATCGCGCCGGCGGCACGATCGCCGATGCGCAGGAAGCTCATCAGCCCCGAGCTCTTGCCGCCACCCGAGAGCGGCTCGCTCTCGCTGCGCAGCGCCGAGAAGTTGGAGCCGGTGCCCGAGCCGTACTTGAACAGCCGGGCCTCGCGCGTCCACAGATCCATGATGCCGCCGTCGCCGACGAGATCGTCCTGCACCGACTGGATGAAGCAGGCGTGCGGTTGGGGCCGCTCGTAGGCGTTCTTGCTGCGCAGCAGCTTGCCGTTCTTCTCGTGGACGAAGTAGTGGCCCTGCGCTGGACCGGTGATGCCGTAGGCGTAGTTGAGGCCGGTGTTGAACCACTGCGGCGAGTTCGGCGCGGCCAGCTGCGCCGCGAGCATGTGGCAGAGCTCGTCCTCGAACGCCTGGGCGTCGTCGCCGCTGTCGAAGTAGCCGTTCTCCTCGCCCCAGTGCCGCCAGCAGCCCGCCAGCCGGTGGAAGACCTGGCGCGCATCGGTCTCGCCGCCGAGCACCGGCTCGCCGCGCTCGTCGACCAGCGCCTCGCCGTCGGCGTTGCGCTGCGGCACGCCGGCCTTGCGGAAGTACTTCTGCGCCATGATGTCGACTGCCACCTGACTCCAGTGGCGCGGCATCGCGATGTCGCGGGCTTCGAACACCAGCGAACCGTCGGGATTGCGGATCTCCGAGTGCCGCTTGGCGAACGGGATGCCTTCGTAGGGGGACTTGCCTTTCGCCGTGAACCGCCGAGTAACCTTCACGCTACGTTCCTCCTCTCGTGATTGCGTGGCCGTAGCCTCACTCGCCTCGTCGCTGCCGTGCCCGCAGTCCGGCCGCGGGTTCGATGGATCGGGAGTCCGCCGACCACGAACCGATCGCCGGGCGGGTCCGTGGACTGACCGAACACCGCTGAATCGGAACTGAGATCCGATGCGCGGTTCGCCGAGCCGAGAGCAATCTGACCGTCTGAAAACCTGACCGTTGCAAACGCACCGGACCCTGACCGAGGGCACGGTCGCCACGGCGGGAGCGCCCGCCCCGGTCCGCGACCGGGCATGGGACGACGAGCGCGCTGCGCCGCAGGGGTCCACTATCTATTGCGTTCGACCGGCGGTGGCAACCCACGGGTGGGGGAAATCGCGCACGCTCGGACCCGCTCGGCAAGGTCCGGACCGCGGCTACGGCTTCGCAATGCGCGGATACCAGGTCGGCGCGTTGCCGCCGAGGATCGCCGTCGCCGTGGCAGGGCCGAGCCCGTCGAGCCAGGCCAGGACGGTGGCGTGCCAGCGGGTGTAGGAGCTGGCGCAGAGACAGACCGGCCAGTCGCTGCCGAACAGCAGCCGGTCGGGACCGAACGCGCCGAGCGCGACCTCGAACGCGGGCCGCAGCGTGGCGTCGGTCCAGTGCAGCCAGTCGGCTTCGGTGACGAGGCCCGACAGCTTGCAGGCGACGTTCGGCGCTGCCGCGAGCTCGCGCAGCGCGCGGGTCCAGCCGGCGAGATCGCCGCCGCGCAGGTTGGGCTTGCCGAGATGGTCGAGCACGAAGCGCTGCTCGGGCAGGCGGCGCACCAGCTCGATCGCGGCCGGCAGCTGCGGCGGGAACACCAGCAGGTCGTAGGTCAGACGGTGCCGTGCGAGCGCCTCGACTCCGCGGACGAACGCGTCGCCGGTCAGGAAGTCGACGGCCTCGGCCTGCGCGATGTGCCGGATGCCGACGAGGCGCGGTTCGCGCCCGCAGGCGTCGAGCTCGCGTTCGACGTCGGAGCTGCGGAGATCGACCCAGCCGACGACGCCGAGGATCCACGGTGCGGCGGCGGCGAGGTCGAGCAGGAAGCGGGTCTCGGCCGATGTCTGGCGCGCCTGCACGGCGATGCAGCCGTCGGTGGCGGTGGCATCGAGCAGGGGCCGCAGATCGGGCGGCAGGAAGTCGCGCCGCAGTCCGGCCATCGTGTCGTCGATCCAGCCGTATTCGTCGGGCGCGTAGCGCCAGAAGTGCTGATGGCAGTCGATCCGCATCGCCGTCATCCGTTGCTCAGCCGATGCGGTGGCGGTCGACGACGTCGTCGCGGATGCGCAGACCGACGCCGGGCAGCTCGGGCAGCTGGTAGTAGCCGCCCTGTACCTCGATCGGCTCCTCCCACATGTCGTTGAGCGACTCGTAGCAGTTCTCGACCAGCACGCAGTTCGGCGTCGCGGCCGCGAGCTGGACGTGCAGCTTGTGCTGCACGTTGGTGTGCGGCACGACCGGCAGGTTGTGGCAGGCGGCCAGCGCGGCGATCTCGAGCCACTCGTCGATGCCGAGCACTTTCGTCGCGTCGACCTGCACGTAGTGCACTGCGCCGGCGGCGATGTAGTCGCGGAAGGCCTCGCGGGTGAACAGCGTCTCGCCGACCGCGATCGGCGTCGTGATGGCGTGCGCGAGTTCGCGGTGCATCGCGACATCCTCGGGCTTCATCGGCTCCTCGAGCCACTTGACGTCCCAGTCGGCGAGCGCCCGGCCGTACTGCATCGCGGTCGCCAGCGTCCAGGCGCAGTTGACGTCGGTCATGATGTCGATCTCGTCGCCGACCGCGTCGCGCACCGCGGCGACGCGCCGCAGATCCTCGCGCGGGTCCGGTCGGCCGAGCTTGATCTTGACCGCGTCGAAGCCGCGCTCGACCAGCGCACAGGCATCGCGCACCAGCTCCTGTTCGCTCCAGGTCAGCCAGCCGCCGTCGGTGCTGTAGGCCTTGACGCGGTCGCGGCAGGCACCGAGGTAGCGCCACAGCGGTTCGCCGGCCTGCTTGCAGGCGATGTCCCAGAGCGCGAACTCGACCGCCGCGAGCCCGACACGGGTCGCGCCGACCCGGCCGATGAAGTGGTTGGTGAAGAAGCACTCGCGCACGATCGCCTTGCGGAACGCCGGGTCCTTGTCCTGCAGCACCGGCGCGTAGTTCTCGTCGACCGCGACCTGGGCGGCACGCAGGCCCGGCGTGTAGCTCCAGTTCATGCCGTAGCCGGTGATGCCCTCGTCGGTGCGCAGGACGACCTGCAGGAACTCGACGTCGGTGACGGTGCTCTGGCTGTCGGTGATCGTGCGCTGCTGCAGCGGGACCCGCAGCAGCCTGGTTTCGACGGTCGTGATCTTCATCGGGGTCTTCCGCGGTCAGTCGAGGTGGAACACCTCTTCCATCTCGGTCCACCACTCACCGGCTCGCCGCCGCGGGTGGGGGATCTGCATCGCCTCCATCAGGTCCCACCATTCGCGCATGCGCGGCGCCCGGGCCAGCACCGCCAGGCGGGCGTGGTACTCGGTCGGCGGGCCGACGTACTCGTAGTAGCCGAAGAGTTCGCCCTCGTGGTGGTAGATCGAGTAGTTGCGGATGCCGGCGGCGCGGATCGCGTCGGCGATCTCGGGCCAGATCCGCGCGTGCTCGGCGCGGTAGTCGTCGAGCCGCTCGGGACGCAGGCCGAGCCGCTGGCCGTGGCGCTGCACCCGTTCGGCGCTCACCGTCCCGGCTCCTGTCGCGCCTGATGTTGCTCCCAGGTGACGGCGGTCTGCCGCTGCTCGCCGAGTCCGTCGATGCCGAGCGTGAGCACGTCGCCCGGGCGCACGAACCGCGGCGGATCGAAGCCCAGCCCGACGCCGGCGGGGGTGCCGGTGCTGATGCAGTCGCCGGGCTCGAGCGTCAGGCAGTGACTGAGGTACGACACGATCGCCGCGATGCCGAACACCATGTCGTTGGTGTTGCTCTGCTGCAGCCGCTCACCGTTGTGGGCCAGCCAGAGCCCGAGGTTGCCGGCGTCGACCTGATCGGCCGGCACCATGCAGGGCCCGATCGGGGCGTAGGTGTCGAAGCTCTTGCCCTTGATCCACTGACCGCCGCGCTCGAGCTGCCACTCGCGCTCGCTGTAGTCGTTGTGGACCGCGTAGCCGGCGACGTGGGCCATCGCGGCGTCCTCGTCGACGTAGCGCGCGGTCTTGCCGATCACGACCAGCAGCTCGACCTCCCAGTCGGTCTTCTGCGAGTTCCGCGGGATCACCAGGTCGTCGTTGGGCCCGCAGATCGACGAGGTCGCCTTGCCGAACACGATCGGCTCGCTCGGCACCGCCATGCCGGACTCGGCGGCGTGCTTCTTGTAGTTGAGGCCGATGCAGAACAGCTTGTGGGGCCGCGCGACGCACGGTCCGAGCCGGGCGTCGTCGGGCACCGCCGGCAGTTCGCGTTCGTGCTCGGCGACGAAGCGCGCGAGACGCGCCATGCCGTCGCCGTCGAAGAAGGCGGGGCCGAAGTCGGAGCCGAAGGCGGAGCAGTCGAGCCGGCGGCCGGGGGCGAGTTCGACCGCCGGGCGCTCGGCGCCGGGCGGACCGAAGCGGAGGAGTTTCACGCCGATAGATCAGCCGCAGAGCTTGCCGCCGTCCAGCGGGAAAGCCTGGCCGGTCACGAAAGCACTGGCCTCGCTGCAGAGGAACAGTGCCATCGCCGCGACCTCGTCGGGTGTGCCCATGCGCCCGAGCGGCTGGTAGGCCGAGAGCTGTTCGAACATCTCCCGTTCGCGGCCCGGGTAGTTCTTCGCCAGGTAGGCGTCGACGAACGGCGTGTGGACCCGGGCCGGGCAGATGCAGTTGCAGCGCACCCGCCCCATGTAGTCAATCGCCACCGACTTCGTCATCGTCAGCACCGCGCCTTTGGTCATCGAGTAGGCGAAGCGGTCGGCGATGCCGATCAGGCTCGCGATCGAGGCCAGATTGCAGATCACGCCGCCGCTCTGCAACAGGTGCGGCATCGCGTGTCTGGTGCCGAGGTAGACCCCTTTGACGTTGACCGCGTAGAGCCGATCGAAGTCCGCCTCGGTCGTGGTCTCGACGTTGCCGACGTGGCCGATGCCGGCGTTGTTGACCAGGATGTCGAGCCGCGACAGGCCGGCGAACGCCGCCTGCACCGAGGCGTCGGCGGTGACGTCACACGGCGCGAACTCGGCGGTCGCGCCGAGGCCGCGGAGCTCGTCGCGCACCGCCGCGCCGGCGGTGGCGTCGATGTCGAGCACGTGAACGGCGGCGCCGCGGCGCGCGAACAGATGGGCGATCGCGCGCCCGATGCCGGAGCCGGCGCCGGTGATCGCGGCGGTTTTGCCGTCGAGGCGGAACGGATCGTCGGAGGTTGCCGTCATTGGTTCTCGGGCCGGCCCTGCGGCCAGGTCTGGTTCTGGATCGGGGCGAGCAGTCGCCGCACCTCGGCGAGCAGCTCGGGGTCGGGTGGGGTCGAAGCGGCGCGCACGTTGGCCGCGATCGCGTCGGGGTCGGCGGTGCCGCACAGCGTCGCGGCCGGTCCGGGCAGGCTGGCGGTGAACGACAGCGCGAGCTCGGC
>JAGQRB010000563.1 GCA_020425925.1 Planctomycetota bacterium
ACCGCGAAGTTGCGCTGTTGGGCGACGAACTCCTCGATCGCGTATGGCGCGAGCAGTGCGGCGCGCGCGGCCCGGGTCTCGAGCGCCATGTCGGGGCACGCGACCGCGCACCACAGGCCTTCGGGTACCGGCAGCGAGCGCACGCGGTCGGCGAGCGCGAGCACGAGACCGCCGACCAGCGCCGGACCGACGTTGTCGCCGTGCGCGGCGCCCGAAGCGACCATCTCACCGGCGAGCGCGTGCGGATAGAGCTCGGCGCGCGGGTGCGGTTCGGGCAGCAGCGCGTTGGCCGCGACGACGCCGGCGACCGCCGAGGCGGCGGAACCGCCGAGTCCGGAACTCAGCGGGATGCCCTTCTCGATGCGGAGCTCGATGCCGAAGTCGGGCCTGACCTCGGCCAGCAGCGACCGGACGGCAGCGGCGGCGGTGTTCTGCTCCGGGTCGCGCGGCAGGCGGTCGGCGTCCGTTCCGGTGATGGCGGCGACGACGACCGCGTCGCCGGCGATCGGTCGCGCACGCACGCGATCGCCCAGGCCCGCGAACGCATGGCCGAGCACGTCGAAGCCGACCGCGACATTGGCGACCGTCGCCGGCGCGAACGCGAGCGCCTCGGGGTGACTCACAGTCGCGCCCCGAGCGCCGCGGCGATGCGCAGCAGGTCGGCGAACACGCCGGCCGCGGTGACCTCGGGACCGGCCCCGGGGCCCTGCACGACGAGCGGGTTGTCGCGGTAGCGGCGGGTCGTGAACTGCACGATGTTGTCGGTGGGTCGGATGTGGGCGAACGGGTGACCGGGGTCGACCTCGACGAGCCCGACCGTCGGCCGGCCGTCCGGAACCAGGCGCGCAGCGTAGCGCAGGACCCGGCCGTCGCGACGAGCGCGTTCGAACCGGGCCTGCATCGGCGCGTCGAGCGCGGCGATGCCGGCGAGGAAGTCGTCGCGGCTGCCGGCAACGAGTCCGGCCGGCACCAGGCTCTCGACCGCGACGTCCTCGAGCGCGGACTCGCGGCCCATCTCGCGGCCGAGGATCACGAGCTTCCTGGCGACGTCGGTGCCGGCGAGATCGTCGCGTGGATCGGGTTCGGTGTAGCCGCAGGCGCGCGCCTCGAGCACGAGCTCACCGAACGGTCGGCTGCCGTCGAAGCGGTGGAACAGGTACGCGAGCGTGCCCGAGAGGATGCCCTCCACCGCGAGCACCTCGTCGCCGGTGTCGAGCAGGTCGCGCAGCGTCGACAGGATCGGCAGGCCGGCACCGCAGGTGGCCTCGTAGCGGAACCGGGCACCGCTCTGCGCGGCGGCGGTACGGATCGCGCCATGGCGCGCGGCCGGACCGCTGCCGGCGTGCTTGTTCGGCGTGATCACGTGCATCCCGGCCGCGAGCCAGGCGGCGTAGCGATCGGCGACCGCGCTGCTGGCGCTGCAATCGATCATCGCGGCGTGCGGCAGGTGCGGCGCGTGCACGTGGGCGAGCAGCGCGTCGTGATCGAGGTCGCCGGCCTCGGCGGCGAAGCGCTCGCGCCAGCTGCCGAGATCGATGCCGCGATCGTCGAGCAACATGCGCGAGCTGGTCGCGATCGCGCGCACACGCAGGTCGAGGTTCGACTCGCTGCGGAAGCGCTGTTGCGCGGCGGCGAGCTGGTCGAGCAGTGCGGCACCGACCTGGCCCGGGCCGACGAGCCCGAGCGACAGCGTCTGCGCCGACAGATAGAAGCCGGCGTGCACCGCGCGCAGCGCGCGCGCGGCGTCGGCGCTGCCGACCGCGACCGAGATGTTGCGTTCCGAGCTGCCCTGGGCGATCGCGCGGACGTTGATCCGGCTCTTGCCTAGCGCCTCGAACAGGCGCGCCGCGATGCCGGGGGTACCGGCCATGCCGTCGCCGACGACCGCGAGCACGCTGACGTCGCCCGTCGCCGTCACCGCCTGGATCTGCTGGCGATCGAGCTCGCGGGCGAACGCGTCGCGCAGCACCGCCACCGCCCGATCGGCATCGCGATCGCGCACGACGCAGCAGATCGAGTGCTCCGAGCTGCCCTGCGAGATCATCACGACCGAGACGCCGGCGCGGTGCAGCGCGCCGAACACGCGCTCGGCGGTGCCCGGCACACCGATCATGCCGGCGCCTTCGACGCCGACGATCGCCATGCCGGTGATCGTGGTCAGTCCCGCGACCGGGTTGCGGTCGTCGGCGCGTGCCGCCGCGATCACCGTGCCGGGGTTGCTGGCCGCGAAGGTGTTGCGGATCCGGAGCGGGATGCCGCGCGCGATCGCGGGTGCCATGGTCTGCGGGTGCAGCACCTTGGCGCCGAAGTAGGCGAGCTCGCAGGCTTCGTCGTAGGACAGTGCCGGCAGCTGCACGGCCTCGGGCACGAGCCGCGGGTCGGCCGAGAGCACGCCGTCGACGTCGGTCCAGATCTGGATCTCGCTGGCGTCGAACAGCGCTCCGAAGATCGCGCCCGAGTAGTCGCTGCCGTTCCGGCCGAGGGTGGTGATGCGACCCGACGCCTCGCGCGCGATGAAGCCGGTGATCACGGCGCGGTTGCCGGGGTGCGCCGCACGCCATTCGGCGAGGCGCGCGGCGCTCGTTTGCCAGTCGACCGCGACGCCGAGCTCGCCGTGCTGCACCACGAGCACCTCGCGGGCATCGAGGAACTCGGCGGGCAGGCCGCGGCGGCGGAGCTCCTCGCTCAGCAGGCGGGCCGTGAACAGCTCGCCGAGGCCCTGCACGAACGCGAGTGCGTCGGCCGACGGTGAACCGACCAGTGCCAGCGCGTGCAGCACGTCGTCGAGCGTATCGAACTGCTCGGCCAGCCACCG
>JAGQRB010000564.1 GCA_020425925.1 Planctomycetota bacterium
AGCGCCGACGCTCGGCGCGGTCGTCATGCCGAGACCGGGTGGCGCCGGCGCCGGGCACCCGGTGCCGGCGCTGACGAACGTGCCGGTCTGTGCGATCGTGAGGGTCGAGAGCGCGAAAGGGACGAGGATGCGGAGCGGCTGCATGGCTTGGCGCGGTATCGAGCTGCGGAGCGCGGCTCGGAACGGTTCGGAGAGTGCGGGACAACGGCGGCGGCGACGCCGCGGGAGGCTACTGCATACCGCAGTTCGAGCCTTCCCGCGCAGGCCGCCCCGCTGCCGACACGCTCCAGGCGCCTAGTAGTACGCCGAGGCGTAGTCGGTCCTGAGCCCCCACTTCGTGACCGAGTAGTCGGTCGTCAGCTCCACCGTGATCGTGTTGCCCGGGATGATCGCCCAGCCGTCGGTGCGCCCGAACGCGCTGCCCGTGCCGTTCGTGATCACGTTGCCGTGCACGGTGTAGAGCGTCGTGCCGCTGCCGTTCTTGATCCGGACGAAGTCGTAGTTCGCCTCGGTCGTGATCCGGTTGAAGTGCACCGCGACCTGGCTCGCACCCGGATAGCTGTAGGTGTAGGTGTAGACCTTGTTGTTCTGGTAGTTGTGCGGCGTGTTCTGCGCCCAGCTCACGGTGTGCCACGACGCCGTGCCCGTGCCGACGCTCCAGCTCGCGCGGATCGTGCCCGATGCGGCGGCGTAGCCGTGCACCAGCACGTGCCAGGTGTCGGCCGCCGGCGAGCTGAACGTCACGCTCTCGGCGCTGCCGCCGATGTACTGCGACTGGAACTCGGCCTCGTTGTGCGCGCCCTGCTCCGCCGGCCAGTTGATCGCCGCGCGCTTGACGTAGAGGTCGGCGTCGCCGCTGCCGGTGATCGTCACCGTGAAGTCGGTCGCGTTCGCCGGGATCGCGACGGTGTAGTTGAGCACGGCGCCGAGGCCGACCGAGTAGTTGTAGGTCGTGCCGTTGGCGAGCGCGGTCGGGCCGCCGGTGCCGCCGCCGGCGGCGTTGATCGCCGACATCACGTTGGCGCGACGCTTGCTCGTGTCGCCGACGACGGTGGCGCCGGTGCTCTGGTAGAGCGAGACGATGCCGCTGCGGTTGCCGGCGTAGGTCGGCCTGGCCTGCAGGAACTGCGCCGTCAGACCGGCCGCGGCCGGGGTCGCCGACGACGTGCCGCCGAGCGCGAACGTGCCGCCGCCACAGCGCGCGCAGATCACCTCCTCCGACGGGCAGTAGATGTCGAGGAACGACGCCGTGTCGCTGTAGCAGGTGCGCTCGTCGACGAGGCGGTTGGTGTCGCTGCAGTAGGCCGGCGGGAACGGCGAGTAGGCCGCACCGTTCTGGTCCCAGGTCGCGCCGACCGAGATGCAGTTGGTCGAAGCTGCCGGCGAACCCATCGAATCGGTCCAGCCGTCGTTGCCCGACGCGGCGAAGCAGACGATGCCGTTGCTGAGCGCGGTGCCGCAGGCGCTGTGCATCGTGCCCGAGGTCTGCGCCGAGTAGTAGCGACCGCCGCCGAGCGACATGCTGATGACCTTGATCGGAGCACCGCCGCCGGTGCCGTTCTTGTTCGTGACACACCAGTTGATCGCGTTCGCGATCACGCTGTCGTAGGCGTTCGGGAACACCACGAGCGTGTAGAGGTCACAGCCGGGCGCGTAGCGCTTCACGATCGAGGCCGTGCCGGTGCCGTGGTAGCAGTCGTTGAACGTGCGCGAGTGGATCGCGGCGCCCGGCGTGCTGTAGTTGTAGCCGCCCTTTACGACCGAGTTCGGCAGGCTGGTCGAACCGCCGAGCTCGGGGTGCAGCAGGTCGAAGTTGGTGTCGATGACCGCGACGCCGACGCCGGCGCCGGTGTGCCCTGCGGCAGCGGCGGTGGTCGAGCCGGTCAGCGCACGGCCCTCGTTGGTGAGCAGCTTGTTGAGCTTGTCCTTCCAGAGGTACTTGACGCCCGGCACCAGCGCGAGCGCGCGCAGCGTCGCGAGGTCGCTGACCTCGGCGGCGAGCATGTACTGCAGCTCGAGCGGGAACAGCACGTCGACGCCGGCGCGCTGCGCCGCGGTCAACGCGCCGTCGAGCGCGTCGAAGAACTGCGCCTGGCGGTTGATGATCGCGGCCTGCACCTCGGGCAGCGGATCGCGCGCGGTGCTGGTCTCGAACGTGACGTCGCCGGGCTGACGCACGAGCTCGATGACGACGCGCAGGTTGGCGCGCACGGCCTCGCCGTCGCGAACGAAGCCGAAGGCCTCGAGCTGCTGCGCGTCGGCGAGCAGCACGGGCTCGATGAGCTCGTCGCCGGACGCCGCGGGCAGCTGGACTTCCACGGTGCGGTTGCCGGCGGCGGCGTCGGGCTGCTGCGCGAGCAGCGGGAGAGCGGCGGCCAGAACGGCCGCGAAGGAGGCCGCGATCGCGCGGCCCGGGAGATGGGATTGCATGGGTTTGGTGCGAGACGAAACGAAGACGAGGCGGCCGGGTCGCATCGACGCGGAGATTCCGCCCCACCGCGCGACTTATCCGCGCGACCGTCTCCCTGCCAGGGCAAGGTTCCTGCCGCGCGACGGCATCACCGAAGCAACCGGTTGAGGAACTGCGCGGTCACAGCAGTTCCGTTCGTGCATGCACCCGCGATCGCGCTCGGCGAATCTGGCGATTTCGCGACAGCCCCGGCGTGACCGACGCAGCGTCACCCCGCACCCGCACACGACGGCCAATCTGGTCGACGTGCCGCGGACCGTGGGCGCGTTCCGCGCCTCAGCTTTCGGTCAGGTACTCCGGATAGTCCGGCTTCCACAGGAACGAGCGCACGTGCGCGCCGAGATCGTCGGGTCGCTCGAGCTCGGTGAGCCCGGCCTCGAACACGAACTCGGCGACCGCCTCGGCGATCGCGAGCGACACCTGCTGGATCTGCGCCAGCGGCGGGTAGAGGCAGCCGGTCGCGAGGTCGTTCGCGCTCGTGATCGCGGCCAGCGTGCGCGCCGCGACCAGGAAGATCTCGTCGGGCACCATGCGCGCGGCGGTCGCGACGATGCCGAGGCCGATGCCGGGGAACACGTAGGCGTTGTTGCCCTGGCCGGGCAC
Source organism: Planctomycetota bacterium (assembly GCA_020425925.1). Lineage (GTDB taxonomy): Bacteria > Planctomycetota > UBA1135 > UBA1135 > UBA2386 > JAGQRA01. The sequence goes on from JAGQRB010000564.1 coordinate 3,074, forward strand.
GAACGTCCGACCGCGGTACTCGACCGGATCGAACGGGCTGCCGCTGGCGAACACCGCGCGGCCGTCGGACCACTCATAGGCCTGGCGCGCGGTACACTCCGCCTTCGAGGTCGGGTTCGACAGCGCGAACACGATCGGCCGCTGGTTGTGTCGCGTCATCGCGGCGATCACCTGCTCGTGGAACGCCATCGGCTGACCGCTGACACCGATCAGCGCGGTCGGCCGCAGCGCTTCGACCGCGGCGAGCAGATCACCCGCGGGCGCGGCGTCGTGGGCGAACGGCTGCTTGTGGTGCGCGAGTCCCGAGCGCGACGCGACCACGAGGCCCTGCGAGTCGACCAGCCAGCAGCAGCGCCGCGCCGTCGCCGGGTCGGCGCCGCGCGACACCATCTCGGCGACGATCAGGTTGGCGATACCGGTGCCGGCCTCGCCGGCGCCGAGGAACAGCACGCGTTGGTCCTCGAGCGCGCCGCCGGTGAGGCGCAGCGCGCCGAGCAGCCCGGCGAGCGCGACTCCGGCGGTGCCCTGGATGTCGTCGTTGAAGCAGCACAGTCGCTCGCGGTAGCGATCCAGCAGCCGGAACGCATTCTTGTTGCCGAAGTCCTCGAACTGCAGCAGCACGTGCGGGTAGGCCTTCGCGACCTCGGTGACGAACTCCTCGACGAACTCGTCGTACTCGGCGCCGCGCAGCCGCGGTCGGCGCTCGCCGATGTAGAACCGGTCCTCGAGCAGCGCGGTGTTGTCGGTGCCGACGTCGAGCGTGATCGGCAGGCAGACGTGCGGTGAGACCCCGGCGCAGGCGGTGTAGAGGTTGAGCTTGCCGACCGGGATGCCCATGCCGTTGGCGCCGAGATCGCCGAGCCCGAGGATGCGTTCGCCGTCGGTGACGACGATCACGCGCACGTCGCGCACCGGCCAGTTGCGCAGGCATTCGCCGATCCGGCCGCGGTGCTCGAGCGAGACGAACAGGCCGCGCGGCCGCCGGAAGATGTGGCCGTACTCCTCGCAGGCGCGCCCGACCGTCGGGGTATAGACGATCGGCATCAGCTCCGCGAGGTTGTCCTGCAGCACGCGGAAGTACAGCGACTCGTTGCGGTCCTGCAGCGCCGCCATCGCGATGTAGCGCTGCAGCGGGTCGGTCGAGCGGCGGATGTTCTCGAGCGAACGCTCGATCTGCTCGGCCTCGGTCAGCACCTGCGCCGGCAGCAGCCCGCAGAGCCCGAGCGCGCGGCGTTCCTCGAGCGTGAACGCGGTGCCCTTGTTGCGGCGCGGGTCATGCAACAGCTCGACCCCGAGCCGCAGGTGGCCTTCGTGCTCGAGCAGTTCGCGGCGGATCGTCATGTGCAGAGCGAACCACGAAACCGGCCGCAGCGCCATGGGGCCCCCGACTCATCGGGCCTTGAAGGCGACCACCGGTCGCAGCTCGCGCACGATCCGGACGAGGTCGCGCTGCGCCCGCATGACCGCACCGATGTCCTTGTAGGCCGAGGGTGCCTCGTCGAGCAGCCGATCGGCCGAGTCCGCGTCGAAGGCGACGCCGCGCATCTGCCGGGCGAGCTCGCGCACCGACAGCGAACGGCGCGCCGCACCGCGCGCCAGGCGCCGACCCGCGCCGTGTGCGCTCGAGCACATCGCGTCGGCGTCGCCGCGGCCCTCGACGTGGAACGTGCGCGTGCCCATCGAGCCCGGGATCACGGCACGGTCCCCGAGCGCGGCGCGATTGCAGCCCTTGCGGTGCACGTGCAGGTCGCGGCCACCGTGGTGTTCGCAGGCGATCGTGTCGTGCGCCGCCTCGAACCAGCTGTCCCACTCGATCGCGGCCCCGAGCACGTCGGCGACGACGCCGGCCGCGGCGGTGGCGATCGCCCGGCGGTTCGCGGCCGCGAACTCGACCGCGACGGCAACGTCGTAGAGATAGTCCGCACCGGCGCCTTCGACCGGGATGCCGACCAGCGAACGCGGCCGCGACGCACCGCCGCCGGCGCGCGCGAGGTGGTGGTCGCGGATCGCCGGCCCGAGCCCGCGCGAGCCAGAGTGGATCGCGAGCCAGAGGTCTTCGTCGGCGTCGGCCTGTAGCTCGAGGAAGTGGTTGCCGCCGCCGAGCGTGCCGAGCTGGACGCGGGCGTCGCGCTGCAGCCGCCGGTGCAGCGCCGGGTCCGACAGCTCGGCCAGCGCGACGTCGCGCGGACGTCGATGCCGGACCGCGGGCACGCCGCGGTGCAGTTCGGCGAGCAGCCGTGCCGTCGTCGTCGGGTCGCGAACCAACGCGGCGGTCGCGTGCAGCCGCACCGCCGCGATGCCGCAGCCGATGTCGGCGCCGACCGCCTGCGGGTAGA
>JAGQRB010000057.1 GCA_020425925.1 Planctomycetota bacterium
GCAGCTCCTGCAGTCGCTGCTCGAGCGCCGCCGCTTCGGCCTGCTTGGCGTCCAGCGCGCGCTGGGTGGCATCGAAGCGATCCTGGGCCTGGCGCAGTCGCGCGTTGTCCTCCTCGATCCGACGGCGCTGCCACTCGTCCCGGCTCTGTAGCGAGTAGACCTCGTCGCGGGTCGCCGCGAACTTGCTCGCCAGCGCCCCGGCGCGCCGGCGCTCGGCGGCGGTCGCCGGATCGCTGGTCTGCCACGCCGTCCGCTCGAGGTCCGCCGCGAGCTCGGCGACGCGCGGTGACTCGCCGGCGTGCTGCTCGAGCCGGTAGCCGCCGATGAGCTCGTTCAGGTAGAGCCCGGTCCAGTCGACCTCGGTGTTGTGGCGAAGGTGCGCCGCGACGTCCTGCAGCGCCAGCAGGACGCGCTCGGCGCTGTCGTCCGGCAGCGGTGCGATGTGATCGCGGACCGCACGCGCCGCGACCCGGTTGACCTCGAGCGAGTAGGCCCAGCGCTTCTCGGGTTCGAACCAGACCGTGTTGCTCGGGTGCAACCGGTAGGCGATCAGCTTGTCGGGCAGCCATCGCAGTCGCTGCTCCCGCGCAGCGTCGAGGAAGAGCTGCCAGTCGAGGCAGTATTTCAGGCTGCGCAGCGCGTCGCCGTGGGCGCGCAGCCAGTCGGTGCGGCAGACGATGTTGCTGCTGGTCGCCAGGAAGTTGCGCTCGAGCAGCGCGCCGAACAGCGCGTCCTTGCGCCAGGACGCCGGTGTGCTGGCCTCGTACCAGCGCACCCAGTCGCGGACGTTGCGGCCGTGGAAGAGCGCGCTGGTGTTGCTCGGGCCGAGGCGCTTGCCGTCGCGGTCGATCAGCGCGAGCCCGGTGCTGACGAGGTCGCAGCCGGTGTCGTCGCGCAGCACCGCCAGGCACTTCTCGAGGCGCTTGGGGTGGAACAGATCGTCCGAGTTCAGCAGCGCGACGAACGGCGTCTCGACGGCCGCGAGCGCGGCGAGCACCGAGTTGCCGAGGCCGACGTTGGTCTCGTTGACCCGGACCTCGAGCCGCGGATCCTCGATCGCCCGAGCGGCAGCGACCGTGCCGTCGGGGCTGCGGTCGTCCGCGACCAGCACCCGGAGCGCCGGCGCCGACTGCGCCAGCACGCTCGCGATCGTCGCGGCGATGTAGCGTTCGTGCCGGTAGCTCGGAATCACCACCGTGACGTCGGCGGTGTCGCGCCATTCGGGCCTCGCGTCGGTGCGGCGCGGGATCTTGAACGGTCGCTGCTTCGGCGGTGGCAGCAGCAGCCCGAACTCTTCGACGAGCTGCGTCGACAGCCATTCGAGGCCGACCGCCGCGAGCGCGGTACGCTGGTGCTCGACGAGGTCGGCGCGGTCGGCGGGGTCGGCCATCGCTTCGACCAGCACCGCCTGCAGTCGCGAATCCCAGCGCACCGCGAGCTGGCGCTGCAGCAGCGCGCGCAGCCAGACGTTCCCGCGCACGCGCTCGACGGCGTCCTCGGCCGCGGCATAGCCCAGCGCCGCGCTGCGGATCGACTCGCTGTCGTCGAGCGGCAGGAAGGCGCGAAAGAACCGCAGCGCGTCCTCGTCGTCCTGCAGCAGCGGATGGTCGAGCGGCGGGAAGCCCAGCCGGGCGTCGCC
>JAGQRB010000565.1 GCA_020425925.1 Planctomycetota bacterium
ACTGCCGCGACCTGCCGCACGGCGCCGGCGCGCCGGCGAGTGTCGATCTGCAGGTGCCGGAAGGCGCCGCGGTGCGGATCGCCGCCGACTACGAGGACGTGCCGGGCGGCAATCCGGTGCTGTTCGCCGAGTCGTTCGACGCACCGTTCGGCCCGCCGGCGACGTTCACGCCGCTCGACCTCGCCAGCGGCGGCTCGTCGTGGCTCGTCGTCGACGGCGCGCTGACCCAGCGCACCAACATCGGCGATGGCGGTTCGCCGACCTGGCTCGGCTCGCTCGCACTCGCCGGCAATCCGGCGTGGACCGACGTGACGCTGTCGGCGCGCATCAACTCGCGTGACAACGACTCGTGCGGCCTGGTGTTCCGCTACCGCGACGCCGGCAACTTCTACCGCCTGCGGCTCGACAACGAGCGCCAGACCACCCAGCTCACGAGCTTCCGCAACGGCACGCCACGGCTGCTCGCCGAGCTCCCGGGCGTCGCGGGCTACACCACGAACGCTTGGTTCACGCTCACGGTCGCGGCGATCGGCAGCCACCTCCGCGTGCTGAAGGACGGCGTCGAGCTGTTCGACGTCACCGACACCGATCACGCCATCGGCCGGATCGGGCTCTACACCTGGGCCGACCAGCTGGTCGCGTTCGACGACGTGGTCGTGCGCGCCGGCGACGCGACCGGTCGGACCCGCAACCGGTTCTTCGCCGCCGACTTCGCCAGCGGCTCGACCGCGGGCTTCACGTTCGTCGACCAGGGCGCTACCAGCGCACCGTCGGCCTGGTCGGTGCAGGGCGGCGCGCTGCGGCAGACCAGCAACATCAACGACGGCGACGGCTCGCGCGCCGGCCTGCCGAAGCTCGGCACGCTCGCGCTCGGCGGCGGCGTCTACGGCGACCAGGAGCTGCACGTGCGCCTGCGCAGTGACGACGACGACGCGATCGGCGCCGTGCTGCGCTACCAGGGCCCGGCCGACCACTACCGCTTCTCGGTCGACGCCGAGCGTCACTACCGCCGGCTCGTCAGGGTCGTCGGCGGTCAGTGGACGCTGCTGTGGGAAGACGATCACGACTTCCTGCCGGGGTTCTGGAACGAGCTGCAGTTCAGCGCGCTCGGCGATCGCCTGCGCGTCGTCTGGAACGGCCAGACGCTGTGCGAGGTGCGCGACGCGTCGATTCCGAACGGACGCGCCGGGCTCTACTGCTGGGCGAGCACGCCGGTCGCGTTCGACGACTTCGTCGTGCAGGAACCGCCGCAGCGCCGCGCCGTCACGGTCGCGACCGCGGTCGGCAACCAGGACGCGCTGCAGCTCGCGGCACCGGCGAGCGCCGGCGAGCTCTACGTGCTCGCGCTCGCGTTCTCGCGGCTGCCCGGGCAGGCGATGGCCGCGTTCCAGGCCGGCGACCCGCGGATCTGGGAGCTGACCAACGACCCGCTGTTCCAGGCCAGCTTGTCACCGAGCCCCTACCTGCAGAACTTCGTCGGTGTGCTCGATCCGGACGGCCACGGCGACGCCACGATCGTGTTCCCGGCGGTGGTGTCGCAGCTGCTCGGTGGCGTCGAGCTCTATGCCGGCGGGGTGACCTACGACTTCGGGACGAACCGGTTCGGCGAGCTGCTGCCGACGGTGGCGGTGCGGGTGCCGTAGGGCATCGTGCAGCGGTTCAGTCCCAGGCGCGACTGAGCCGGAACGCCGCGTTGATCAGCCCGACGTGGGAATAGGTCTGCGGGAAGTTGCCGCTCTGCGTCGCGCCGCCGGTGAGCAGGTCCTCGGCGAACAGCCCGAGGCCGTTGTGGCGCGCCAGCACCGAGTCGAACAGCGCGCGCGCGTCGTCGGCGCGCCCCACCATCGCGAGCGCGTCGACCAGCCAGAACGTGCAGACCGTGAACGCCGCGTCGGGCACGCCGAAGTCGTCCTCGACGTCGTAGCGCTTCAACATGCCGTTCGGCAGCTCGAGCTGCTTCTTGATCGCGTCGACCATGCGCCGTGCGCGCGGATCGTCGCCGCGCAGGAAGCCGAAGTGCAGCGCCAGCAGACTCGAGGCGTCGAGGTTGTCGCGGCCGGCCGCCTGCGTGAACGAACCGATCTTCTCGTTCCAGCAGCGCTCCCAGAGCAGCTGCGAGGCGCGCGCCATCACCTGCTTCGACTTGTCGCGCAGGCCGTCGATGCCGAGCGCCTTCGCGATGTCGACCGCGCGGCGCGCACCGGCCCAGTGGGTCAGCAGCGTGAAGGTGTGCAGGTAGCGACTGCCGCGCAGCTCCCAGAGGCCGGCGTCGGGTTCCTCGAGCTTCTGTTCGATCTGTGACACCAGCCCCTGCACCAGGTGACCGGCGCCGTCGACGCCCTCGTCGCCGCGGAAGCGGGAGTCGAGCAGCAGCCGGCTCATCGACAGGATCAGCTCGCCGTAGACGTCGTGCTGCACCTGCGCGTAGGCCTGATTGCCGATGCGCACCGGCCCATCGCCCTGGAAGCCCTTCAGGTGATCGAGGATGTGCTCCTCGAGATCGGCCGCGAGATCGATGCCGTAGACCGGCTGCAGCTCGCTGTGGCCGTCGCCGCAGAGGTTGCGCAGATAGAGCAGGAACTTCTCCATCTCCTCGGCGTAGCCCAGGCGCTCGAACGCATCGATCGTGAAGTAGGCGTCGCGCAGCCAGCAGTAGCGGTAGTCCCAGGTGCGCCCCGAGCCCGGCGATTCGGGCAGGCTCGTCGTCGTCGCGGCGAGCAGCGCGCCGGTGTCGTCGAACTGGTGGAGCTTGAGCGTCAGCGCCGAACGGATGACCTCGGGCTGCCACTCGCGCGGGATACGACCGCTCTTGACCCAGCGCCGCCAGGCGTCGCGGGTCTGGCAGTAGAACGACTCGGTGGTGTCCTCGAGCGGCGCCTCGAGCGGCTCGCCCCAGGTCAGCACGAAGTGCAGATCGCGCGTCAGCAGGAACGGCGTGCCCTGGCGCACGTAGGTCAGCGGCGCGTTGGTCGTCAGCCGCAGCGGGGCCGACAGACCGCCGAACTGCAGATGGTTGCTGGCGCCCCAGACCTGCGGTCGCGCCCTGCCGTAGTCGTAGACCGGCTCGCAGCGCACGCGGATGCGCGGTTCGCCCTCGAGTCGGCGCAGGATCCGCATCAGCATCGTCGGCCGGAACCAGCGCCCGAACAGCAGGAAGCGCGGCGCGAAGTCGATGAGCTCGAAGGCCCAGTTGTCGCCGTCGACGCCGCGGAAGACCGTTCGCAGGATGTTCGTGTTGTCGACGTACTCGACGTGGACCGTGTGCGGTCCGGCCGGCTCGATCGCATAGACCCCGGCTTCCTCGCCGCCGATGAGTTCGCCGAACACGAAACTGCTGTCCGGGCGCGGCCAGCAGAGCCACGAGACCCGGCCACCGGTGATCAGGGCGTTGAACGAACAGTTGCCGACGAGTCCGGTAGCTGCAACCATGGTTTCTCGGTGGTCGGGCGCCAGCGCGGCGACCTCGTTCGCGCGATGGCGTCACAACCTCTTAACACTGGTCGAGAAGTGGATCCACCCGCAGCCGGGGACGGCCGCGACGTCTTGATCGTCAGCAACCGCCTGCCGGTGCGGGTGCACATCGAGCGCGGCAAGACCACGCTGCTGCCGGCGGCCGGCGGTCTGGCCTCGGCGCTGCGCGCGGTGGAGTCGATCCGCGAGTGGATCGGCTGGTCCGGCGGCCCGGTGCCGGAGGCGCAGCGCGACCGAATCCGCCGCGAACTCGCCGAGCATCGGCTGGCGCCGGTGTTCCTCACCGCCGAGGAAGAGCGGCACTACTACGCCGGGATGTGCAACAGCACGCTGTGGCCGCTGCTGCACTACTTCCCGAGCGAGGCCGACACCACGGAACGCTCGTGGGTGGCCTACCACCGCGTCAACCGGCTGTTCGCCGATCTCGTGCTCGAGCACGCGCACCCGAACGACACCGTCTGGGTGCACGACTTCCATCTGATGCTGCTGCCCGAGATGCTGCGCATCGAGCGGCCCGACCTGCGGATCGGCTTCTTCCTGCACGTGCCGTTCCCGTCCTCGGAGGTCTGGCGGCTGGTGCCGCAGCGCGAGCAGCTGCTCCGCGGTCTGCTCGGCGCCGACTACATCGGCTTCCACACGCCCGACTACCTCCGCCACTTCCGCGACTCCTGCCTGCGGGTCCTGGGCCTCGACGCCTCGCCCGATTCGATCCAGCAGGGCCCCCACCGGGTCGCGCTCGGCGTCAACGCGCTCGGCCCCGACGTCGCGACCTTCCGCGCCGCGCTCGCCGGCGACGATGTCGGCCGCCACCTGAACCAGTACGCGACCAACTGGCTCGGTCGCCGGCTGCTGCTCGGCGTCGAACGGCTCGACTACACCAAGGGCATCGTGCACAAACTGCGCGCGTTCGAACGGCTGCTCGAGCAGGAGCCGGAACGCATCGAGGACACCGTGATGCTGCAGGTGCTGGTGCCCTCGCGCGAGGAGAACGAGAGCTACCGCCGGCTGCTGCGCGAGATCGAGCGCGAGGTCGGCCGCATCAACGGCCGCTTCGGCGTGCCCGGCCGCATGCCGCTCGAGTTCATGCACCGCGGCATCGACAACGCCGAGCTCGCCGCGCTCTATCGGCTCGCCGACGTCTGCTTCGTCGCCCCGCTGCGGGACGGCATGAACCTCGTGGCACACGAGTACGTGCTGTGCCAGGGTCACGAGGTCGAGCAGAACGGCGCCGCACGCGGCATCCTCGTGCTCAGCGAGTTCGCCGGCGCCGCGCTGTCGCTGACGCGCTCGGTGCTGGTCAACCCGTGGGACCAGCGGGCGCTGGCCGAGGCGCTGTCGACCGCGCTCGCGATGCCGCCGTCCGAACGCACCGAACGTATCGCCGAGATGTACGAACGCGTGCTCGAGATGGACAGCGCGCGCTGGTCGAGACGTTTCCTCGAGCGGCTCCGACGAGCCGCCGAGCACAATCGCGACAGCGCGGTCGACCTGCTCGCCGACGCCGACCTCGCCGAGCTCGCCGCGCGCTTCCGCGCCGCGCCGCGCCGTCGGTTGTTCCTGGACTACGACGGCACGCTGCGCGAGATCCAGCAGCGTCCGGAGCAGGCGCAGCCGACGCCCGAGCTGCTCGAACTGCTGGCGGCCCTCGGGTCGGCGCCGAACACCGAGGTGCACGTGGTCAGCGGCCGGCGACGCGGCACGCTCGACAGCTGGCTCGGCCACCTGCCGCTGCACCTCTGCGCCGAGCACGGCTACGCCAGCCGGTCGCCGGGCGGCAGATGGCACGAGTCGATCGTCGCCGACCTGTCCTGGCTGCCTGCCGTCGAGGAGCTGCTCGAACGCGCCAGCGAAGACCTGCCGGGCTCGTTCATCGAGCGCAAGCCGTGCGGCCTGGCGTGGCACTACCGGGTCGCCGATCCCGGCTACGGCCCGTGGCGCGCGCGCGAGCTGCACCATCACCTCGGCGAGATGCTCGCCAATCAGCCGGCGGAGACCCTCGCCGGCCACGCCGTACTCGAGGTGCGTGCGAAGGGCATCGACAAGGGCGGCTACGTCGCCGCCCGCCTCGCCGACCTCGGCCCCGACGAGTTCGTGTTCTGCGCCGGCGACGACCGCACCGACGAAGACATGTTCCGGCGGCTGCCGCCGACCGCCGTCGCGCTCAGCATCGGCAGCGCGTCGCCGAGTGCGACCGGCATGATCGGCACGCCCGCCGGGCTGCGCGAGCTGCTGCGCAGTTTCATCGCCGGCTGACGGCACGGCGGTTGCGTTGTGGTTTGTACCGCGTACCCGTACGCTCCCGAGCTTGCCTGAGCCCCTCGCTCCCCTTCCGGCCCTCGCGTTCGTGCTCGGCGGCGGCACGCTGGTGCAGTGGATCGCGCATCGACTGCGGGTGCCGGCGATCCTG
>JAGQRB010000566.1 GCA_020425925.1 Planctomycetota bacterium
CGCGGTGATCGCCGGCGCACTCGCGGCCCAGCTCGTGCTGACGCTGCCGATCACGACGCTGGTCGCGCGCGGTCTCGGTGCCCCGGCGGCGGCGGCCGCGCGTCACGAATTGCCGGCACCGGGCAGCCAGCCGTGGCTCGTCGCCCGCGATCCGCTGCTGGTCTACGACATCGACCTCGCCGCCGAGATCGCGGCAATCGAGGTGCGGCCGCTGACCGCGCCGCCAACCGGACCGCTCGAACCGAGTCTGGTCGACGTGCGTACGCCCGCGGGCGATCTACTCGGCGCCGCGATCCCGTTCGACCAGAACGGGCAGAGCGCGCGTATCGACCTCGCGCCGCAGACGCTGCCGCGACTCGAGCTCGCGCTGGCCGGAGGCAACGTACCGCTGTTCTTCCCGGCCGGCGCAGTGGTCGTCGTCGAGGCCGCACCGCGCAGCGGTCTGGCCAACGGCTGCATCGCCGCCGCGCTGATGCTGCTGCCGACGTTCGTCGCGCTCGCCGTCGCGTGCCTCTGCGGCGCCGTCGCCGCGCCGCCGACCGTGCTCACGGTCGCGTTCGCGGTGATCTTCCTGCTGACCGTCGGCGGGCTCGGCCCGGGCGATTCGACGCTGCTGGCGCTGCTGCGCGGCGATTGGCTGCCGAGCACCGGCATTTTCGCGGCAAGCGCCTCTTCCCTGGCCGCGGGGTCTGTCGCCATGATCGCGGCCATGCTGCTGCGCCGGAGGCTCCACCGTTGATCGCCCGTGGCGCTTCGGGACTGCTCGGCGCCGGCTGCCTCGCCGGCGCCTTCGCGCTGGCGCCACCGAGCTTCGCGGCACTGCGCGAGTTCGGCCTCTGGCTGCTGCGGCCGGCGGCGCTGCCGTTCGCCTGGCGCGACCTCGAGCGCGCCGCCGCCGACGGTGACGCCGCCGAGACGTTCGGTCGCGCCCAGCAAATCCTTCATCTGTTGCCGTCCTGGACCGATGCTCAGGTGGTGTTCGCATTCCGGTTCGCAACCGACGACGGCAACGCGCGGACGGGCGATTCCGCTGCCCGCGCGCGCGCCGCCGGCGAACGCATGCAGGTCGCGCTGGCCTGGCTCGAATCGGCGCGGGCCAGTGCCGGCCGCCGCGAGCCCGAGCTGCTCGAGGCGATGGCGATGCTGCCCGAGGTGCTGGTCCAGCAGTATCCGGGACTCCGGCCCGAGCTGGCCGCGGCCGGCGGCGCCGCTGGCTACGCCGACCGCTATCTCGCCGAGGCCGAGCGCATCTCGGGCAGTCCGGCGGTTCGCGAACAGCGAACCTACCTGACGCCGATGGTCGCCGCCGGCCTGCTCGCGGCCGGGCGACGGCAGGACGCGATCGCCGTCCTGACCACCGGAATCGCGCGCGCCGCCGACGCTCGCGACCGCGAGACGGCCACTGAGTGGGCGGCGCGACTCGACGAGGTGCGGCGCTCCCTGCGCGGTGAGGCCGTCGATCTCGGCGCGGTCCGCGCCGACGTCCGCATGGCCCCCCTCCTGCCGTATCTGCGCTGAGCGATGTTCGACCAGATCGTCGAGTGGCTCGAGCAGTATCCCTACCTCGGGGTGGCGGCCGTGTTCCTGCTCTGCGGCATGGGGCTGCCGGTGCCCGAGGAACTGGTACTGCTCGCCGCCGGCTACGTCTGCGCCAAGTTCGAGGTCAACCTCGGCATCATGATGGTCTGGTGCGGCGGCGCGATCGTCGTCGGCGACGTGCTCCCGTACGTGCTCGGCCGTGTCTTCGGCACGCGCCTGCTGCGCCTGCGCTGGATGCGCTTCCTGGTGACCAAGCGCCGACTCGCGGTGTTCGACCTCTGGTTCCGGCGCCGCGGCGACCTCGTGATCCTGATCGCGCGCTTCATCGCCGGTCTGCGCGTCGTGGCGTTCTTCACCGCCGGCGTCATGAAGATGCCTTGGCGCCGTTTCCTGCTCTACGACGGCATGGGCATCCTCGTGGTCGTGCCGCTGCTGACCTGGCTCGGCCACCGCAGCCAGGCGTTCATCGACGAGATGATCGTCAACGTGCAGAAGGTCGAACGCGGCATCGTCTGGACCGCCATCGCCGGCACGGTGATCGTGGTGCTGTCGTTCTGGTGGTGGCGGCGGCGCGGGCGGCGACTCGCCCGGCGCGGCGTCGGCGAGGCCTACGTGCAACCGAGCCGCCCGGTCGCTGCCGAAAGTGACGACGGCGCCGCCACCGCCGCCGACGGCCAGGGCGCGGCCGACGGCGCGATCGAACCCGGGGTCACCAGGTCCGCCGAGGAGCCGACCGAGCTGCCTACCGAGCAGCCTACCGAGCTGCCCGGCGCCGAATCCGGCTCCGCCCCGGCCGATCCGCGACCGGACGCGGCGCCGGAGCCCGCCGACGATCCGGTGCCACCGACCTCGCGGCGCGACTCGTAGGCCGACCGCCGCGGCGCGACGGGAGCCCGCAATCGCCTTGCTCCGAACGGGGCCGGGCGGCTAAGGTGCCGGCCCATTTTGGCGCCGTCGGACTGTCCCGGCCCCCCTCGAGCTCCCCGATGTACTGGTTTTACAACATCCTCTCCCTCGTGATCGCCGCCGCCGCGATCGTCTACGCGTTCAACCTGTTCAAGCAGATCATGCAGAAGGACGGGGGCGACGCGAAGATGCAGGAGATCGCCCGCGCGGTGCAGGAAGGCGGCCGCGCGTTCCTCCACGCCGAGTACAAGTGGCTGGCGGTCTTCGTCGCCGTGGTCTTCGTGCTGCTCTGCCTGGGCTCGGACAACCCGGCCGAAGGGCAGTTCCTCGGCTGGCGCACGGGCATCGCATTCCTGCTCGGCGCCCTGGCTTCGGGCACGGCGGGCTACTTCGGCATGCACTGCGCGACGCGCGCGGCCGTGCGCACGACGCAGGCGGCCAAGTCGAGCCTCGGCGCGGCGCTCGACGTCGCGTTCAAGTCGGGCACGGTCATGGGCATGGTCGTCGTCGGCATGGGCCTGCTCGGGATCTCGCTGCTGATGCTGCTGTTCCGCCAGGACGGTGACGTCAACTTCGTCAACTACGTGCTGGGCTTC
>JAGQRB010000567.1 GCA_020425925.1 Planctomycetota bacterium
CAGCGGGCTGCCGTGCCTCGACATGCTCGGCCTGTGCGACGGCACGATCGCGAAGACGCCGCCGCCGCGGCCCGACCACGTGATTCCGGCACACTCGCGCGGCAACCCGAAGTACGTGCTCGACCGCGAGCCGGACCTGCTGCTGTTCGGCACGCCGACCGGCGAGCTCTGGCCGCGCTGGCCCGGCGGCTGGCAGATGGAGGCCGAGGAGCCGCGCTTCCTCACGGACTACCGCTGCATCGTCGCCCACACCGGCCCGGTGCCCGTGGTCGGCGAAGGCGAGACCGACCTCGCGATCACGTTCCGGGTGCGAGTCGACGGCCGCGTCGGCGTCGCGCGCGCCGGTGACCGCATCACGGTGCCCGGGTGGCTCTTGACCGGCCACCGGCAGCCGGTCGCGGTGCATCGCCACGAGGTCCACCTGCTGCCGAAGGACCCGGCCCGACTCGGACCGATCGTCGAAGCCGCGCTCGCGATGCAGCATTGGTGGGAGAACGAGGCCGCCGTCGCGGTCCTCGATCGGGCCGCCGGGCAGCTCGTCGGCGAGGTCCGGAAGCCGGGGCCGCTCGCCCTCGAGGACATCGCGCTGCCGGCCGGCAGCTACCGCCTGACGACCGAGCCGCCGGTGGCGACGACCGGCATCGCGTTCGAGCTGCGCGGCCGCAACGGCACGATCTGCGAGCGGGACGGCGAGCTGTTCCGGCTGCCGGCCGAAGGTCGCGTCGATGTCGTCGGCGCGGTCGGCGCGGCGGTCGCGCTGCCGCTGCAGCTCCGGACGCTGCGGCTCGAGCGCACCGACGCGCGCTGAGACCCGGTCGGGCGAGATATCCGCGAATCTGCGACATTCGTTGTCGATCCGCCCGCGGCACCTTCGTCTCCTCGACGAAACCCCAACCGGAGAACCAGAAGATGACCAAGTTCATGCTGATCCTGCGCGCCGATGTGACCCAGGACTACAGCCAGTTCACGCCCCAGGACTTCCAGCAGATCCTCGCCGAGTACGAGGCGTGGGGCGGCAAGATGGCGAGCGAGGGCCGCATGATGCTCGGCCGCAAGCTGACCGATCAGGGTGGCAAGGTCGTGCAGCCGAAGGCAGGCGGCGGCGTCGAGGTCAAGGACGGCCCCTACGTCGAGACCAAGGAGGTCGTCGGCGGCGTCTACGTCATCGAGGCCGACAGCTACGACCACGCGGTGAAGCTCTGCGAGAACCACCCGAACTTCCGCTTCGGCAGCATCGAGGTCCGCGAGGTCGACTTCATGGGCGGCCCGGAGGAGTGACCGGGGCGACGTGAAAACCGACCTGCCGACGCTCGTCGACGACCTCTTCCGCCACCGCTACGGCCAGATGGTCAGCGGTCTCTGCCGGGTGCTCGGCCCGAGTCGGCTCGATCTCGTCGAGGACGTCGTGCAGGAGGCCCTCGCGCGCGCGCTGCGCGCGTGGCCGGCCGACGGCGTGCCGGACAACCCGGAGGGCTGGGTGTTCCGCGTCGCGCGCAACCTCGCGCTCGACAGTCTGCGGCGCCAGCAGGTGGCCTGGCGCGTCGAGGGCGAACTCGCCGCCTGGGCGGACCGGACGGGCGCGGACGATCGCGATGACGGGCACGAGCTCATCGCCGACGACACGCTGCGCATGCTGTTCCTCTGCAGCCACCCCGCGATCCCGCCCGACGCGCGCGTGCCGCTGATCCTCAAGACCGTCTGCGGCTTCGGCGTGCCGGCGATCGCGGCGGCGCTGTTGCAGAAAGAGGCGACGATCGCCCAGCGACTGGTGCGCGCGAAGGCGCGGCTGCAGGGCAGCGACGCGCGGTTCGAGCTGCCGCCCGCCGACGAGCTGCCGCGCCGGCTCGACCTCGTACTCGAGGTGATCTACCTGCTGTTCAACGAGGGCTACCGCGCGCATCGCGGCAGCACGCTCGTCGACCGCGAGCTCGTCGAAGAGGCCGTGCGGCTGGCCGCGTTGCTGCTCGAACTGCCGGGCACGGCGACGCCGGAGACCCACGCGCTGCTCGCGCTGATGCTGTTCCTCGGTGCGCGGCTGCCGGCGCGCACCGACGCCGCCGGTGAGATCCTGACGCTCGCCGAGCAGGACCGCAGCCGCTGGGACCGCGCCTGGGTCGAACACGCGTTCGCACACTTCCGGCGCTCGATCGGCGGCGACGTGCTGACACCGTTCCACTGCGAGGCCGCGATCGCATCGCTGCACACCGCCGCGCCGAGCTACGAGCAGACCAACTGGCCGCGCATCCTCGAGGAGTACGACCGGCTCGCGGCGCTGACGCGATCGCCGATCGTGCGGCTGAATCGCGCGGTCGCTGTCGCCAAGGTCGCCGGAACAACGGCCGGGCTCGCCGCGCTCGCGGAGCTCGAGACCGACAAGGCGCTCGCCGGCTACTTCCTGCTGCCGGCAACCGCAGCGCACTTCCACTGGCAGGCCGGCGACGTCGCCGCCGCTGCCGCCGCGCTCGAACGCGCCCTGGCGCTGCCGGCTTCCGAACCCGAGCAGCGACTGCTGCGGCGGCGGCTCGACGCGTGCCGGGGCGGTGAACCGGCGCCGGCGTGGTGATTCACGCGCGGCCGCTCACGGCCCGATGACGGTCCACGACAGACAGTTGCTCATCGCGGTGCCGAACGGCGACGTGCTGCTGTTGCCGGGGCACAGCGAGATGAACTGCGACGACCAGTCCGAGTTGCAGAACGCCGGGTCGTAGGGGAAGTTCACGACCACGGTCGCCGAACCGCCGCACGGACCGGTGCCGCTGACCGGGTAGGGACCGGCGACGATCGGCGGCGTCGCGGCCGAGAAGCCGCCGAGCAACACCGGACCGCAGAGCGGCGGGAGGACCGGGCCGTTGTTGCCGCACGAGCCGTAGCCGAGGCCGAGCCAGGTCCAGGTGTTGTCCTGGGCACCGTCGAGGTGCAGCAGCAGGTTCGGGTTGCCGAGCACCGGCCCGGTCAGCAGCGTGTGCTCCATCGGGCACGGCCGGCACGAGCCGTTGTTGCACGCGTGACCGGCCGGCACACCGGGGTTCGGCTGCAGCGCAAGGCCGACGAACGGGTCGAGGTTGGTCGACAGCAGCGGGCAGCACTGCGGCGTGCTCCAGACGATCGTCATCGCCGCGAGGTTGAAGGTGTAACCGACGCGCATCAGCCGGACGCCGTCGGTGGCGTAGAGCGTGTGGCGGCACGAGTCGATCGCGAGGCCGCGCACGGCGCCGAACGGCGTCGCGGTGCCGGTGCACTGCGGCAGCTGCCCGACCACGAACGGCGTGCAGCTGGTCGGCCGGTGGATCACCGCGATCCGGTTGTCGTTGCCGACGAAGTCGGTGTGGCTCACGAACAGCAGCCCGCGCGACTCGTCGGCGGCGAGGCCCGAGGTCACGCGGCTGCCCTGACGGGTGAGGCCGGTGCCACAGGTCGAGATCAGCTGTGGCGCGTTGCAGCTGCCGCTCAG
>JAGQRB010000568.1 GCA_020425925.1 Planctomycetota bacterium
CGCGGCGACCTACGGCGACGAGCAGAACCACGTGCAGCTCGGCGCCAAGAACCTCTCGATCCTCGGCGCCGGCGTCGGCGCGACGATCATCAAGGCCGACAGCTCGACCGATCTGGTGTTGCCGGCCGGCTCGCTGACGTCCCCGACGATGGAGGTGCACCGCTGCTCGATGGCGTTCAACCTCGGAACGGGCCGTACCTACCTGCGCGACCTGACGCTCGATCAGGGCTTCAGCCTGCCGTCCACCGGCCGGGCCAACTGCTTGTGGGTCGGTGGCGGTGCCGACGTCGAGTGTGACAACGTCGAGTTCACGAATGCCCGCGCGAACCCGATCAGCGGTGCCCAGCGGCCGGTCGCGATCAACATCCGCGGCGAGAACGCCGGTGACCAGTGCGTCGTGACGCTGCGCCACTGCCTGGTCCACGAGTACGGCAAGAACGGCATCGTGGCGTTCTACAACGCCCACCTCTCCATGGATGACTGCCGGGTCGAGGGCTACAACGAGGCGATCCTCGGTCTGGCCGCGCAGAACGGTATCCAGGCGACCTTCGGCGCGAGCTGCGAGCTGCGTCGCTGCACCGTCAACGACAACTGGTACACGCCCTACACGGTCACCGCGACCGGTTTCCTCGGGTTCGATCCCGGCTCGCCGGTCATCATCGAGGACTGCAACTTCGGCAACTGTCAGAGTGCGATCTACGTGTTCTCCGGCGAGGCGACCCCGCTCGCGCTCACCGGCAGCATCACGCGCAACCACGTGCACGCGGCCTACAACGCCGTCGTCGTCTCCAACGTGCAGGGTCTGTCGATCGCCGGCAACTCGTTCGGCATCAACCGCGCTGGCGTCGCCGACGACGCCTGGGACGACGCCGGCTCGAACACCTGGGACGGCAACTACTTCTCGAGCCTCTCGGCGCCGGGTGCCTACGCGATCCCCGGTGGCGGTGGCTCGACGGACAGCAACGCGCAGCCATTCATGGCCGGCTTCGGTGCCGACGTGGTGACCGCGATGACCGCCGGCTGCTCGCCGGTCGATATGGCCGTCGGCCAGTTCAACGGCGATTCCCAGCCCGACTTCGCGGCGCTGTGCGTGAACGGCTCGCCGTCGGTCGATGTCGGCCTCAACTCGGGCGGCAGCTTCACGGTCACGAACGTGCCGTTCGGTGTGAGCGCCGGCAACCCGGTTGCGATCTGTACCGGCGAGTTCAACGGCGCGCCGGGCCTCGACATCGCAGTGCTGACCGCGAACATCCCGCCGGCCCTGACCGAGAACAAGGTCTACGTGTTCGCGAACAACGGCAGCGGCGGATTCTCGCTGCTCCACACCCACACGATCGCGGGCGGCACGACGCCGAGCGGCATCGCGGCCGGCGACTTCACCGGTGACGGCGTCGCCGACATCGCGGTCAGCGACAGCGGCTCCGCCGGCTTCATCGCGGGCAGCGCCACCGTGCTCGCGAACAACGGCACCGGCACCACCTTCACGGCGTCGTCGCTCGCGGGTGGCTTCACCGCGGCGTGTCGCGACGTGACGGTCGGCGACCTCGTCGGCTCCGGTGCGCTCGACATCGCGGTCGTCGAGGGCGACGCGACCACCGGCAAGGTCCACGTGTTCGTCGGCAATGGCACCGGTGGGTTCACGCCGAACGCCGGCAGCCCGCTCGCTTGCGAGCTCAATCCGCAGCAGGTGCTCGCTGCCGACGTCGAGGGCGACGGCGATACCGATCTGCTCGTCACCGCGACGCGCGATGCGTTCGGTCTCGGCGACGGCGGACTCAACGTCTTCGCCAACGACGGCGGCACGTTCACGCGCGAGCTGCATCGCGTCGACCGCGGTCCGACGCACATCGCGGCCGGTGACTTCGGCAACGACGACGATCCCGACACCGTGCGGCGCGATGTCGCGCTCGTGAACCCGATCGCGGGTTCGATCTCGGTGCTCGGCCAGTGGAGTGACGCGGGCGCCGGCACCGGCGGCATCGCGGCCGCCGGCGTGCTGCCCACCGGCATCGCGATCGCCGATGCGGACGGCGACACTTTCGGCGACCTGTTCTACTGCGACGCCGCGGCCGGCGCGGTCGTCGTCCGTCTCGGCGTCGCCGAGGCGCGCGTCGACATCTACGGCACCGGCACCCCGGGCCGTGCGGGTCGCGTGCCCGACCTCTACGCGATCGGTGTGCCGGCGCTGCCGACACAACCGAGCCCCACGTTCGGCCTCGGCCTGCGCAACGCGCGGCCATTCTCGGTCGCCGTGATCGCGGCCGGTCTCGCGCCGGCGGCGCAGACCTCGATCAACGACCTGCTGCTCGACATCGGCTCGATCGGCGCGACCTGGATCGTGGTGACGACCGTCTCCGGCACGGCGGCGGTGCCGCTGCCGTTCCCCGGCTCGCCGAGCTACTTCGGCCTGCCGTTCTACTTCCAGGCCGGCGTGTTCGACAGCGACGGCAGCGATGCGTTCATCCTCGGTGGGCCGTTCCCGGGCCTGGCGATGACGAACGGTCTCAAGGTCCGCATCGGCCAGTAGCCGCCGCCGATCGCCCGCGCGCGGCGGCCGGTCACCCCGGCTTGCCGCCGCGCTTCACGGTCAGCGCGCCGATCGCCGCGGCGAGTCCGCCGGCGATCGGTGTCCAGCCGAGCGGCCAGATCGTGCTCTGCGCCAACGTCAGTGCGAACAGCACGACGTCGTCAGGCATGCCGGGCGGGCCCTTCGCGAAGTGCACGTCCCAGCCCTTCACGATCGAGTAGTACTGGATCGCGATCACCGGCAGGCGTGCCAGGATGCCGTAGAACACCAGCGCGACCCACGCCCGCGGCCAGGCGATCAGCGTCGCGAGCCCGGCGACCGCGCCGGCGAGTTGGACCGTGCAGGTCAGCGTCACCCAGTCCTCGCCGGTGCGCGGCTCTTTCCACAGCGTCGCGAACGCGAGCACGAACAGGCCGGCGACGGCCGCCGCGGCGACGAGCGGCAGCAGCAGCGCCAGGGCGTTCGAGCGCGGTCGGCTGCCGTTCTTCGCGAGCACACGGCCGAACCAGAACCCGAACGGCAGCACGAGCCAGGTGATGCCGAGCGGCGAACCGCCGCCGCCGCCTTCGCGGTTGAACACTTCGGGCGCCCAGCCCTGGAGCTCGCCGACCAGGCGCACGCCGTTGACGGCCAGCGAAAGCGCCGCCGAGATCAGGATCGCGACCAGCAGGCTCGGCTTCTTCTTGGGGGCGGACATGCCCGCGGATCGTGCCGCAGCCGGCTCGGAGAAGCCAGTCGCGCGACCGGGGCTCGCAACCGCGCCGCCGAGCCGCTACACGGATGCGCATGATCTGCCTCGGGCTCGACGTCGGCGGCACGAGCTGCCGGGCCGAATGGTGGCCCGCGGGTGCGCGCCCGTGTGGTGTCGCGCCCGGTGTTCAGCCGGCCGTGCAGGGCGTCGACGCGGCGGTGGCGGGGCTTCTGCGCGTCCTGCGCGAGCTCGTCGGCGCCGAAGCACCCGCGGCCGCCGTCGTCGCGATGGCGGGGGCCGGCGATCCGCGGATCGCGAACGAGATCCGGGCCGGGCTCGGCGCCGCCGGCATCGGGTTCCCGGTCGCGGTGGTCGGCGACGTGCTCGCCGCCGCGGCCGCGGCGCTCGGCGAGGCGCCCGGCGTGCTGCTCTGGTCGGGCACCGGTTCGTTCGCGGTCGCGCGCGGCGCGGATGGCGTGCTGCACCGCGTCGGCGGCCGCGGCTACCTGCTCGGTGACCAGGGCAGTGGCTACGACCTCGTGCGCCGGGCCGCCGCCGCGGTCGTGCTCGCGCTCGATGGCCTCGGGCCGGCGACGGCGCTCACCGGTGCGTTGACCGGCGCGTTCGGTGCGGCGAGCCCCGCACGGCTCGGTGCCGTGCTGCAGCAGCTCCCTACCGGCGCGGTCGCGGCCGAGCTACCGGTGGTGCTGCGGGTCGCGGCGGCCGGCGACGCGGTCGCCGGCGAGGTCCTGGCACAGGGTGCCGAAGCGTTGGCACTGCTCGCCGCTGCGGCTGCTCGCAGCGCCGGCCTCGAACCGCGCGGACTCGCGAGCCACCTCGGTGGCGGCGTGCTGCTGCACGTGCCGGCGATCGCAGAGCTCGTC
>JAGQRB010000569.1 GCA_020425925.1 Planctomycetota bacterium
CGGACGTCCGGTAGCGCCGCCGCAGCACGTTGCTCATCAGCCGCGGCGCGGCGCGCCGCAGCACCGGCGCCGCCGACGCGACCAGGCGGGCGAGATCGGGCTCGGCCTCGCCGCCTGCTGACCCGTCCGATTCGTGCGGCTCGCTCACTGCACCGCTACCACCGGAGCGTTGGCCGGCGCGATGTCGGTCCACTCCGAGTAGATCGGGACGCCACCGAGCTCACCGCGCCGGAAGCGATACTTGGTGACCGAGTGCAGGCCGGATGCCGCGGTCAACGGCACCGTGAACTCGACCCTGCCGTAGGCCGACCACTCCAGGTCGAGCACGTGGGAGCCCGGACCGTTCACCCGTTCGAACAGGACCTGCATCTTCGGATGGTAGCCCGCTCCCGGCAGCCGGACCTTGCCGCCCTTCACCGCCAGCGTCAGCGGAATCAGCGTTCCGGAGTACTTCCACTTGAACCAGAAGTTGACCTCGACCTGGTGGGCGCCGCCGAAGGTGACGAGGGCCTGGTTGCTGACCAGGAACTTCGGTGGCTTCGACGGGAACCCCTTCAGAGGCGGGGGCGGCTGACCGGGTGCGGCACCCGCCCCGGGGGGTTGGTCGGGTCCGCGCAAGCCGATCAGCGTGATTCCCAGATACACCCCCGAAACGAGCATGTTGGCCCACTCGTCGCTGTTGAAGAACTCCTTCTTGGTGACGGTCACCGACTCGAAGATGCGGCGCCATACGGCTTCCTGGACCACGGCATCGAGATTGATCGATTCGCCCGACATCGGCCAGGCCGGGTTGAGCGTCAGGCCGAACTGTTGCGACACGAACTCCGCGCCGGCTGTCTGTGGCAGGTAGAGCGGGTCGAGCAACGACTCGACCGCCGTCGGCGATTCCTGTCTGGTCTGGGGATCGTGCAGCGCGTCCCACAGGTAGCTCGCACCGTCCTCGGGCCGGCAGGGTATGGACGGGTTCGTCGGGTAGTGGGCGCCCGCGTTCGGGTCGTACAGCCCAGCGAGCGAGACGAACGGCGTCTCGACGCGCTCCATGTCCGGGTTGACTCCGGGATCCTGCCAGGCGTCGGTCACGCCGCCGTACCAGCCGCCGACGTTCGCCATTCCGGTCGTGCATCGCAGGACCATGAAGGCGGTCTCGGTGGCCGAATAGGTGGTCGAATAGGTGATGCCATCGGGCGAGATGTCGAGCGCCATGTCCGGCAGCGGGCCCTGACCGCGCGGACGCTCCGCCGCGAGCGCGATGGCGAGAATCGTGCCGAGGACGCCGACCTTGCGCGGCAGCGACGGGCCGCGGACGCGAAGAACGCCCCGCGTGCGGGGCGACATCGGATGCGTGCTGTTCATGTTGCTCCCGGGCAGGCGCCCGCGGAGCTGCGACGTTACAGAAATCCCACGGTCGCTGCGGCGGTCCGGCGCGCCGTCCCGGAGGGGGCCCGCAACCTATTTCGCGAGAACCAATTGCACGCTCGCGAGTGAGCCCGCTGCCGGGCTCTGCAGCGCCGATCCCGGCCGGCTGCCGCGGAGTGCGGTGTGAGCGGGCAGTCCGGACAGCAGGAACCGCCCCTCGGCGTCGGTGCGGCTCTCGAACAGCCAGGCCGGCTGGTCCTCGCAGCGCCAGCCGTCGATCGTGTAGTGCACCGTCCGCTCCGGCTGCGGGGTGCCGTCGGCCGCGCGGCAGACCCCCGCGATCGCCGCCGCGGTCGAGAGCCGCACGGCCTGCGGCTGGTCGGCGGTGAAGTCGAC
The DNA here is from genome assembly GCA_020425925.1 of Planctomycetota bacterium. Taxonomy (GTDB): domain Bacteria; phylum Planctomycetota; class UBA1135; order UBA1135; family UBA2386; genus JAGQRA01. The sequence continues at coordinate 1,753 of JAGQRB010000569.1, forward strand.
GCGGGTGATCGCGGCCAGGCCGAGTCCGTCGTCGGCGCTCGGCGTGAACAGCAGCAGTTCATGGGGCTCGGCCAGCACCGTGAGCGCGACCTGGCGCACGCCGGTGCCGTTCGCCGCCCGCAGCCGCATGCGGCTCGCGTTGCCGCCGCGGGTCGGCCGCAGCCAGAGCTCGAGCGCCGGCGCGCTGCCATCGGGGGTCAGCACGTCGAGTCGACGCTCGACCCGGGTCTCGACCGTCAGCGTGAGATCGACGGGTCGGTCCGACGGCAGCGCGACCTCGGTCATCGGTGCTTCGACGATACGGCGACCGTCGGACAGCGCGGGCCAGGCGCTGCCGAGCTGAGCGCGCACGCCGAGCGTGCCGGCCGGCAGGCCGCGCAGGCGAACCTCGCGGCCGAGCGGCACGGGCACCAGGTCGAACACCGAGTCGACCAGCAGCCCGCGCTCGCGCCAGGCCTCGATCAACACCGGCGCGCGCGGATCGGCGTCGCCGAGCACGCGCTCGGGCGGCAACGTCGCGCCGCTACGATCGGCGAGCCGGACGCGCAGCGCGACCTCGCCCGCGAGTGGCGTGACCTCGCCGAGGTCGCAACGTTCGCCGGCGGCGAGCAGCACGGTGCGGGTGGCGAACGCGTAGCTCGTGTCGGTGTCGCGCCAGTGGGCGCGCACGATCTTCGGGCCGGGGCGCACGCCGAGGAACCCGAACGTGCCGTCGACGTCGGTCGTGGTGTAGCCGCTCTGCGTCACGCTCGCAGCGCCGCGGCCATTGCCGTTCTCGACGGCGCCGAGATGGTAGAGCCGGATCTGCGGCCGCAGCGCGGCATCGGGCACCGTGATGCGACCGACGATCGCGCCGAAGGTCTGGGCTCGGACCTCGATCGTCGTGGTCTCGCCCGATGTCAACGACAGCGGCCCCGAGAGGTCGCGGAGCCGCTGGCCCGTGCCCAGGCGCACCGCGTCGCCGACCAGAGTGCCGAGAGATTCGTGCGGCGGCTCGACGTCGACCGCGTGTTGCGAGTCGACCGCCCAACGCCAGCTGCTGCCGGGCCAGAGGTCGGCGAATTCGACCACGCCGGCTCCGGAGCTCACGCGCAGGCTGCTCCAGCGCTCCGGTTGCAGGCCGGCCGCAGCGGCGACGAAACGACCGTCCGACAGCGGGCGGCCTTCGCGCAGCCGGCGCTGCAGTTCTGCCGCCGAGGTACCGAGGGGCGCGCCCGGCCAGCGCGACGCGTCGGCGGCTTCACGCCAGTCCGCGGCCCATGCCGCGCCGCGTTCGAGCGGCGGCAGGACGCGCACCCCGACGCCGGCGACCGGTTCACCGTCGGCGTCGACGAACCGGAGGCGGAGCGCGGCCGCGGGCTGCAACGCGAACGTGGCGTCGCCGTCCGGCCGCCACGCCGCGAGCGTGGGCACGTGGCCGTCGGCGGTGATCGCGACCGCGATCGGTGTGGCGGCCGGGAGAGGGGCGCGACCGTCGGCCGCGGTCGTGGCCGACGACCATTGGATGGTGTTGTCGTGGTCCGCTGCGAACCGCACGGTCGCGCCGGAGAGCGGGGATCGATCGCGCGCGTCGACGACCAGCAGCGCGTCCGTGCCCGAGGCAGGCGCCGCGCGGCGATCCATCGGCGGCGCGACCGCCGCCGTCGTTCCGTCGCCGTGCACCGCGGTCGCTGCCTGCGATCCGGTCGGCTCGCCGCCAGTGGCCGGACGTGCGTCGACGGCCGGCGGCGGTGCGACCTCGCGCGGCGCGATGACGAGCGCGAGACCGAGGCCGGCGAGCGTGACACAGCACAACGGGAAGACGGATCGCACGGGCGGCTCCTCGGGTTTCAGGGCACTACTCGGGGCAGACGTAGAGCAGCGCCTGGGTGGTGCAGATGCCGCTGAGCGTCGCGGTGCCTTCGGCATTGCCGGCGCTAGCGGCGGTGCGCAGCGCGCCGACGCGGATGAACGCGCAGCTACGGTGCGTGGTCGTCAGCGCGCCGGTGCAGACCACCGCGCCCGAGGTGTCGAAGTCGGAGTCGGGATAGGTGCCCGCGCCGAGGCCGACGTTCGGGGTGTAGGGCTCGCCGCAGTAGGCGTTGCTGAGGTTGCCGATGGTGTTGAAGGCGGTCTCCGCCACCGAATCGGTGAGCACCGCGGTCGCGAGCGTGCCGGCGCTGCTGCTGGCTTCGCAGAAGCCGAGCGCGGCGGCGATCGCCTGCTTGTTCTGCAGCGTGACGCTGCCGTCGATCGACGCGGTCTGGTAGATCTCGACCTCGCCGCTGGTGCCGACCAGCCCGAAGTACAGCCAGCGGCAGACGTGCGAGCCCTCGGCGTGCGCGGTCTGCAGCAGGCGCGGGCCGCCGGCGACGGTGTCGCGCGCGATGCCGTTGCCCGAGCAGGTGTCGCCGTCGGCTTCGGCGCGGGTGTTGATCAGCGTGCCGTTGACCTGGATCATTCCGATCGGGTCGTCGATCTCGGCGCTCTCGGTGCAGCCCTGGAAGATCCAGTTGCCGCCGGCGACGTAGAAAGTCATCGTGCCGTCGACGAGCGTCTGCGCCATCGCGGCGGCGGAGAGGGAGAGGGCGCAGAGGGCGCCCCGGAAGCGGGATTCGAGCATTGTCGCAGTCCGTTGTGGCCTGAGGTTGGAACGACTGCCGACGCGATCAGGCGCGCGCCGGCGGCAACCGCGCGGTGTGCAGCGCGGGCACTGCTATGGCGCGCGGAGGCGTGGTGGCGTTACGGCCGTGGTGCGCGGGCTCCGCGAGCCGGAGGATCGCCTTGTAGCCCCTGCCTCCTCGCGCCCGGGCCGACGGACGAGAAGCGCGCCCCTGCCGGTCTTGAACGAAGGAGCGTCGGAAGCTCGCGCCACGCCGGTGAGCTGACGTCGCGTTGACCGACATGCAGCGAGTCGGAATAGTGTTGAGCGGTCTCCCCGCAGGAACGCCAGCCGACCAGCGCGGTCGCTAGCCGTTCCGGTGGTCATGCCAATGGACGTGCCGCCGATCGACCCCCTGACTAACGCTTCGCACGCGAGCTGGAGTCGCGTTGTCGCGAGCGCCAACCCGCCGGCGCTGCTGGTTGCGATCCGTCGCATGATGGGGCCGGCGCTGCAGTCGCGACTCGAAGCCGATGACATCCTCCAAGAGACTCTGATTCACGCCTGGCGAGATCGGACCTCCTGCGAGTGGCGCGGAGTCGGCGCGTTTCGTCGCTGGTTGCTCGAGATTGCCAGGAACAGGATTCGCGATCAGGCCGGGATGGCGAACGCAGGCAAGCGCGGACAGGGTCGTGAGCGCCGGCACGCGGATCTCCGAACCACCCTGGTAGATGAGGTCTATGCCGGTCCGACCGCGGAGACGACGCCGAGTCGGCTCGCCTCGGATCGCGAGATGGCCGACCACATGGCACGGGCGCTGGACTGCCTTCCCGATGAGTGGCGGGAGGTCGTGCGGCTTCGCCTGTTCGAGGAGCTCGAGTTGCACGAGATCGCCACGGCGCTCGGGCTGGGGGTCGAGGGCGTGCGCTACCGGTTCCGCCACGGCGCCGACGCGTACCAGCGGGCCTTGCGTCAGAGCTGGGACGTGGGCACGGACGCTCCACCGTCCTGATCGCCCCAGTGCTCGGTGGCTGCGGCGTACGATCGGAGCGAGCCGGTCATTCTTCTTCCGATGTGGCAACGCTGTGACGGGCCTCTGCCTCTTCAGCCAGCAATGACCCATTCGAGTCCCTCCGATTCCACTCGACCTGCAGCCGAGGACGACGCCTTCGGCGGTGCGCTCGATCACGTGCTCAGAGCGTGGGCGGCGGGGAGCGAGGTCGACGCTGCCGCGATCGCCGAGTGTTGGCCAGCGATCGCCGGTCGGATCAACGAAGTGTTCGAGGTCGCGCGCGGCATCACGCTGGTCCCACCACCGTTCCGACCGAACGTGCCGGGCTACCGGATTCTCGAGGAGGCCGGCCGCGGCGGCATGGGAGTCGTCTACCGCGCGGTGCAGCTCGGCATCGACCGCCTGGTTGCGCTCAAGGTCAACTTGCTCGGTGGCGACGACCGCGGTCGGCAGCGGTTCCTCGCGGAGGCACGCGCGCTCGGCCGCTTGCGCCATCCTCACGTGGTCACCGTGTTCGAAGTCGTCGAGTTGCCGGATCTCTGCGCCTACGCGATGGAGTGGATCGATGGGCCCAGCCTCTCGACCGCCATCGAGTCGCGCGAGGTCGCGGCCGAGGGGCAGATCGCGCCCCGGGTCTGCCGGCTCGGCATTGCCGTGGCCCAGGCGCTTGCCGCCGTCCACGAGCAGGGCCTGCTGCACCGGGACGTCAAGCCGTCCAACGTGTTGCTCCGCCCGGACGGTACACCCCTGCTCTCCGACTTCGGAGTTGCGCGCGACAGCGCCCACAGCGTGACGCGGACCGGACAGTTCCTCGGCACGCCAGCGTTCGCCGCACCCGAGCAACTGCGTGGTCAGCTCGAAGGACTCGATGTCCGTGCCGACGTCTACGGTCTCGCTGCAACGCTGCATTGCGCTATCGCCGGAGCGGTGCCGTTCGCCGGACACACGCCCACCGAGCTGCTTGCCAATATTCTCGCCCGTCGAAGGCCGTCGTTGGTTGCCGTTGGGGCTCCGGTCGATCTCGAGACGATCGTCAGCAAGTGCCTCGAGGCGGAACCGCGCGATCGGTACGCCAGCGCGCTCGAGGTTGCGGACGAACTCGAGCGCGTCTTGAGTCTGCGACCGATCCGGGCGCGGCCGCTCGGCCTGATGGCACGTGCGACCCGTTTCGTGCGTCGGAATCGCAACCTTGTCCTGGTGGGGGGCGTCGCAGCCGCATTGGCGTTGCTGGCGGCAGGCGCGTTCATGGTCTGGCTGGTGGGTCGATGGACGCTCGATGCACGGGTCGCCGAGGCCTTGCGGGAGGCGCGGTTCACGCTGCTCGAACCGACTCACGGCGAACGCGTCGAGCTGAGCAACCTCGGCCGGGAGTTCGAGCGCGAATCCGCCTTCTCGGCGGCGCCGGAGCGTTGCGTGGCAGCCTACGACCGGGTCGCAGCGCTCGATCCCAGGCGCGAGACCGTGCAGTGTGAGCGCGAGATCGTCGCCATCGCGGCTGCATTGACGAGATCGGAGGGATTGCCGACAACGCAGTGGCTGCCGCAGGTCGCGCCGGAGACCTGGGCGGCGGCGAAGCAGTGGTCCGAGGGTTCTGAGGAGCTGGTTGCGCTCCCGGGTTCGGACCGGGATCGGCAGCTGCTTGGTCTGCTCGCCTTCCTGTGCGGTCGGCTGAACGTTTGCCACGCGGCCTGGGCCGACCTGGAGATGTCGGGGGATCCGTTCGTCGATGCGGCGGCGGCGCAGCTCCACATGCTGCGCGGCGACTTCGCGATCGCGTACGGCCGACTTGCCCGGGCGACCGCATCCTGGCCCGAAGCCGGCTTTCTGGCGGTGAACCTGGCCGATTGTGCGGTGGAGATCGGCGATCTCGTCGTCGCCGAACGGGAGTTGGCTCGCGCCGTTCGACTGCGCCTGCGCGATCCGTTCGACACGCTGACGCGCGTTCGGGCCGATCTGAGGGCCGCGCAGTGGCGTGACGACGAAGCCATCGCCGATTACGACTGGTTGCTGGCGAACCGTCGGTCGGTCACCACCCGCAAGCACTACGCGGCGCTCCGTGAACGTCGCGGCGAATGGGCGCTCGCCTGCGAGCTGTGGTGCTGGCTGGCGGAGAAGGAGCCGAACGGTGCAGGGTATGCGCACGCGGCGCTTGCGGCCTGGCACCGGCTCTGGACCGAGCGTAGCCATGACGAGCGGCTCGATGCCATCGTGCATTGTTGGCGTGCGGAGGTGCCATCCACGATGCAACTCATGCGGCGCCTCGTGCGAGCCGGGCAGTTCGGCGGAATCGGGGAATCAGGAACGGTCGCCGCGCCGCCGGTCTCTTTCGGGGGTGGCTCGACGATCGGGCCGGAACTCACCCTGGAGACTCTGATGTGGATTGACGAAGTTGCTTCACCGATCCGGCGCTTGCCGACGTGCTGCCTGCGCCTGTTCGCCCACGTTCCCCTTGCGGCCACCGGTGCGGTAGGCGCCCAGCTCGCGCGCCAAGCACCGTGGCTGTCGCAGGCCGCTCGCGCCGGGTGGCGGACCGCGGTCGGCGGCATCGCCATGGCCGTCGCATTGCTGGCGCCGACCGCGCCGGGGCAGGTGACGTGGGTGCCGGGTCCTGCCCCGGGCCCGAGCGCGCGCAACGGCATCGCACACGCCTACGAACCGACCGCCGGCCGTCTGATCGTGTACGGTGGCTACGACGGCACTTCAGCGCTGCAGGACGTGTGGAGTCTCCACGGTGGCGCCTGGAACCTCGTCTCGACTACGAGCCCGCTCGGGGCTCGTGTGCACGGCCGGATGACTCCTGATGGGACCGGGGGCGTGATCTTGTTCGGCGGCTATGACGCGCTCTCACCCAGCGCGTGGGCTCCCAGCACCCCGCATCGCTTCGACGCGACCTCGAACACATGGTCACCGCTGCCTGTCGGGCCATCGGCTCGGGTCTTCCACGCGATGGCGTTCGACCGGCATCGCGGGGTCGTGCTGGTGTTCGGCGGCCAGACGCAAACTGCGTACACCCTCAACGATCTCTGGGAGTACGACGTGGCGGGCGGCGCCTGGAACCAGGTCGTACCCAACGCGCCCGGGTCCGCGACCCAGCCGGTCTCGGGCAACAGTGCGAGCCTGGTCTACGACGAGATCCGGCAGGAGACGGTGATGTGTTGTGGTGCTGACCGTACCGGCTCGGCGACCTACGTTTGGACGCCGGAGACGTGGACATGGAACGGCGCTGCTTGGAACAAGCGGGCACCGGCGACTTTCCCACCGGCCCGACTCCTCGCTGGCGTTGCCTGGGATCGCGACCGTGGGTGCGCAATCGTGTTTGGAGGCTACGACTTCAGCGCGCCACTCGCTGACGTCTGGGAGTGGGACGGCGTGACCTGGCTGCAGCGCGTGCTGCCGGCCGGGCCGGCCCCGCGGCACAACCTCGCGATGGTCTACGACGAGTCGGCGCGCGAGGCCATCGTCTTCGGCGGGCGCGACGGTTCGACTGCGACGTTCTTCAACGACACCTGGATCCTCCGGCCTCAGACTCCTTGGACCCTGAGCGACACCGGGCCGGGTTGCCCCAGCCAGCTGCCTCCGTTCTTGACGCCGAGTCTGGCGCGTCGGCCGGGGACCGGCGCCTGGATCGGTCAGTCCATCACTCTCGATGCCGCGGATCTGCCACCCAACGCGGTCGCGTTGTCGGCCCTGGTGATCGACTTCGCCAACCCGAGCCAGTCCCTGCCGCCCTACGGCCAGCCAGGGTGCGTGTTGCGGGCGGGGCTTGCCGGAGCAAAGGTCCTCTACTTCGGTACCACGACGACGTTCACGATGGCGGTTCCGAACACTCCGACGCTGCTCGGTCTGTCGCTCTACAGCCAGACGGTTTCGCTCCTGACCAGTCAGTCGGCCGGGCAAACCATCGTCGACGCCGTGTCCAACGGCCTACTCTTCACGATCGGCACGCGCTGACGCGGCGCGGCGGCCCGTGGCGGGATCGGAGGAAGAATGGCGGTGGGAGAGGGATTCGAGGTCCACACCCTGTGCGAGGGGCACGGGGTACCCGCGAGCGGGCCCGACGCCAGCGTGACTTCGGTCGGTTCGTTCGACCCACTCTCGAAAACGCCGTAGGGCCGTTTCAGACCCGTTTCGAGCCCTCGGGGTACCCGCATGGGTACACAGCGGGGAACCCACTCCGCCATTGCGAGGCAGGCCCGGGCGGTGCCGCCACGCATCTTCGTTGCCCCAGGGAAACGCACGGCCGGGCCCTTCTTCCCGGCGATCTCCCGACCCCG
>JAGQRB010000570.1 GCA_020425925.1 Planctomycetota bacterium
CTCGGGATGTCGCGGCGTATCGGCAAGATCCGAGTGCACCCGACCCAGCCGGAACGTGCGTGGGTCGCGGTGATCGCCGGCGCCGGCCGCGACGACGCCGGGATCTGGCAGACGGGCGACGCCGGTGGCAGCTGGGAACGCGTGCTCACGACCGGCGTGCGTGTCGCGGCGATCGACCTGGTGCTCGACCTCGCGGCGCCGGACCGACTGCTGGCCGCGACCTGGGACCGCCGCGGCGGCGACGGCAGCGGCGTGCATCGCTCGGTCGACGGCGGCGCCAGCTGGCAGCGGCTCGCCGGTGGCCTGCCGCGCGGTGAGTTCGTCGAGCGGGTCGCGATCGATCTGTGCCGCGCCCGGCCGCAGACCGTCTATGCGCTCACGGTCGATCGGCGCAAGCCCGGCGAAGGTCGCTACGGCGTCGGTGGCGTCGTCTACCGATCCGACGACGGCGGTGACTCGTGGATTCGTTGTCACGAGGGCTACCTGCCGACCTACGTCGGTTGGGACTTCTGCGACGTCAAGGTCCACCCGGTCGATCCGGACCGGCTCTGGGTATGTGGCATGCGTCTTGTCGTCAGCAACGACGGCGGTCGCTCGTGGACCGAGGTCGACGAACGGATCCGCCGTCTGCTGCCGTTCGAGGATCGGTTGCCGGATGGGGATCAGGTCATGCATCTCGATGCGCACGAGCTCTGGATCGATCCCGAGCGGCCCGATCGGCTGTTGCTCGGCAACGACGGCGGCTTGTTCGAGTCGCTCGACGGCGGCCATTCCTGGCTGCATCGCAACACCCTGCCGATCACGGAGCTGTACACCGCGTTCGTCGACGACGACCCGAGCGGCCGCTGGCCCTTCCGGATCTGGTGTGGCTCGCAGGACAACGGCGCACTCGTCGGCCCGCCGCTGCCGATCGACGACGACGAACCCGATCCGTGGCGACACGTCTTCCTGGATCGCTGGAACGGGGGCGATGGCTTCGCGACGCGCCCCGACCCGACCGACGACGGCGTGGTCTACTTCGAGCACCAGTCGGGCGCCATGCGGCGCAAGCAGCGCGACGGCTCGGTGCTCTCGGGCCGCGGCGACGTGTCGATCCGGCCGCCCGGCAGGGACCTCGCGTTCGCCTGGAACACGCCGTTGTTCCCTTCCGACCACGCCGGCGCGACGCTGTTCACGGCCTCGCAGTTCGTCTTCCGCTCGCTCGACCGCGGCGAATCCTGGCAGCGGATCAGCGGCGACCTCGGTCAAGGCGGCGCGCTCCTGGCACTCACGGAGTCACCGCGGCTCGCCGGTCTGCTCTACGCCGGTGGCGACGGCGGCGCCGTCCACATCGGGATGCCGTCCGCGGCTGTCGACGGATCGGAGTTCGATTGGCGTCCCGCCGCCGCGCTGCCGAGACGACGCGTCGCCGATCTCTGCGCGTCTGCCCACAGCGACGATCGCGTCTGGGTCTGCCTGCGCGCGGATCGCCCGATGGTGTTCGTCTCCGACGATCGCGGCGCGACCTGGACCGATCGCTCCGCGGGGATCCCGCCGGCGGAGTCGACCTGGACACTGCTCGAGGACCCCCGTGACCCGGCGATCGTCTACGTCGGCACCGATCTCGGCGTCTGCGTGTCGCGCGACTCGGGAGTGACGTGGGAGTCGCTGTCGGCGACCCTGCCGACCACGCCGGTGCTCGATCTCGCGCTGCACCCGCGCAGTCTCCGGCTGGTCGCCGCGACCCACGGCCGCGGTGCGTTCGTGCTCGACGTCTCGTCGCTGCGGTGAGGCCTCGCAACGACTGCTGGCCAGCCGGGCGCCCAAGTGCCGACGGCCGAACGGGATCCGCAGATCCGGGTCGGGTTCTCGGTGGTGCGTCCCGGCGGGTCGTCGCTCGGCCGCCCGCCGGGGTGATATATCACTGCTCCCATGCGCCAGTTCGCCGCCTTCTCCTGCCCCGGTCTGCTGGCCGTCGCGTTCGCCGTCGTGCTGCCGGCGCAGGCACCTTCCGGAACGCCGCGCGACGCCGCGCCGAGCCACGTTCCCGCGAGCCCGGCATCGGGCAAGCGGCTCAACGTCCTGTTCCTCGCCGTCGACGATCTGCGGCCGGCACTCGGTTGCTACGGTGATCCGGTCGCGATCACGCCGTGCATCGATCGGCTCGCGGCGCGCGGCACGATCTTCCGTCGTGCCTACTGCCAGCAGGCGCTGTGCAGTCCGTCGCGCCTGTCGCTGATGACCGGCCGTCGGCCGGACACGACGCGGGTATGGGATCTCGACACCCACTTCCGGGCCGCGATGCCCGACGTGGTCACGCTCCCGCAGCACTTCCGGCAGAACGGCTACTTCACCCGGAGCTTCGGCAAGATCTACCACGGCGGTGGCCCGGCGGCGAAGGACCCACCGTCGTGGTCGGCGAAGCCGCGCTTCGACACCGGCGATCCGAGGCGCTACGTCACGCCGGCGAACCTCGCCTCCACCGGCGCCAAGCGGGCGTCGACCGAGCGCGGTGACGTCGACGAGGACGGCTACACCGACGGCATGATCTGCGCGGCGGCAATCGCCGAGCTCGAGCAGCTCGCACAGCGTGGCGACGCGGAGCCGTTCTTCCTCGCGGTCGGCTTCCACAAGCCCCACCTGCCATTCTGCGCGCCGGCGAAGTACTGGGATCTGTACGACCGCGATGCGATCCCGCTGCCGGATCCGGCGACGGCGCCGGCCGACGCTCCCGAGTACGCGATGCGGAGCTGGCGCGAGCTCGAAGGCTATACCGATATCGCGGACGACGGTGCGATCCCGGTCGAGCAGATCCGCACGCTGCGGCACGGCTACTACGCGTGCGTCAGCTACGCCGACGCGCTCGTCGGCCGGCTGCTCGACGCGCTCGCGCGGGTCGGACATTCCGACGACACGGTGGTCGTGCTGTGGGGCGACCACGGTTACCACCTCGGCGAACAGTCACTCTGGACGAAAGCCAACAACTTCGAGCTGTCGGTGCGGGTGCCGCTGATCGTTGCGCTGCCGACAGCGGCCGGCGCAGTGGCGCGCACCGGGCCGACCGACGCGCTGGTCGAGCTCGTCGATCTCTACCCGTCGCTCGCCGAGCTCTGCGGACTGCCGGCGCCCGATGGTGTCGAGGGCACGAGCTTCGTGCCGCTGCTCGCCGATCCGGAGCGACCGTGGAAGCGCGCGGTGTTCCACCAGTTCCCGCGCGCGCCCGAAGGCAGGAACCGCCACCGCGGGCGCGGCGCGGTGATGGGATACGCGGCGCGCACCGACCGCTATCGCTACGTCGAGTGGCGCGACAGCGCGAGCGGTGAGGTCGCCGCGCGCGAACTCTACGACCAGGCCGAGGACCCGCGCGAGACCGTCAACCTTGCCGGCTCGGCGGCCCACGCCGATGCCGTCGCCGAACTCGCCGAGCGGTTGCGGGCGGGCTGGCGCGCGGCGGTGCCCGCCGGGCGTTGAGTGGCGCCGGTCGGCACACGACCGTGAGATTCCGCGTAAGGCGCGGCGGCGTTCCGGCTCGTAGCGCGCAGGAATCCAACCGCCATGCGCCCGCTCGACCACATCTCTGCGTTCCTGCCCGTTTCCCTGGCCGCCACCCTCGCCGCCATCCCGCTCGCCGGCCAGGAGATCCTCGCCGTCGACTTCGGCGGCAACGCCGTCGCGGTGTCGCCCTACACCGGCGAAACGCGGCTGATCGGGCCGACCGGCGTCAGCAACTGCAACGCGATGGCGGAGCAGGACGGCGTCTACTGGATCTCGGCGAAGAACGGTACGCAGCACCAGCTGGCGATCCTGGATCGGTTCACGGCGCAGGCGACCGTGCAGCTCCCGAACCTCGGCGTCGATCTGCGCGGGCTCGCACCCGGGCCGGATGCAGGCCAGCTGTTCGGTATCGTCAATGCGTTCCAGAACCAGGATCGCCTGGTCCGCATACAGCTCGCGACCGGGGCCGTGATCGACGTCGGCCCGACGAACCGCAGCGGCATCCAGTCGCTGGTGATGGTCGACGGCGTGTTGTGGGCCTGGGACGTGAGTGCCGGCCTGCTGCGGCTCAATCGGACGACTGGCGCCAGTTTCGATCCGTTCCCGTTCCACGGCACGTTCGGCGCCGACATCCAGTACCTGACCCTGAGCCATGCGGGGCAGCTGTTCGGCGGCAACCACCGCCTCTACAAGATCGGCTTCGACGGCACCGTCGACGAGGTCGGACCGAACACGACGCTGGATCTTCGCGGTGGCGACTTCCGCAGCGGGTCGGTGACGTCGTTCGGTGACGGCTGTTCGGCAGGTGGGTTCCCGACGGCACTGCTGGGCTTCAGCTCCGGTCTGGTCGGGGTCATGATCACGCTCTACAGTCCGGGCCACCAGATGGGAGCCACCGGCTTCGTTCACGTCGGCACCGCGACCGGTGCCACGACGGTGCCGGGGGCGTTGTGCCCGCTGGCGATCGTGCCGGACGTGAGCATCCCCGTCGATCTGGGGTTCGGCAGCTCGCTCAAGGTGGCGGTGCCGCTGCCGCCGCTGTTCGGCGGGCACGGCTACTTCCAGGCCACGGTGTTCGAGCCGACCGCGAACGAGATCACGGTGACGAACGCGATCGACGTGCACATGCCGCGCTGAGGCGGCGCCGCCATACCAGTGAAACCAGGGTACGGTTCGCCGCTGCCGCGCCACGCGCGCAGGTGCCGCGCCGTCGAGGGGGCTGACGGTCCTCGCTCTGCGAAATACGCTCTCCGGATGCCGCAACCGCGCCTCTCGACCCTCTCCACCATCGTTGCTGTCGTCGTCAGTGCCGAGATCCGCTCGATCCCGGCGCAGTCCGGTTGGATCCAGGCCGCACCGCCGGTTTCGATGACGCCGCGCGGGTTCACCGGGCCGACGAGCGACTTCCTGCGCAACCGCACCGTCGTGTTCGGTGGCTGGAGCGGCGCCACGGTGCTGGGCGACACCTGGGAATGGGACGGCGCGACCTGGAGCCAGGCAACGCCCGTGAACTCGCCGCCGCCGCGCTGCTGCAGCTACGTCGCGTACGACTACGGCCGCGCGCGCGTCGTGCTCTTCGGCGGTGCCGTCGGCACCGGCGCCTCCACCGACGTCAACGACACCTGGGAGTGGGACGGGACCAACTGGACCTCGGTCACGCCGCTCAACTCGCCGCAGGCGCGGCGCGGGGGCACCCTGGTCTACGACCCGATCAACGCTGCGGTACTGCTGTTCGGCGGCGGAGTCGGCAGCTCGGGCAGCCCGATCCTCTCGGATACGTGGACGTTCGACGGTGTCACCTGGACCCAGCAGACGCCGAGCAACGTGCCGCCCGCGCGCTGGCAGGGCATGGTCGCGACCGACTGGTCCAACGGCACGGTCGTGATGTTCGGGGGGGCGGCGGGCGCCGTGGTGAACTCGATGGGCGACACCTGGCTGTGGGACGGCAGCGACTGGTATCAGCAGAACCCGGCGACGCAACCGACGGCGACGCGCTACGCCGGCGGTACCTACGACTGGCAGCTCGGCGCGGTCGTGATGTACGGCGGCGCGCTGCCGACCGTCGGCGAAACCTGGGTCTGGACCGGCACCGACTGGCATCTGGACCCGCGGGCGCCATCGCCGGCGGGGCGGCCGCCGTTTGCGCTCGGCTACGACAACGTGCGCAACCGTGTCGTTCTCGCGGGCGGCGGGCTGACCACCTATCCCGGCGACACCTGGGAATGGAACGGCGCCGGCATCTCGAGCTGGAGCACCGGCGGCAGCGGCTGCGCCGGCGCCACGTCGACGCCGACCCTCGCTCCCGCGCCGGGCTCGTTGCCGATTCTCGGCGGCACGTTCGACCTCGATCTGGAGTACGCCGGCAGCAACCTGCTCGGTGTCTTCCTGCTCGGTCTCAGCGATCAGGTCTGGGCCGGCGGTACGCTACCGCAGGACCTCGGCGCCTACGGCATGCCGGGCTGCGATCTGCGCGTCGCCCTCGACGCGACGGCCTTCGCGCAGATGAGCAACGGCCTCGCCCGGCTGACGTTGGCGCTGCCGGCCAATCCCGGCCTCATCGGCACCTTGATCCACGCCCAGGGCTTCGTCAGCGACCCCGGTGTCAACCCCGCAGGGGCGCTGGTGTCGAACTCGGGCCGGTTGATCACCGGCGTGTACTGAAGCGTCGCCCGCGGGCCGGGACCGCGCGTGCGGCGAACGGCGCCGGTGGCGACCGGCACGTGGCGCTTCCCGGCAGCGTCGCGGATCCTGGAGGAGTCGCGACCGCGGGAGAATGCGCCAAGCTCCCATCTCGTCCGCCGCCGCGCCGTGCCGCCCGGATCAGCTGCCGACGTACCAGATCACGACGTCGTGCAGCGCCTTGCCGACGGCTTCCTCGAGTTCGAACGAGAACGTGGCGGCGTCGGCCGTGATCGCGGCCGATCGCACCGAGCCGATCTGTTTGCCACCGGTGTCGAAGAGGCCGACGTTCATCGCCACTTTGCCGAACATCGGGTGCGTCTTGGCGAGTTCGTACGGCTGAACGCCCAGCTGCCTGCCGTCGGTCAGGCGCCATTGCCACCCCTTTGCGATCGGATCACCCTTCTTGCCGGTCGCGGCGAGGTGCTCGGCGGTGGCGCCGCCGGTGGTCGGACCGTACGTCCATGGGATCGAGCGGTTGCGCCAATCGTATTCCTCGGCGGTGCAGGCGCAGACCACCGCGAACGCGAGCAGAGCGGGCGCGAGGCGGGTGAAACGGGGAACGGCGCGGGCTCGCATCCCGACGACGATCGGCGGGATCCAGAACGGATGCAAGCGGCAGGTCCCGCCCGGGAACGGCTGCGGGACAACCCCGACCAGCCACCGGGTGCGCATGGCCGATGGCGCCCTGTCGACTGGGTTCCGACGGCATCATGAGAGACGACGTTCCGTTCCACGACGCGAAGAACAGCGGTGAGCAGGAGGTTCAGGAGAGCCTGCTCGCGCTGATCCTGGACGTCATCCCCTACGTCGTGTTCTGGAAGGACCGACGGTCGTCCTACCTCGGCGTCAATCGCAACTTCGCGACGCTTGCCGGCTTCTCCTCGCCGGCCGAGCTCGTTGGGCTCACCGACTACGACATGCCGTGGACCCGGGAGGAGTCCGATGCCTACCGCGCCGATGACCGTGAGGTCATGGAGACGGGCAAGCCCAAGCTCCACATCGTCGAGACCCAGCTGAATGCCGCCGGCGAGCGCACCTGGCTCGACACCAGCAAGGTACCGCTGCGCAACGCGGCCGGTGAGGTCATCGGCGTGCTCGGGATCTACGCCGACATCACGGATCTGAAGAACGCGGAGGAATCGCTGCAGAAGACACGGCAGCACCTCGAGGATGCAATCGAAGCGATCGACGCCGGCATCGTGATGTACGACGCCGAGGAGCGCTTCGTATTCTGCAACGAACGCTACCGGCAGATCTACCGCGAGGTGCGCGACTTCATGGTGCCGGGGCGATCCTATGCCGATCTGCTGCGGCGCTACGTCGAGCTCAATCCCGAAGCGATCGGCGGCGAGGCGCCGGACGTCTGGGTGCAGGAGCGCCTGGAGCACCATCGGCGGTGCCATCGCTGGGAGCAGAACCTCGGCGACCGCGTCATCCAGATCAGCGATCGCCGCACCCGCGATCACGGCGTCGTGAGCCTGCGCTCCGACATCACGGCGGACAAGATCCGTGAACGCGAGCTGCAGCGCGCCAAGGAAGCCGCCGTCGCGGCGAACGCGGCGAAATCGAGCTTCCTCGCCAACCTGAGCCACGAGATCCGGACGCCGATGTCCGCGATCCTCGGCTTCACGGACGTGCTGCTGTCGAGCTCGCCGCGGCCCGACCAGTGTGACGCGCTCGGCACGATCCAGCGCAACGCCGGGCACCTGCTCGATGTCATCAACGACATCCTCGACCTCTCCAAGATCGAGGTCGGCAAGCTGCGCGTGGAGTCGGAAACGGTCGACCTGATGGAGCTGCTCTCGGAGGTCCATGCGCTGATGGGCGTGCGAGCCGAAGGCAAGGGTCTGAGCCTCCGCATGCGGTTCGACGGCGTGGTGCCGCGCGCGATCGAGACCGACGCGACCCGATTCCGTCAGGTCCTGGTGAATCTGCTCGGCAACGCGATCAAGTTCACCGACGCGGGGGCCGTCTCGATCGTCGTCGAGACACCGATCTCGGCGGTCGGCGATCGCGAGCTCAGCATCTGCGTCGAGGACCAGGGCATCGGCATCGCGTCCGAGCACCTCGAGCGCATTTTCGACGCCTTCGAACAGGCCGACGTGTCGACCACACGGCGCTTCGGCGGCACCGGCCTCGGCCTCGCGATCTCGCTCCGCCTCGCACGCCTGCTCGGCGGCGACGTCACGGTCGAGTCGGCGCTCGGCGAAGGCAGTCGTTTCACCCTGCGGCACCCGATCCCGAAGAACGCGGAGTGGGTCGAGCCCGTGCGCGTCGAGCGATCGGCGCAGGCTTCGGTCCGGGACACCGACGTCGGTCACCTGCTCACCGGCCGTCGCGTGTTGCTGGTCGAGGACGGTCACGACAACCAGCGGTTGTTCTCGCACTACCTGCACTCGATGGGGGCGAAGGTCGAGGTCGCCGTCGACGGGCAGGAGGCCGTGGATCGCCAGCTCGAGATCGTCGGCGGAGGGTTCGACCTCGTCCTGATGGACATGCAGATGCCGCGCCTCGACGGCTACACCGCCACTCAGCAGCTGCGCGCCGCGGGCTGCGTGACACCGATCATCGCGCTCACTGCCCATGCGATGGCCGGCGATCGCGAGCGCTGTCTGGGCGCCGGTTGCGACGACTACCTCTCGAAACCGCTGCGTCGCAGCACGATGGCCGAAGCGGTCGTGCGGTGGGTCGGTCGGACCGCGGCCGATCAGCGCGGCCGGTAGAGCAGCTCGACCGCGGGGTCGAGCTCGACCTCGTCGACCGTCCCGTCGAACGGCAGTTCGGTGCGCGCCTCGGTGACGCGGACCCGCCGTTCCGCGTCGGCGTCCGTGCCGAGCCGGAGGCGGAGCCAGAACTCGTAGGGGCCACCCGGCTGAACCTGCTCGACGACGAGTCGGCCGCCCGCCGTGGTGATCCCGAGCTCCGGGCAGCCGACGCGGTCGAGCCACTGCGCGAAGAAGCCGTGCAGCTCGCGTCCACAGCTGTTCTCGACCGCGGCGACGAAATCGGCGGTGCGCACCGAACGGCCGCGGCAGGTCGTGAAGTAGGCCTTCAAGGCGGCGAAGAACGCCTCGTCGCCGAGCTCGCCGCGCAGCATGTGCAGCACCCAGGCGCCCTTCGGGTAGGTGTTCGAGTTGAGCGCCGCATCGGGGTGGGGGAAACGATCGTCGCGGATCGACTTCGTCCGGCCCTCGAAACTCCGCAGCCAGCCGGCGCGCATCGCAGCCAGGCTCTCGGCCAGCTTCGGACCGCCGACCTCGGCGTGCAACCACGGCCCGAAGTAGCTCGCGAAGCCTTCGGCGAGCCAGACCTCGCGCCACTCGGCGTAACCGACGCCGTCGCCGAACCACATGTGCACGAGCTCGTGCGCGAGCGTGCCCGTGCCGCGCAGCGGGTCGTCGAACAGACTCTCGGCCAGCTGGACGTTGCCCGGGGCCTCGAAGCCACCCCAGCGGGTCGGACACTGCACCGTTGCATACTTCGCGAACGGATACGGTCCGAACGTGCGCTCCATCGTCTGCAGCCAACGGGCATCGTGGACCAGCAGCTGCCTGGCCCGCTCGACGTCGCGGGCGTAGACCAGGTGATCGGCGAGCCGCGGGTCGCCATCCTCGTGCACACGAGCGAACGGGCCGACCACGATCGCGAACATGTACGGCGGGATCTCGCTCGCACCGGTGAAGTGCGCCGTTCGACAGCCGGCGTCGGCGGCGTCGCCGTCCCGCGCGCCGAACGCGATCGCCTCGGCGTCCTCTGGGTAACGCAGCTCGAGCGAGAACCGCGCCCGGTCGGCCGGGTTGTCCTCGCACGGCAGCCAGCCGTGGGCGCGGATCGAGTAGTGGTCGGTGAACGCGAGTGGCTCGCCGTAGCGGTTGTCCTGGAAGTAGAAACCATCGACCGGCGCGCCCTCGAGATGGCTCGCGAACTCGACCTTGTCACCGGCCTGCGCGGTCGCCGGCAGCGTCACCTTCACCTGCTCGTCGGTCCACTCGGCCGCGAGTTCCGCGCCGTCCGCACCGGTGAAACGCACGTGCCAGTCGGGGGATCGCTTCGCATCGAGCCGGATGGTGTCGGTCGCGCTCGTCACCTCGAACTCGTAGTGCACTTCGCCGACGAGTCGGCGAGCCTCGAGGTCGACTTGCAGCGTGATCGCGTAGCTCACGGCATCCTGGCCCGGGATGTCGGCGTAGCGGACGTTCGCGCTGACGGCGTCGTCCTGGGCGATGGTGACCGTGGCGAGCAGCAGCGGGATGGCGAGGCGGTGGATCATGACGTGAGGTGGGGGTCTGCGGGCTCGGGCTACTGCAACACGAACTCGTGGCCGTCGGTCGTCGCGAACCAGGGGTTGCCGGTCTCGGCGCTCGGCGCCAGCGCGAAACCCTGCAGCAGCAGCGAGGCGCCGGGGACGGTGACAGGCAGCGTCACCGTGAACGCGAACGGGTTGGCGAGATCGGGCGCTGCGCGCACCAGCGCGGCGGAGCCGACGTCGAGGGCGATCTCGGGGAAGGTCGCGTACGGCATCGGCGGTTGGCCGGTCGGGAACAGGTCGGCCCAGACCATCGCCGGTGCGGTCGCGAAGGCGCCGTTCCGCGAGCTGAGTCGCAGCGCGATCGCGGTGTTGGCGGTCGCGGTCGCGAGCGGGCAGGCGGTGAGCTGGCCGGCACCGATACCGGTCTCGAGCAGCAGCTGGTCGCCGGAGCCCGGGTAAGGCCGCACGGCCGGTGCGGCGCAGCGATCCGCGATCCCGGCGAGGCGCCGCCAGGTGGCCGCGTCGATGAGCATGCTGTTGAGCAGACCGCCCAGCACGCTCGGCAGCACGAAGTCCGGTGCGATGTCGGTGACGCCTTCGCCGTAGATCGACGTGAACAGACACATGCTCGCGAGCAGGGTGAGCTCGTTTGCCGGGTGGTGCAGATCGGTGAAGTAGTAGTTCGGGTCGAACTCGAGCAGCGCGGCGCAGTCGCCGACCGCGGAGTTGACCGCGATGCCGGCGCCGACCGCCTCGACGATGGCCGCGATCGCACGGCGGTAGTTGGCCCTCACCTCGAGGTGCATCGCCAGCGGATCGGGGAAGTAGGTCGGGTAGTAGCTGTGACCCTGCGCTCGCGCCCAGGTCTGATAGGTCACGGCTCGCGCCGCCGGACTGTGGCTCCTGACGTTGCGCACGATCGCGATCGCGGAGTCGAAGAAGCGCGGGATGTTGCCGAGCGCCTGGGTGGCCTCGGTCGAGATGCCCTGCAGTACGACGAAGTCCCAGGTCTGGCCCGGCGGCAGGAAGTTGCCGATCGCTGCGACCTGCACCGGATCGGTCGCATGGAAGTGCAGGTCCTGGCCGGCGACCAGACACTCCTGGTAGATCGGTGCGGGATGCCCGGCCTCGATCGCGATCGCGTGCACCAGCCGCGCGACACCGCCGTTGAAGAACGAGAAGCTGTTGCCGTAGAACAGCAGGTTCTTGCCCTGGGCGAATGCGGCGGACGAGAGCGCGAGCGTGGCACTGAGGGCGATGGCAAGGCGCATCCGAGACCCTTACGAGAAGCGGTCGCCAAAGTCGAGAACGGCGGACCAACGGGTCGGATACCCTCGTCGCGCGATGACCGACCGCAGTGGCTATCCGTTCCGTTTCGCCTGCCGCCGATCCGGCAACTGCTGTGCGATCCCCGACGGCGAGGTGCGCGTCGGTCCGGACGACATCGCGGCGATCGCAAGCCACCTCGGGCTCGACGTCGCGGCGTTCGCGAGCCTTCATGTGCAGCCCGACGGCGTCCGACTCAAGGATGGTCTCGGCGGCCGTTGCGTGTTCCTGCAGGACGGTCGCGAGGCGAGCTGCGCGATCTACGAGGTGCGGCCGCAGAAGTGTCGCGACTGGCCGTTCTGGCCCGAACTGCGCGACGATCCCGAGCGGCTGCGCCGGGCGCAGCGGATGTGCCCCGGGATCGAACCGGTCGCGCCGGGCGGCCCCGAATCGCCGCGCTGAAGCCGCCGTCAGCTCCCGATCACGTATTCGAGGCCGGCCGAGAACGCGATGCCGTGCGAGGCCCCTGCGTCGAACACCAGCGACTGCGCGTCGATCGCCAGACCGCAGAACGACGGATCGCTCGGGATCCCGAGCGGCAGCTGCGCACCGGTCGACGGCACCGTGAGCACGACGCTGCCGAGCACTTGCACCAGCGCGGTGCCGCCGAACGCGGTTGGCGAGTTGTCGCGCAGCACGCCGAGGACGACGGCGCCGAGCGTCGGACCGCTCGCCGAGCTCCCGATCAGCAGCGCCGGCGTGGTGCCGAGCACCGGATCGGCGGACGAGGTCAGGCTCGGGATGCCGTTGGTGCCGGGATGGCCGGTCCCGTAGTTCGACCAGCTCGCTGGCGAATCGACCCAACTCTGGAAGCTCAGGTCCCAGACCGACAGCGGTACCGTCTGCTGGATGAAGATCTGGCCGCCGGCGTAGGTCGACGCCGGCGCCTCGCCCCACCAGGCGTAGCTCGGATGGCCGACATTCGGGCTGGTGAGCGCGATACCGAGCACCTGGCCGGCCGTGACCTGCACGTTGAACGGGGTGAGGTCGACGAGCAGCGGTGCGCGCGTCAGCGGCACAGCGGCCGGCGCGAACGTGACCGTCGCGAGCGAGGTCGCGGTCGGCACGCCGTTCGCCGTGGTGACGATGTCGACCTGCAGGTTGTTGGTCGACATGCCTTGATGGTGGTTGATGGCGCTGAGCTCGATCTGCGTCAGCTGTCCGGTGATCCCGACGGTGAAGGTCTGGGTCACCGGCTGGTTGGCGGTGATCTCGAGGCCGTTGGTGAACGGGTTCGGCAGGTATGACTGGTCGAGGCAGCCCTGCGCGAAGGCCGTGGCGGCGAACGCGAGCGGCGCGAGACGGGCGAGTGCGAGGTGGACCATCGGAACGATCGTAGGTCGGTCGGTCGGCTGCGTCACTTCCCGCCGTCCTGGTCGCTTGCGGCGCTGCGGGTCTCGGGCAGGCGCATGCCTTCGGCGAGGAAGCGTCCGCCCTCGATGACGCTGCCGGCCTGGATCAGCATCTGTCCGAGCATCAGCAGGGCGTCGCGGTCGTCGCCGTGGTCTTCTACGCAGCGGCGCAGCTCTGCGATCGCGCCATCGGGATCGTCCGATTCGAACAGGCAGACCGCGAGGTTGCGCCGGGCGACGCCGTCTCCCGGTTCGATCTCGAGCGCGCGGCGCAGCCACTTCGCGGCTTCCTCGTGTGCGCCGGTCCGAGCCAGGATCACGCCGAGGTCGGTCAGCGCCGCCGCGTCGCGCGGCGCGAGCTCGACGGCCCGGCGCAGGCTCGGCACGGCGCCCTGGAGGTCGCCGGATTCGATGACGCAGCGCGCCAGCTGGTAGTGCGAATCGGCCGCGAACGGGTCGAGCGCGATGGACTCGGCGAAGCAGTCCGCGGCCTCCTGCCAGCGTCCGAGGTCCTGCAGCAGGATGCCGACGTTGAAGTGCACGTCGGGGCGGTTGGGTTCGAGCTCGACCGCGCGGCGCGCGTGTGCGAGCCCTTCCTCGAGCGCGCCGCGGCGCTTCAGCAGCGTCGCGAGACCCGAGTGGAACGTGCCGGAGTCCTCCTGGCGCGCGAGCGCGGCGCGGAACATCCGTTCGGCTTCGTCGAGCTGCCCTTCGCGCATCAGCAGGACGCCGAGCTCCTGATGCGA
>JAGQRB010000571.1 GCA_020425925.1 Planctomycetota bacterium
CCTCGGCGATGATCAGCAGCGGCTTGTTGCCCTCCTTGATCTTCTCGAGCAGCGGCAGCAGCGGGCGCACCGAGCTGAGCTTGTCCTCGTGCACCAGCACGTAGGCGTCCTTGAAGTCGACCGTCATGTCCTCGCTGTCGGTCACGAAGTGCGGCGACAGGTAGCCGCGGTCGAACTGCATGCCCTCGACGACCTGCACCTCGGTCTCGAGGCCCTTGCCTTCCTCGACCGTGATGACGCCGTCCTGGCCGACCTTCTTCATCGCGTCGGCGATGATCTTGCCGATCTCGGGGTCGTTGTTGGCCGCGATCGAGGCGACCTGCACGATCGCCTTCTGGTCGTTGCCGGGAACGTTCTTCTTGACGCGGTGGAGCTCGTCGACGAGCGCGTCGGCGGCCTTCCGGATGCCCTTGATCAGCTCGGCGTGGTTGGCGCCCGCGGTGAGGTAGCGCATGCCCTCCTCGCAGATCGATTGCGCCAGCAGCGTCGCCGTCGTGGTGCCGTCACCGGCGGTGTCGGAGGTCTTGCTGGCGGCCTCGCGGACGAGCTTGGCGCCCATGTTCTCGTAGCGATCTTCGAGCTCGATCTCCTCGGCCACGGTGACGCCGTCCTTGGTGACGGTCGGACCGCCCCAGCCCTTGTCGAGCACGGCGTTGCGGCCGCGCGGCCCGAGGGTGGAGACCACGGCTTTGGCGAGCTTGCTGACGCCGCGGAGCACGGCGTCGCGCGCGTCGTTTTCGAACACGAGTTGTTTGACCATCACAACCTCGAACGGGAATCTCGATATAGGTGTCTTGGGCGGCGCCCGAAGGATTGCCTTCGCGCCGCCGGGGGCTTGCGTAGGGTCTGGCGCGGTCGCATGGGCGGACGCCAGGGATGCCCGCGCATAGCAAACCCGATGCCGCCGCTGCGACGCTGTCCGACCCGCTTGCCAGAACGAATGCAAACACCCACGAAACAGTTGCTTCCGACGACGTGGGCCGGCTGGCGCCGAGCCTGCCTCCAGCCGTTGCCGCGCCATTCTGGCAGTCTCGCCAAACCGGTAGCGGCGCCCTGGTGCCATTCTGTCATCGCGGTCGTCGCGCTGCTGTCGGCGATCGTGCGGTCCATGCCGGGCCAGGCGCCGGTCGAGTCCACCGCGACGGCGGCGGCGGCGCTGGCGCTGTCGCTCAGCGACGGCCGCACGCTGGTGGCGAGCCGCCTCGAGGGCACGCGCGAGAACGGCTTCGCCGCCACCGTCGACGGTCGGGTCGAGCGGCTGTCGCGCGGTGACCTGGTGGCGGTCCACGGCGTCGCGGTGCAGCCGCTCGACCTCGCGGCCGCCTGGCTGCCCGCGGGCGAGGTCGTGCGCGGCACGTTGACCGGCGGCGATCCTGCCGGCGACACCCTGACGATCCTGTCGCCGGTGCTCGGCTCGGTCGAGCTCGCAGTCGACCGGCTCGCGGCGTTCGTGCCGGCCGGCGGCGCCAGCCCGCGGCTGGAGCCGGCGGCGCTGCCGCTGCCGACCGGGGTCGACGAGGCGCTGTTCGTGCACGCCCGCATCGGCTACGACCTGCTCGCCGGCAGCCTGCACCGCTTCACGCCGCAGGGTGTCCGCTTCGCGACCAGCGGCAACGAGACCGCGAAGGCCTACGGCAAGAACGAGTTCGTCGCGCTCCGGATCGGCGACCCGGCGCCGCGCGAGGAGCCGCCGGTCGCGACGTTGCTGACCCGCACCGGCGATCGGCTCGGCGTCGGCGCCGTGGTGTTCACCGCCGAGGGCGTGCGCTGCGAGCTCGAGAACGGTGCCGTAGCGGCGCTGCGCGTCGGCGATCTCGCGTGCCTCAGCTTTCGTGGTCCGTGGACGTATCTCTCCGACCTCGAGCCGACGGCGGTCGACGAGACCGGCTTCGAGGGGCCCGTGCTGTTGCCGTACCGGCGCGACGCCGCGGTCGCCGGCGGCGCGCTCGTCGCCGCCGATCGCACCCACGGCAAGGGCCTCGGCGTGCACAGCCGGAGTCGGCTCACGTTCACGGTGCCGCCGGGTGCGGCGTCGTTCTGGACCCGGGTCGCGCTCGACGACAGTGCCGCGGCGCTGCCGCTTCGCCCCGACGTCGACGTGCGCGTGGTGCACGGCGGCGTCGTCGCGTTCGAGCGCCGCGGCCTCGAGCCCGGCGGCGAGCCGGCCGACACCGGCCTGCTGCCGGTCTCGCCCGGTGCGACGCTGATCCTCGAGGTCGATTTCGGCAAGGGGCGCGAGCTCGGCGACCGCGTCGACTGGCTGACACCGATCTTCCTGCCGTCTCCCGCTCGCTAGACCGACCGCGAATGCTGACCGCGCTGCGACTCCTGGCGCTGCTGACGCTGCTGGCGTTCGCGCTCGCGGTGGTCGATCCGCTCGGCGACGGCTACGCCGAGATGCCGGCGACCACCGCGACCGCCGAGCTCTCGGAGCTGCCGCCCGACGCGGCCGCGACGCGGGCGTTGGCGGCGGCTGCGCTCGCCGGCCCGCGCGCGATCGAGCTCGAGTTGCGCGCCGCGCTGCCGGACCCTGAGCTGCCG
>JAGQRB010000572.1 GCA_020425925.1 Planctomycetota bacterium
CGCGGCGCGCACGTTCCCGCCGTTCGACGCGAGGAGCTGCGGGAACGCGGGGTCATCCCGCAGGTCGCGCGTCTCGCTCACGAGGTCCGTGAGCTCGGCTGCGATACCGGACAGCGTGACTGGCATGCCGGGCGATCGTAGCGCGCGCTCGCGAGAAAACCTGGGACTCGGTCTGCACTGCTGACTCACCTCCTCGCTTTGCAGTTGACACGCCGCGACCCTCGTTCCTCGTCGTGGCGACCGTTCCCACATTCGTCTACCTGGGCGACTGGCAGATCAACGGCGGCGAGATCGGGATCGGTCGCGCCAAGAGCGAGGGTGCGTCCGGACCGACGCAGCAGGGCCTCTGGGGCATCTACCGGCAGAACTCGCGGTTCAACCGCACGATCCCGTGGGACCCGACGACCGGTGTCGCGCCCGCGAACCCGGCGCACCAGCCCTACTGGGACGGGCGCGTCATCGCGCACTCGGGCACGTCAACCGCCGTCACGCAGAGCGCGATCACGCAGGCCGGCATCGGCTGGACGATCACCGACCAGTGGCGCGGCCGCAAGATCAAGATGACGAGCGGCGCCGCGAACAACGAGACCCGCGACATCGCGTCGAGCGATGGCGACACCGTCTACACCACGACGCCGTTCACCGGGACGGTCACCGCCGGCGACACGTTCGAGATCATCGGCGCCTGGGTGGTCTACCACCACACGGACAGCACGGACCCGGACATGGGCGTGCTCGTGTACTCGGCCGGCGCGCGCGGCGACAACTGGTACGAGGGCGGCGGCGGCATCTCGCCGTGCACGATGTTCCAGCAGCTTCTCGCCGAGCTGCACGCGGCCGCGCCGTACTACAAGATGTTCAAGCTCGCGGCGGACGGCGGATTCGCGTCCGGCGCCTCGCCCTGGTCCACGACGGCCTGGAGCACGTTCGAGACCGAGTGGCAGCACGCGGCCGACACCGCGCTCTACCGCTACGGCGACACGCTCGACGTCCGCTGCGTGATCCTGGACGCCGCGATGCTCGACGTGAAGAACGTCGTCTCGACGTCGGGCGGCATCAGCTCGACGTTCGGCACCGCGCTGCAGACGACGATCACGAACGCTCGGACCAAGTTCCCGAACGCGCTGATCCTGGTCGTCAGCCCCGGACCGCTCGCCTGGTCGCTCACGCTGCCGGGCGTCGCGATCGCGGTGCGCGAGACCCTGAAGCGCGTCGTGATCGAGAACGACAACTGCCAGGTCTTCGACATGGCCTGGGCCGACTGGGGTGCGCCGCTCGCGACCGCCCCCCTGCTCGCGTTCAACTACGAGCGCTACTCGACCGAGGCCTACCTGCAGGCCGGCGTGCGGCTCTTCAACGCCTACACGGCCGCGATCACGGCGGCGCCGACGCCGGAGCCCGGCAACGGCATCGCGACCTACATCCTGATCGGCGACTCGCAGATGGTCGGCACGGTCAGCCCAATCCAGGCGATCTACGCCCAGACCGAGTCGATCCTCGGCCCCGGACCGCTCTACGTCCGCAGCGGCGAGTGGATCTACAACGGCGCGCTGCAGCAGGTCGAGCTCTACGACGTCATCTCGAACAGCAACACGCTGCCGGCGACGGGCTCGAGCTCGATGGGCCCCGACGTTTCGGCGTCGAAGCGCGTCCGCGAGGAGCACGCGGGCGGGACGGTGCTCTTCAAGTTCGCGAAGGGAGGCACCTCGGTCACGAGCGAGGCCGTCGCCGCCGGTGCAGCCGGCGCCTACGAGAAGGACGCCGCCGACCTCTACGACGACGTCGTCGAGGCGTGGAGCCTGTTCAAGGCCGCATGCGTGCGGGACCTGAACCGCCTGCCCGATGTGCGCGGGATCGCCTTCCTCCTCGGCGACAACGACTCGCTCTCGGACGCCGCGGCCGCCGTCTGGAAGACGAAGACTCTGCAGATGATCGCCGACTATCGGGACGTGTTCTCGACCCGTGTCGGCGAGACGCTCCCGGTCTGGTTCCTGCAGCCGCCGCAGCACTCGACGATCGGCGGGCAGTCGCTGCTCGGCCTGGCCACCGCGCGCGAGACGATCCGGGAAGCGATCGCCGAGCTCGCGGACGAAGACCGCGTACTCGTGCGCCTGGCCGACCCGAAGCGCTACGAGCTCAAGCGCTCGGAGGGCATCCACTACGGCGCCGAGGGCGTCTACAACATCGGCTACGACCTGGCCGACGACCTGATCGCGGCGAACGACGGCACGAAGCACGTGACCGCCGTCTCGGGCGGCACCGAGGAAGTCGTCGATCCGAGCGATGCCGACGCGACCGCGACGGCACTCGCCGACTCCCCCGACATCGCGTCCTACAAGACGCCGGAGGGTCTCGAGGTCACGCGCCGGTCGATCCCCGACATGCTCGCGCTCGAGCGTTTCCAGCGCGAGAAGGAAGCCCGCGGGCGGGGCATCCGCCGCACCCACGTGAGGTTCGATTGAGGAATCAGCTGCGGACCCGCGACGGCCGCAAGGCCGTGCCCGAGCCGATCTACGGCGGCGTCGTCGGCCGCATCCGCCGCGCCTTCGACGGGTTCGTCGACACGTTCGCGCCCGGCACCGCGCACAAGATGCGCAAGTCGCGTCTCTGCTCCGCGGCGATGCTCGCCTACGAGGCTGCTCGCGTCGATCGGATGCAGCCGCGGCAGACCAGTGGAAGCGCCGACAGCGAGATCCTGCCGAGCCTGGAGAACATGCGCTCGGCGACGCGCAACATGGTGCGCGACGACGCCCACGCGGCTGCCGGCGTCCGGGTCTACGAGGAGAACGTCGTCGGCAAGGGCCTCGTGCCGCAGGCGACCTGCACTCCGGAAGCGACCGGGATGACCGAGGCGCAGTGCCAGCAGTGGAACCGCGACCTCGAGGCGGAGTTCGCCCGCTGGTCCGAGGACGTCGCCGACGCCACGGGCCATGGGTCGTTCTACGACCTGCAGCGTATCGCTGCGCACGCGATGCTCCCGGACGGCGAGCTCATCGGGCATGCCGTCCTCGACGGCGACGAGGTCCGCTGCGAGCTCATCGACCCGGACCGCTTGGAGTCGCCTCGGTTCACCGACACGCTGACGCTCCGCGGCGGCGTGGAGATCGGCACCAGCGGCCAGCCGATCGCCTACCACATCCTCCGCGTGCACCCGAGCGAGGTGCACCTCGGCGGTTCGGTCCGTGACTTCATGCGGATCCCAGCGCGGGACGGTCGCCTCTCGGTCGTGCAGCACGTGTTCCGACGCGATCGCCCGGGCCAGACGCGCGGCGTTCCGTGGCTGGCGCCTTCGGTGCAGTACACCGGGCACCTCCACCACTACCTCAACAGCGAGCTCGTCGCGGCGCGGACCAACAGCAACACCGCGCTCTACATCAAGCGCACGCCCGACCCGAACGACCCGAACATCCTGCCGGTCGAGCCGATGAACGGAGGCGTCGAGAACTACCTCGAGTCGCTCGCCGCCGGCACGATCGAGTACCTGAACGAGGGTGAGGAGCCGTTCGCGTTCAACCCACAGCGTCCGGGATCGCAGTTCGATCCGTTCGTGACCCGCATCCTGCGAGCGATCTGGGCGGCACCGGGTCTCGCCTACGAGATCGTCACCAGGGACTTCGCGAAGCTCAACTACAGCTCGGCGCGCTCGCTCCTGCTCGAGTGTCGCCGCAGCTTCGAGCTGTCTCGCATGGTGATCGTCCGGCTGTTCTGCCGGCCGTGGTGGCACAACGTCGCGCACGTGGCGGTCGCGAATGGCCGGCTGAGCCCCCCGCGGCAGTTCTTCGAGGATCCCAGGCCGTTCCTCGCCGCGCGCTGGGTGCCGCCGGCCTACGGTTGGGTCGACCCTGTCAAGGAGATCACGGCGTCGCAGCAAGCCGTCGAAGGCAACCTGTCGACCCCCTACGACGAGGCCTCTCGCGCCGGCCTCGACGCGGAGGCGGTCGTCGACGCGAAGGCTCGGTTCCTCGTTTACTGCCGCTCGGTCGAGGAGAAGAACGACCTGCCTCCCGGGTCGCTCACCGCCACGGCGAATAGCGCGAGCCCGCCGCCGGCGGCCGCGCCAGCCGAAGAGCCGGCCGACGACGAAGGCGCGGACAACGAGGACCCGAACGACGACGCCCCCGACGGCGAACCCGCGCCCGAGGACCAGTCGCAGGAAGAGGAGGCCGCCACCGCATGACCAGTCCGTTCGACCTGAGCCACGCCCTGAGCTTCGCGCTCGCGCAGACGTGGGCCATGGAGGAAGCCGCGCACCGCCGGATGATGCAGATCCTCTCTCGTCACGCGTCCGGGATCCGGCTGTCCGACGAGGATCTCACCGCGGCGACCGGCAAGGACATGCCCGAGCGGCGCGCCGAGATGCGGATCGAGAACGGGGTCGCCGTGATCCCAATCCACGGCGTGATCGCCCACCGCGCCGGCGCCGTCGGCCGCATCAGCTCGCGCGTCGGGACCTCCGTCGATCACATCCGCCGCGACCTCGAGGACGCGGTCGCGAACGACTCGGTTCGGTCCATTCTGCTCGACGTCGACTCGCCGGGCGGCTCGGTGTCGGGCCTGGACCAGCTCGCGGCGGACATCCGCGCAGCGCGCGCCCGGAAGCCGATCGTCGCCCACACCGACTCGCTCATGGCCTCGGCCGCCTACTGGCTGTCGTCCCAGGCCGACCAGGTCCTCGCGACGCGCGACGCGGTTGTCGGTTCCATCGGCGTCATCACGAGCTTCTACGACGTCCATCGTTTCCTGCAGAACGAGGGCGTCGATCCGGTCGTCATCAAGAGCACGCCCCGGAAGGGCGGCGTGCAGCAGAACGCCTCGGTGTCCGACTCCGATCGCGCCGAGGTGCAGCGCGAGGTCGACGTCTACCACGAAATGTTCGTCGACAACGTCGCGGCCGGCCGAGGCCTCGAGCGCGACGCGGCGTCGGCGATGGCCGACGGGCGGGTCTACATCGGGAAGGAAGCCGTCGACCGCGGCTACCTCGATGGGCTCGTCACGCAGGCCGCCGCCATGAAGGTGGCTCGTTCGCTGGGACGCGAGCGCGCTGCCGCAGCAGTCATCCTGCCCAACACCGGCAACGGGGCCGGTTCGGGCGCAGAAACCGACGGTGAGCAACCGGAGGACCCGATGTCGAAGAAGACCGATCCCGCGCCGGCACAACCGTCGGCGCAGACCACCGCGGCACAGCCGCAGCCGACGACTCCGGCTCCCGAGTCGAGCTCGACCGCCACGGCCGAGCCCGTCCGCCAGGAAGACCCGGTGGCGACCGCCGTCGCACGCGAGCGCAACCGCTGCGCCACGATCCTGCGCGGCGCCTCCGACGCACAGCGCGAGATGGCGCTTGCGTTCATCGACGGCGGCACCGAGACGACCGAGGCGCTTGTGGCGCTCAACTCGGACCTGCACTCCCGCCTGCGGGCGCAGACCTCACTCGTCGTGGCGCCGCACCTGCAGGCGATCGGCAGCGGCAACGCGTCCGGCACGCAGGCGGCCTCGACCGGCGACGCCGACGACGAGGACCAGGACCAGGAGGCGAAGTGGCGCGCGGCGTGGAAGTCCGACGCGAAGCTCCGCGCGGAGTTCATCAACGACGAGGACCGCTACCTGGCGTTCATGCGCAGCGAAGCGCGCGCCGCCGCGAACCGCTGACAGCAGCGGCAACCACCACAAGGACCACGAGCACAACCGAGAAGTAGGAGTTCCAAGCCATGACGGGAAACCTGAAGACCCTGAGCTCGCGCGCGATCCGCGGCGAGTTCTACAAGCGTCTCGAGGAGACGCAGCAGCGGACCTGGTCGCCGCTCATCACGTCCGAGTTCCGCTCGGACCAGGAGATCGAGATCTACAAGTTCCTGGGCGACGTTGCGGCCCTCGAGGAGGTCAAGAGCGACTACAAGAAGACCACCCTTCGCGCGTCCGGCCTGCAGGTCCTCAACAAGAAGTGGGGCCGCATCCTCGAGATCGACGAGGACGACATGCGACGCGACAAGACGGACCAGATCATGGTCCGCGTCCGAAATCTCGCCGGTCGTGCCGCGCAGGTCCCCGCGCAGCAGATCTCGCGTCTCATCAACACCAACGGCAACGCCTGGGACGGCGTCGCGTTCTTCCACGCCTCGGCCCACGTCAACCCGCAGGGCACGGCGATCGCGAACGCCATCTCCTACAACGCGGCGAGCACCACGGCGCTCACGGGCGACGAGGGGGTGGCCGCGACTCTGAAGGGGATCCAGCAGATCCTCGGCTTCGTCGACGACGTCGACGAACCCGCGAACGAGTTCGCCGAGGCCTTCATGGTGATGTGCCCGACGAACCTGTTCGACGGCCTCTCGGCGGCGATCAAGAACGACTTCATCAACAACGGCGTGAGCAACACGCTCCGCACCAGCGGCTTCAACATCACGCTGCGGAACAACCCGCGCCTGACCGACACCAGCAAGTTCTTCGTGTTCCGTGCCGACGCGGACGTGAAGGCCTTCATCTGGCAGGACGAGGTCGATCCCACGTTCGACGAGCGCACGCCCGGGAACAGCGACGCCGGCTTCGAGAAGGACAAGTACATGTTCAAGGCGAAGCGCATCGGCAACGCGGCCTACGGCCGCTTCGACCAGGCGGTGCAGATCACGCTGACGTGATCGGGAGGCACGCCGCCGGCGGCGCTCTCCGGCGGCGAGCCCTTCGATGACAGGGCGCGGTCGACACACCACACGCATTCCAGAGGAAGAGGCTCATGGCTCTCACCAGCAGCAAGCAGCGCAAGTACTGCGCGGGTCACCCGGAGGACGAGGTCGTCCTCCCCATCAAGGCGGGGCAGACGATCTACGAGGGTGCGGCCCTCGAGTTCAACGGCGGCTACCTCGAGAACCTCTCGGGCGCCGGCGTGTTCGCCGGCTTCGCGCTCGAGGACAGCACGGCCGTCACGGGCGAGTCCGACGGCGATCGCACGATCCGGGTCCGGGTCCGCGGCGTGGTCGAGCTCAAGATCACGACCGACACCGTCGCGCAGAGCAACATCGGCGTCGCGGCGACCGTGATCGAGGCGACCGACAACGACACGTTCCGCATCGAGACCGGCTCCGCCATCACTGGCACGCTGATCGGCAACCCGTTCCGCGTCGTCACTGCCGGCGCCGGCGGTGTGCTCGAGGTGTCGTTCAAGGCACCGATGGGCGCGTAGCCGGCGATGGCCCGGCACTTCGAGATCCTGGACGTCGTCACCCGTCGCCGGGTGGGCACGATCGAGACCGAGACCGAGCGGTCGATCGGCGAGCTCGTCACGATGATCCGGGACGACCTGGTCGTTCTCGACGAGCTGCCGCCGCC
>JAGQRB010000573.1 GCA_020425925.1 Planctomycetota bacterium
CTCGGTGCCGACGGCCTGTGTCGGTCCGGCCGGTCCGATGCTGCTCACCGCGGCGTACCTGCCCTGGATCGGTTCGAGCTTCGAGTCGATGGCGACGGGGTTTGCTCCGAGCAGTCTGGCAGTCTCGGCCTACGGACTCGCGACCCAGAGCCTGCCGCTGGCATTGCTGCACGCGGCGGGGTTGCCGAACTGCGACCTGCTCGTCACCGCCGAAGCGGTTCGACTCCTGGTGCCGGCCGGTGGCAGCGCCACGCTGCAGTTCGCGATCCCCAAGGATCTCTCTCTGGTCGGGGTCCGACTGCATCACCAGTTCCTCCAGGGTGAGTTCGGTGCGCAGGGCGCGCTGCTGTCCCTGAGCGCTTCCAACGCGCTGGCATTGACGGTTGGAGCCTTCTGAATCGCGCCCTCCAGTCGTCGTCGCCGCCGGCCGATGTTCGTTCCGGGCTTTCCCCTATGCGCGCGTTCGTTCTCCTCGGCCTGCTCTGGCTCGGCTCGTGCTCCGGCAGCGGCGGCACGGCGATTCCGTACGACGATGCGCTGCGCGTCGCGTCGGTGACGTTCCCGTCGTCGCCGAGCGGACTCGTCGCGCTCGGGCTCGTGCTCGTCGACGACGCCGACCGCGCCGTCGATCTCGTGCTCGAGGTCAGCTACGACGGTGTGCACTGGCGCAACGCGACGCTCGCCGACGGTGAGGTGACGACCGGGCTCGCCGCGTCGGCGGCGGGGACGGCGCACACCCTGACCTGGGATTCGGTCGCGGATCTCGGCTTCCGGATGGCGCCGCTGCCGCGCATGCGCGCCTCGCTGCGCCTCGGCGCCGCGATCGGCGCGCCGACGATCGTCGACGTGCCGCCGCTCGACAACCTCGCCGCCAAGGCTGCGCGGGTCGAGCACCACATGATCCACTACGGCCCGATCGACGCGGCGACCGCGCTGATCGCGAAGCGCTACGACCTCGTCGTGGTGCACCCGTTCGCCGGCGCGGTGTCGTCCGAGACCGTGCGCGACATCCAACGCGGATTCGATCCGAACGATCCCGCCGACGACGTCATCGTGCTGGCCTACCTGTCGATCGGCGAGGACCTGCGCACGGTTGGGCTCACCGACGCCGAGATGCTGCTCGATCCGCGCTTCGTCGGCGACGCCAGCGGTCCGCGCATCGACCCGCGCGGACCGGACGCCGACGGCCAGTCGCTGCAGGGGTTGCCGCTGCTCGGCAGCCCGACCAACAGTCCGGGGGGGACGCAGTACGCGTCCTGGTACCTCGACGACAACTCGGTCGACAACAGTCCGAGCGACGTCGGCGACGGTCTGCCGGATCGCAATGCCGGGTTCGGCGGCTGCTTCGTCAACGCCGGTGACCCGCAGTGGTTCGAGGTGCTCGATGCGATGACCCTCGACGGCGTCGACGGCCAGCCCGGCATGCAGGAGCTGCTGACCGCGAACGTCGGCCGCGGCTTCGACTGCGACGGGTTGTTCTACGACACCTTCGACACCTGCGCGCCGAACTTCTACACCGACGGTTCGAGCTTCAACCAGAGCGAGTTCGAGTGGACCGCGCCGGGCTTCGCGGCGTTCACCGCGCACTTCAAGCAGCGCTACCCGGACAAGCTCGCGCTGCAGAACCGCGGCATGTTCTTCTTCGATCCGCGGCTGCCGCACTACGCGGTCACGACGCGCGCCAACGTCGACCTCGTCCTGGTCGAGAGCTACCGCCTCGATTCGAGCACGAGCCAGCAGTACGACGCGTTCTTCTTCCCGGACAACAAGCACAACTTCGCGCCGAAGCTGCTGGCCGAGGCGGGTCGGCCCGACGGCTTCCGGGTGCTCAGCCTCGGTTACGCCGAAGGTCCGGGCATCGAGCACGCGACGCTGCTCGGCAGCTCGAACGTCGGGTTCGCGACGCTGATCGAAGACGTGTTGCAGGCACAGGTGTTGGCCGGCTTCGCGCACTACATGACCGACGCCGGGCTGACGCTCGCGAACACCTTCGCCGTCGACAACCTGCAGCCCGACACCGAAGCGCCGCGCTGGTCGAGCACGTACAACGACAACGCCAACTCGTGGCCGACGCCGCCCGATGCGCCGACGCCGCGCCCCGGCATCCGGCGGGTGGTCGCGTCCGACTCGACGATCACGATCCACTGGGACATCGCGCAGGATCAGAGCCGCGTCGGCTACGCGCTCTACCTGCAGACGACGCCGTTCGATTTCGTCAACGACCCGACGCTGGCCGCCGCCGAGCGCCGCGTGCTGGTGCCCGAGGTCGGCGACGGCTACGTCGAGAGCGGCGTCGGGCCGTCGACGTATCCGTACCGCGCGACGATCGCCGGGCTGCAGAACGGCACGACCTACCACTTGTGCGTGCGGGCCTTCGACGAGCTCGGCCACGAGGAGCAGAACGAGATCGCGCTGAGCGCGACGCCGGGCATCGTCACGATCACGCTCGACGGTGAGTTCAGCGACTGGGCGCTGGTGCCCGTCGCCCACACCGATCCCGACGACGTGCCGGACTCGGCCGGGCCGGATTGGCTCGAGATCAAGCTGCACCACGACGCGACCAACTTCTACGTCCGGTTCACCTCGGCGAACTCGTTCAATCTCGACGGCTCGCCGTACTACGGCTACTCGCGGACGCTCGTGTTCCTCGACCTCGACGAGAACGCCGCGACCGGCTGGCCGGTCGGCTCGATCGGCAGCGACCTGCTGCTCGCCGGCGACGGGCTCTTCACCCAGAGCAGCGTCTCGTTCAACACCGGCTCGCTCGGCACGATCACCGCGCTGCCGGCGACGAACGTCACCGAGTGCGAGCTCGCGATCCCGTGGGCGCAGATCGACGCGGTCAACCCCGGCGCGTCGCACCTGCGGCTGCTGTTCGTGAACGACGAGGTCTCGGACTTCGCGCCGGAAGCCGGCTACGTGCAGTACGACGCCGTGCGCTGACCTGCGGAATCCGCACGCGCGGTCAAGCGGGGCGCCGCCGGGCGAGGCATGCTGGCGCGCAGCATGAAGCGCTCGACCCGCGAGGACTACCGCCAGCGCCTGTTGCGCGTATTGCGGCACCTGCAGACGCATCTCGACGAGGCGGTCGCGCCGGCCGACCTGGCCGCGATCGCGTGCTTCTCGCCGCACCACTTCCACCGCATCTTCCGCGGCATGGTCGGCGAGTCGGTGATGCAGCACGTCCGGCGTCTGCGCCTCGAGCGCGCCGCGATCCGGCTCAAGCACAGCGATCGACCGGTCACCGCGATCGCGTTCGAGGCCGGCTACGAAGCGCACGAGGCCTTCACGCGCGCGTTCGGCGAACGTTTCGGCTGCTCGCCGAGCGAGTTCCGCAGCAAGAACCGCGCGATCGAGTGGCCGGCCGCGGCCACCCCGGTGCACTACCGCGAGGACGGTGCGCTCGGCGAGTTCGAGCCCGCGATCCCGCCGCGCGGTGTCGCTGTCGAGGTGCGCGAGCTGCCGGCCCGGCGGATCGCCTATGTGCGTCACATCGGGCCGTATGCGGGGGTGGGGGCCGCGTTCGAGGAGCTCATGCAGTGGGCGGGGCCGCGCGGCATCATGGCCGGTGATGCGGCCGTGCTCGGCCGTTGTCACGACGATCCGGAGATCACGTCACCGGAACGGATCCGGTTCGATGCCTGCGTCACGGTCGGCCCCGAAGTGGTCGGCGAAGGTGGCATCGCGATCGACGAGCTGCCCGGTGGCCCGCACGCGACGACGCTGCATCGCGGTCCGTTCGAGACCCTCGGCGAGACCTACCTGGCGCTGTTCGGCGGCTGGCTGCCGACGAGCGGACGCGAGCTCCGGCCCGGCCCCTGCATCGAGCGCTACCTCGACGATCCCGAGTCGACGCCGCCCGAAGAGCTCGAGACCGAGATCGCCGTGCCGCTCGAACCCTCGGACGCGGAGGATCTGTCATGAGTGCAGCGAAGATCGATCTCGTCGCTCTGCACAAGAGCGACTACACCCGGCACCGCACCCCGACGCTCGTCGACATCGACGCGGCGCGCTATCTCGCGATCGACGGGGCCGGCGCGCCGGGCAGTGCCGAGTTCCAGGACCGTATCGGTGTGCTGTACGGCGGGGCCTACACGCTCAAGTTCGCGGCCAAGGCAGCCGGCCGCGATTTCGTCGTCTGCAAGCTCGAGGCGCTCTGGGGTCGCGAGGGCCTCGACGACGAACAGCTGCTCGCGCTGCCGCAGGCCGAGTGGCCGTGGCGCCTGATGATCCGCGTTCCGGACTTCGTCGGCCGACGCGAGCTCGCCGCCGCGTGTCTGCAGCTGCGCGAGAAGGGGCATCCGGGCCCGGTCGACGATCTCGCGCTCGTCACGCTGACCGAGGGGCGGTGCGTGCAGATGCTGCACGTCGGACCCTATGCCGAAGAGGATGCGACGATCGCGCGGATGCGCGAGTTCGCCGCGAGCCAGGGTCTGGCTTTCCGCGGTCTGCACCACGAGATCTACCTCTCGGATCCGCGCCGCGTCGAGCCGGCGAGGTTGCAGACCATCCTGCGGCGTCCGGTGGGTTGAGTCGGCGCCGCTCAGCCTGCTCTCAGCTGCGCTCGGTGATCTCGAGCAGGTGGTAGCCGAACTGCGTCTTCACCGGGCCGTGCACGACGCCGACCTCGCCGTTGAACACGACCTTGTCGAACTCGGGCACCATCTGGCCCTGACCGAACGTGCCGAGATCGCCGCCGCGTTGCCCGGACGGGCACGACGAATGCTGCTTCGCGAGGTCGGCGAAGTCGGCGCCGCCTTCGATCTGCTGCTTGAGGTCGAGACAGGCTGCTTCACTGTCGACGAGGATGTGACGGGCGGACGCTTTCATGGTGTTCTCGCGGGAGCAAAGCCGTGAGACTGCGCACCGGACGTTGCCGCGTCCAATGGAATCCGTGCGCGACCTCGCCGTCTCGATACTGCTCGTCACGCTGGCCGGCGCGGCCCGGGCACAGGATCCCGCTGTCGTCGGCGGCATCCTGCGCGAGATCCGGGTCGAGACCGCGGACATCTTCGCTGCCGGGGAGGTCGAGGCACGGCCGCTGAAGGGGCTCGCCAACGCGGTGCATTGGCGCACGCGCGAGAACGTCGTGCGGCGCGAGATCTGGCTGCACCCCGGTGACGAGGTGATCCCGGCGCAGGCCGCCGAGCTCGAGCGCAATCTGCGCGCCCTCGGAATCTTCGCCGAGGTCACCTGCCGGCTCGTCGCCGTCGGCGACGGCGAACACGTCGACCTCGAGGTCCGGACCCGCGATCGCCTCAGCCTCAACTTCGGCGCCGGCGCGTCGCTCGTCGGGGGCATCACGTCGGTCAACACCGAGATCGGGGAAGGCAACCTGTTCGGCCTCGGCGACCGCGTCAGTGCGACGTTCCGCAAGAACTCGGTCGGCGAGTACGACGGCAGCCTCGGCTACACCGACCTGCACGTGCTCGACAGCTGGCACACCGGGCGCGTGACCGTCAGTCGCAGCGAGGAGGGCGACTCGTTCGAGCTCGACCTGCGGCGGCCGTTCAAGCACCTGGCGGATCCGCGGGCATACGGCTTCGCGGTGAATCGGACCGCCTATGCGGCCGACTACTACCGCGGCGGTGTGTCGGTCGCCGAGGTGCCGGTGACCTCGAGTGCGTTCGGCAGCGACATCACGTGGGCGAGCGGTCCGCGCAACGCGCGCTGGTCGCGCGGTTGGTTCCTCGAGCTCGAACAGCGCGACTACGGCACGGCAGTCGGGCCGTTCGCGCCACAGATCCGCGTGCCGGGCGACACTGCCACCGCGTTCGTCGGCGGCCGCATGCGCTGGAACCTCTACAGCGGCTTTCGCAAGGTCGAGAGCCTCGACACGCTCGACTACGTCCAGGACGTGCCACTCGGCACGTTCTTCGGGATCTCGGCCGGTGCGCGCTATCGCGACGAGCGGGGGGCCGGCGGCGACCTGCAGCCCGAGGTCGCCGGCGATCTGCGGTGGGCCGGGGAGCCGCTCACGAACGTGTTCGTCGACCTGACGACCCGCGGTCGCCTGCGCTGGGACGGCGGCCGTGCCGTCGGCTGGTACGGTCGCACCGCCGGTCAGGTGTTCACGCTGCTCGGCGGGCGCTACGCGCTCGGCACCAACGTCGTCTACGACGCGGTCGAGGAGCTGCAGGACCTGCCGGTCGAGCTCACGCTCGGCGAGGACAACGGTCTGCGCGGCTACCCGGCGCGCGAGTTCGCCGGCAGCTCGCGAGTGCGCATGAACCTCGAGAACCGCTTCGACACCGGCATCGACGTGCTGACGCTGCGGCTCGGCCTGGTCGCGTTCTACGATGTCGGCTGGATCGGCACGGGGAGTCGCCTCGGACGCCCGTTCGACTCGGCGGGGTTCGGCCTACGGATCGGCGGCAAGGAGCTGCTCGGCAGCGGCGTC
>JAGQRB010000574.1 GCA_020425925.1 Planctomycetota bacterium
CGCAGGTAGTCGATCGCGCCGTAGCCGAGGTCGCGGGTGTACTCGATGTCGAACGGGATCGGCGGCGCGCTGCGCAATTCGTAGCCGATGTTCTTGGCGACGATGGTCACCTTGTGACCGCGCTCGGCGACGCGCTTCCGCACGATGTCGGTCAGCAAGCGGTGCAGGTGCACCTCGGACAGCCGGACGTGGCCGTGGTCGTCGCGTTCGGCGTTCGGCATCGCGCGATCGAGCTCGTCGGGCGGGAAGCGCAGGCTCAGACCCTCGGCGAGCACCGCGACGCCGTACGGGCGACGGTGGGCGATGCGCTTGTAGATCGAGGTCTCGAGGATGTCGACCAGATGGTCGAGATGGATCGGCGCGTCGGGCGGGAAGTCCTCGGGGATCACCGTCAGCGTCGCGCCCGACGACTTGCCGATGCCCTGCGCGAGGTGCCCGGCCTGCCGCCCCATCGCGACCACGAAGAACCAGCGCTGCGTCGTCAGCGCGTCGGTCATCAGGTTGCTGACCTGCTCCGAGCCGACGTGCCGCGCGGTCTGGTAGCCGAACGTCGGCACGTCGCCGGGCAGCGGCAGGTCGTTGTCGATCGTCTTCGGCACGTGCGCGACCCGCAGGGCGCCATCGGCCGCTGCCGCGACGACCGCGGCCGAGTAGCCGGTGTCGTCGCCGCCGATGGTCAGCAGCGCGTCGAGTCCGAGCTGCCGCAGCGCCGCGACCGTCGCATCGAGCTTGTGGGGCTCCTTGGTCGGGTTGGCACGCGAGGTGAACAGCACCGAGCCGCCGAGCAGGTGGATCCGGCTGACGTCGTCGACCGTGAGCTCGCGCACCTCCGAGACATCGCCGCGCATCAGGCCCGAGAAGCCGCGCGGGATGCCGAACACCTGCCAGCCGGAGTTGATCGCCTCGATCGTGGCGGC
The DNA here is from genome assembly GCA_020425925.1 of Planctomycetota bacterium. Taxonomy (GTDB): domain Bacteria; phylum Planctomycetota; class UBA1135; order UBA1135; family UBA2386; genus JAGQRA01. The sequence goes on from JAGQRB010000574.1 coordinate 918, forward strand.
GCAGATGACGGAGTTGATGCCGGGGGCGGGGCCGCCCCCGCAGAGGATTCCGAGACGCACGGGTCGCTTGCTCATGTTCGGTCGTGGGTTCCCCGGCAGCGTCGCCGATCCGGCCGCACGTTCAATGACGCGATCGCGCAACCCGACGCAAACGCGCCGTCAGTGGGCGCAGTCGCAGGGCGTGTGGGCGCAGCGCGGGCAGCCCTTCGCGTACTTCCGCCGCCCGACGGCGTCGAGGTCGAGCCCGTGCAGCGACGCCAACGTCGCCAGCCAGGCGTAGACGTCGCCGAACTCCTCCTCGAGGTTGTCGCGCTCGCCGCGCCGGATCGCGCGCACCAGCTCGCCGACCTCCTCGACGAACCAGAGCAGCGTGCCCTCGACCCCGCGCGCGCTGTCGCGCTCGAAGTAGATGTCCTCGATCAAGCGCTGGAACGATCCCGCCGGCGCCGCGTCGTTCCGGTCGGCCATCAGTCCTGACCGGCCTTCTTGACCGTCATCAGCACGACGTCCTCGCGCAGGCCGTCGGCGCCGGCGTCCTGCTCGATGCTGCCGAGCACCATGTTCATGAACATGTTGGTGTGGCGCGGGCTGTGCTGCTGCAGCAGCTCGAGCAGGCCTTCGCAGCGGTGCAGCGCGTCGTTGCCGAGCACGAGCCGCGTGCCCGGGCTCATCGTGATCTCCTGCGGCCGCAGCGACTTCTCGAACACCGGGCCGTCGTCGAGGCCGATCGCGAGGCCCTCGGCGTTGAGCTCGAGCACCTCGCCGCGCTGACAGATCAGCAGCGGCGACCGCGCACCGGCCTGGTAGAGCTTGGCGCCGCCGTCCTTGAGCTGCAGCAGCGACGCCTTGGCGCAGCAACCCGACGGCAGCGTCGTCTTCAGAACCTTGTTGGTGTGCGCCAGCGCCCGACGCGGCGTCGCGTTCTGCTTCAGCGCGCGCTCGAGCTCGTCGCGAGCCTGGCGGCAGGCGTAGACCGCCAGCGCGCCGTGGCCCTCGGCGCTGACGAGGTAGAGCACAGCACCGTCCTCGCCCTGGTCGACGGCGTCGAAGTAGTCGAGCCCGCCGCGCGAGCCGTTGCCGATCGCGGCGTCGACCTCGAAGCCGTCGACCGGTGCCAGATGGTTCGGCACGGTCTTGTCGCGCAACTGCTTGACCAGCGGGTCCATCGAGACCAGCGCGCTGCCGCCCTCCTGGTCCTGGCTGGCGAGCAGCTCGGCGAGATCGGTCGCCAGGTACTGGACCGAGCGACCGAGCGCGAAGATCTCGTCGTTGCCGCTGTTGCGCACCCGCACCTCGGAGCCGCCGCGGCCGAGCTTGCTCACCGCGAGGCCGATGTCGGTGACGCGGGTGCCGAGCTTGCTGCCGACCGCCCAGGCGGTGCCGGCGCACGCGGCGCCGCAGACCGCTGCCATCAGCACGCCGATGCCCCACGCCCGGCCGACTGCCGAACTCTCGCTGTCGGGGATCGAGCCGCTGAGGTTCTGGATCAGCGCGACAGCGACGAGCAGACCGCCGAGCAACCCGGCGACGCCGAGCGTCAGCGCGAGCCCGGTGTGGAGCTTGCCGGTCGACTTCGAGCCCTTCTTTCTGGCCATGCGCGCCCCCTTCTACTGGCCGAGCAGAGGCAGAACCAGCCACATCGAGAGCCCGGCATAGACGCCGGCCATCTGGTCGTCCGCCATGATGCCGAGCGCGCCCGGCAGGTCCTCGAGCTTCTTGCAGGGCTGGATCTTCAGCACGTCGAACACCCGGAACGCGAAGAACGCCGCCATGTGCCCGACCGCATCGGGGACCTCGCGCACGAGCGCATAGACGATGACGGTGACCAGGTAACCGACGACCTCGTCGAGCACGAACTGGCCCGGGTCCTTCTTCGGCCACGTGCGCTCGACGAACCTGGTCTCGAGGCAGCCGTAGACGAACAGCACGACGGCCGCGATCGACCACGACAGCACGACGTGCCCGGGCATCGCCCACTGCAACGTGACGGCCAGCGCGACGCCACCGAGCGTGCCGAACGTGCCGGACGCCACCGGCGCGAGCCCGAGACCGAAGCTGGTGATCAGGCACCAGCGCAGGCGGTCGATCAGGTTCATGCGGCGGCTCCGGCCTTCACGATCGCGAGCGCCTTGATCACGTAGTTGAGGCCGGACACCACGGTCAGCACCAGGCTGAGCCAGAAGCCGACGACCGCGAACCAGTAGAAGGAACCGGTGCCCGCGACCATCGTGAGCAACGCGCCGCAGGTCACGCACTGCGCGATCATCTTGTACTTGCCGAGGCGGTCGGCGGGGAACGGCGTGCCGATCGACTCGACGAAGCCGCGGATCGCGGTCACCAGGAACTCGCGCGCGACGACGATCACCACGAACCAGGTCGTCAGCACCTTCGTCGCCACCGGGTACTGCAGCAGCGTGATCAGCGTGCCGGTGATCAACACCTTGTCGGCGAACGGGTCGGCGATGCGACCGAAGGCCGTCACCATGTTCCACTTGCGCGCCAGGTAGCCGTCGAGGAAGTCGGTGACCGCGGCGACCAGGAACAGCACGAACGCGGCCCAGACCAACGTCGTCGAGGGGTGCTCCGCCCCACCGACGAAGGCCGAACCCGCGTGCGCCGCTTCGAGACAGAGGAACACGAGCGCCGTGATCACGAGGCGCCCGGTCGTGATCATGTTCGGGATGTTCACGGCGCCGTCACTCCGACGACGGTCCCGCGGCACTCGTAGTCCGAAGCGTCGGTGATCGTGCACTCGACGATCGCCCCGACCGGCGCGGACCCCGCGGGCAGCAGCACGCGGCAGTCGACCTCGGGCGCATCGGCCCAGGTCCGCCCGACCGCGTTCTCGCCCTGCTCGTCGACGCCGTCGATCAACACCGGCAGCGAGCGGCCGACGAGCGAGCGCTGGAACTCCGCCATGACGCCGCGCTGCAGCTCCATGAGCTCGGCGGCGCGCGCCTCGGCGACCTCCTCGGGCACCTGATCGGGCAGATCGTGCGCCGGCGTCGTCTCCTCGCGGGAGTAGGTGAACACGCCGAGCCGCTCGAAGCGATAGCTCGTCACGAGCTCGCGCAGCTCGTCGAAGTCCTGCTCGGTCTCGCCCGGGAAACCGGTGATCAACGTGCTGCGCACCGCGATGCCGGGCACCTCGTCGCGCAGGCGGTCGAGGATGCCGCGGACCTGCGCGCTCGAGACCCCGCGCTTCATCGCCTTGAGCATCGGCGAACTGATGTGCTGGATCGGGATGTCGAGGTACTTCACCGCCTTGGGATGCTCGCGCAGGAACGCCGTGAGCTCGGGCAGCACGGTGTGCGGATACGCGTACATCAGCCGGATCCAGGCGATGCCGTCGACCGCCGCGAGGCGTTCGAGCAGCACGTGGATCTGGCGCTTGCGATCGAGATCGAGGCCGTAGGCGGTGCTGTCCTCGGCGACGACGACGAGTTCCTTGACGCCGGCGGCGGCCAGCGTCTCGGCCTCCTCGACGAGCACGTCGATCGGCTTGCTGCGGTTCCGGCCGCGCATCGAAGGGATCGCGCAGAACGTGCAGGTGTGATCGCAGCCCTCGCTGATCCGCAGGTAGGCGAAGCTCTTCGGCGTCAGCAGCACGCGCCGCTGGTCGCTGCGCGGACCCTTGGGCTTGCCGCCGTCGACGGTCGCGACCCAGCGGCGGCCGCTGCCGTTGACGATCTTGCGCACGACGCCGGGCACCGCCGAGTAGTCGCTGAGCCCGAACACGGCGTCGAGCTCGGGCAGGTCCTTGGCCAGCTCCTCGCCGTAGCGCTGCGCCAGGCAGCCGACGGCGATCACGCCCTTGAGGTTGCCGTCCTGCTTGAGCCGGGCGACGCCGAGGATCGTGTCGATCGACTCCTGCTTGGCGCTGTCGATGAAGCCGCAGGTGTTGACGACGACGACATCGGCATCCTCGGGCTCGGTGACGACCTGCAGACCCTCCTCGACTGCATGCCCGAGCAGCACCTCGGAGTCGACGAGGTTGCGGGCGCAGCCGAGGCTGATCAGGGCGACCCGAATGCCTTCGTTCACCGGATGCCTTCGTTCACGGGAGAACCCGCGCGATCACTGGGGCTTCTGCTGGACGACCCAGACCTTGATCGTCGCCTCGACGTCGGTGTGCAGGTGGATCAGCACGTCGAACACGCCGATCTCCTTGATCGGCTGCTCGAGGCGCACCTGACGCTCCTCGACCGGCAGGTCCTTCTCGCGCAGCGCCGCAGCGATGTTCGCGGTCGTGACCGAGCCGAACAGGTGGCCCTCGTCGTTGGCCTTGCTCTCGAGCGTGACCGACGCCTCGGCGAGCTTGGCCGCGAGGTCCTTGTAGCCCTGGACGCGGCCGAGCTCCTCGGCGAGCGCGGCCGCGCGCGCGGCCTCGATCTCGACGACGTTGCTCTTGGTCACGGCGACGGCGAGGCCTTTCGGCAGGAGGTAGTTGCGGGCATAGCCCGGGCGCACGACGACGACGTCGCCGATCCGACCGAGATGCTCGATGTTCTGCTTGAGCAGGAGTTCCATCGCTACACCCTCCCGACGAACGGCATCAGGCCGATCATGCGCGCGTTCTTGATCGCGGCAGCGAGCTTGCGCTGGTTCTGGCCGGAGAAGCCCGTGCGCTTGCGCGACAGGATGCGGCCGTTCGGCGACACGAACTTGCTGAGGTACCCGATGTTCTTGTACTCGAGCGGCTCTTCGGGCTCGACCTCGCGGCGGCGCGCGCCGAACCGGCCGAACTTCGAACGCCGCGGCGGGCCGCCGCGGCTCGGACCCGAGCCGGAGCCCGAATCGTTGCTGCTGTCTGGGGTCGTGGTGGAGCTCATGATCAGTTGTCCTCCTTCTCGCCGTCGCCGGCTTCGGCAGCCCCGGAGTCACCCGAGTCGGAATCGGAGTCGGAATCCGAATCCGATTCCGAATCGCCCGAACCGCCCTCCTCCGAGCTGGACTCCCCCGAACTGGGCTCTTCCGAATCCGAGTCGCCTTCCGCGGCTTCCGAGGGGCCTTCACCGCTCGCCTCGATCTCGGGCTCGTCGTCGACCGGGATCGCGTTGACGTCGAACTCTTCCTCGGGCTCGTAGGCGGTCTCCGGCACCTCGTCGCACGACAGCGTGAGGTAGCGCATCACGGCCTCGTTGAAGTTGAGGTCGCGGCGGATCGCGGTCAGCGTCTGCGTGTCGGACTCGAAGTAGACCAGCAGATACGTGCCGCGACTCTGGCCGCGGACCGGGTAGCCGAGACGACGTTCGTCCCAGCGCCGGCTGCTCACGACCTTGGCACCGTGCTTGGTGAGTACCGCGGAAACCGATTCCTTGACCGGCTCCCAGCCCTTGCGCACCTCCCGGTTGTCGAGGAGGCACATACATTCATAGGTTCGACTGCGCTGCAACTTCATTCTCCCGGGCTGTCGCCCGATTGGGGTCCGGCATTGGCCCCACCGTTGAAGGTTCCCATCAGGGTTTGGAGGTCGGCACCATCGAGCCACGCGAGCACGCAGTCGGCGGCACGACCAAGAACAGGACCGAGAACCTCACGTTCCTCCGGGAGGAATGGAGCCAGGACGAAGTCGGGCCAATCCTCTCCAGCGAGAGGCGCAGCCGCGCGTTGCCCTTCGGACCCGTGCTGCGGCGGAGACACTCCCTCCGGAGACACGGATTGCCCGATACCGAGACGGAGACGGGGAAACGCGTCCGTGCCCAGCATCTGCTGGATGGACTTGAGGCCGTTGTGGCCCCCTGCGCTCCCCGACGGCCGGACACGAATCCGGCCCAGCGGTAGGTTCAGGTCGTCGACGATCACAAAGAGCGAGTCCGGCTGCAGCTCGCCGTGCCGCAGCAGCGGCGCGGCGACCTCACCGGAGAGGTTGACGTAGGTCTGCGGCTTGACCAGCAGGAACGATCGCTCGGCCCGCTGACCCTCGCACACCTTCGCCTTGACCTTCCCCGAGAACCGCTTGGCCCCGTCGGGTCCACGGCGTTCGAGTCGATCGAAGGCGAGCCCCAGACGGTCCGCCAGGAGATCCAGCACCATGAACCCGAAGTTGTGTCGGGTGTCTTCTTATTCGGGACCGGGGTTGCCGATCCCGAGGACGATCCGGTGCCAGCCCATGGGGGCGTCGAGGGGGCGAAGAGCTTACGGGGCGGACGCCGTTTGGCAAGCGCCGGGCGCGAAGCTCACTTGGCTTCGCCGCCATCGGCCGGCTCGCCCTCGCCCTCGCCCTCACCCTCGCCCTCGGCGGTGGCAGAGGCCCGGGCGCCGACGACGTGGCAGATCGTCATGTCGGCCGGCGAGACCAGCTCGACACCTTCCGGCAGCGGCAGCGCGCCGGCCTGCACCGAATCGCCGACGTCGAGCTTGCTGACGTCGAGCTCGATGCCGTCGGGCATCGCGGTCGGCAGACACCGGACCTCCACCATCAGGTGGTCCTTCATCAGCATGCCGCCCTTCGACAGGCCGACCGGGTGCCCGATCGTCGACACCTCGACCTGCGCCTCGATCGGCTTGCTGAGGTCGATGCGCAGGAAGTCGGCGTGCAGCGGCCGGTCGTTGAGCGTGTGCCAGGCGACCTCCTGCAGCAGCGCCGTCTCCTTGGTGCTGCCGATCTCGAGCGCGAAGACCTTGTGGTGCGCCTTCACGTGCTGATCGAGCTCCCACTCCGAGATCGCGATCGAGACGGCTTCGCCGCCCTCGCCGTAGACGACAGCGGGCATCCAGCCCTCCCGGCGGAGACGCACGAGCTGATTGCGCCCCTTCGCGGTACGGGGCTCGGCCTTCATGGGAACGACTTTCATGGCGGGTGACCTACCTTTCGCTTTCGAACAGTATGCTGATGCTCTCGCTGCGGTGGATGCGATCGATCGCGCGCGCGAGCAGCTGCGCGACCGAACAGACCTCGACCTTCGCGAGCTTCTCGGTCGGGACCGGTACCGTGTCGGTGAAGAAGATCTTCTCGACGTCGGCGGAGTTGAGGCGCTCGATGGCGTTGCCGGCGAGCACGGCGTGGGTCGCGACGATGTAGACCTTGCGCGCACCCTTCTGCTTGACGATGCGACAGGCGTCGACGATCGAGCCGCCGGTGCTGACCATGTCGTCGACCAGCACGACGTCGCGATCGCGCACGTCGCCGATGATGTGCTCGATCACCGTCTCCTCGCCGCTGATCCGGCGCTTGTCGATGATCGCGAGGTCGCAGTCGAGTTCCTTGGCGTAGGCCCGCGCCAGCTTGGTGCCGCCGATGTCGGGCGACACGATCATGAGATTGTGGGTCTCGAGCTGCCGCACGCGCTCGATCAGCACCGGCCGGGCGTAGAGGTGGTCGACCGGGATGTCGAAGAAGCCCTGGATCTGGGCCGCGTGCAGGTCGATCGCGACGACGCGGCTGTAGCCCGAGGTCACCAGCAGGTTGGCGACCAGCTTGGCGTTGATCGGCACCCGGCCCTCGTCCTTGCGGTCCTTGCGGGCGTAGCCGAAGTACGGGATCACCGCGGTGATCCGGTCGGCCGACGCGCGGCGCAGACAGTCGGCGAACGACAGCAGCTCGAACAGGTGCTCGTGCACCGGCGGACACGTCGGCTGCACGACGAAGCAGTCGGCGCCGCGCACGTCGCAGTCGACCTTGAGGTTGATCTCGCCGTCGGGGAACCGCGGCAGCGGCGCCGGCCCGAGCGGCACGCCCATGTGCGAGCAGATGCCCTCGGCGAGCCGCCGGTGGGCGGTGCCGGAGAACACCCGCAGCCGTTCGCCGCGCATGCTCATGAGCCCTCTCCGCGGACTTTCAGGCGCCGCGCCGGGATGCCGACCCAGACCTCGTTCTCGGGGATCTCGCTGCCGCGCACGACGATCGCACCGGCACCGGTCATCGCGCCGTTGCCGAGCGTGCTCGGCGCCACCAGCACGCTGCCGCTGCCGACGAATGCGCCGTCGCCGATCGTGGTCTGGTGCTTGTGCACGCCGTCGTAGTTCGCCGTGATCGTGCCGGCACCGATGTTCGCCTTCTTGCCGATGACCGTGTCGCCGAGGTAGGTCAGGTGCTTGGCCTTGGTGCCGGCGCCGACGCGGGTCTTCTTGGCCTCGACGAAGTTGCCGATCTCGGCGCCGTCCTCCAGCACGGTGCCGGCGCGCAGGTGCGAGAACGGGCCGACCTCGCAGTGCGAGCCGATGCGGCAACCCTTGCCGATCACGGTGCAGGGCAGGATCGTGGTGTCGGCGCCGATCTCGACGTCGTGGTCGATCCAGGTCGTGCCCGGATCGGTGATCAGCACGCCGTTGTGCAGGTGGTGCTCGAGGATCCGTTCCTGCATCACGATGCGCGCGACCGCGAGGTCGGCGAGCGTGTTGACGCCCTGGATCTCGCTGCCGTCCTCGACCTCGAGCGTCGCGACGCGCTGCGATTGCGCCAGCCACATCGCCGCGTCGGTGAGGTAGAGCTCACCCTGGTCGTTGTCGGTGTCGAGCTGCTCGAGCGCCGACCGCAGCGCGGCGGCGTCGAAGCAGTAGATGCCGGCGTTGATCTCGTCGATCGCGCGCTCCTCGTCGCTGCAGTCGCGATCCTCGCGGATGCCGGCGAACTCGCCGTCGTCGTCGCGCAGGATGCGACCGTAGCCGGCCGGATCGTCGGGATAACCGGTCAGCAGCGAACACGGCAGGTCGCCCTTGAGCTCACGCAGCTGCTCGAGCGTCGCGGTCGTGATCAGCGGGCAGTCGCCGTAGGTCACGAGCACGTCGCCGTCGAAGTCCCCGAGCGCGGCCATCGCGACCGACACCGCGTGGCCGGTGCCGCGCGGATCGCCCTGGTCGACGAAGCGCAGGTCGTTGAACACGCCGTCGACCTCGGCCCGCACCGCGGCCTCGACCTTCTCCTTCTGGTGGTGCACGACCAGCAGCACGCGGCTGGGTTGCAGCGGCGCGACCGACTGCAGCGCGTTGGCGGCGAGGCTACGACCGCAGAGCGGCAGCAACACCTTCGGCAGACTGACCTTGGTGCGCTTGCCGAGCCCGGCGGCCAGGCAGATCACGGCCAGCGGTCGTGGCATCGAGGGAGGGGGCACGGGGGGACGGGGAAAACGGGGCGAGGATTCTGCGGACCGACCGCCCCAGGGTCAAGAGCGGACCGGAACGACCGCCACCGACGCCACCCGACAGGGCACCCTCACACCGCCATTCCCCGCGGCTGCCCGTGGCCAGGTCCCGAACGCCGCCGCGGGGCCAGCTGCTCCGATTCGCCGGCGTCGCCGCCCCGCGTTGCGGCGTTCCGCCGGCACGTGATCGTTGTGGTCGACCCCGGACCGACCACATCGATCAATACTGCTCGACCTCGCAGTTGAGCGCGAACAGGCCGTCGATCGGATCGATGCCGATGCCCGTGAACTTCATCTGCAGGCCGCTCAGCAGACCCGGCTGCAGGTTGTAGACCCGGGTCAGACCCGGCGTGCCGGTGCCGCCCTGCCCGGACAGGCTCACGCCGCCGAACACGCCGCTGCCGTCCTCGAACACGACCGTGAGGAAGTGCGCCGGGTCGGTGCAGACCATGCCGAACGGCGAGTTCCAGCTCGGCACGCCGGGGAACCCGGCCATCAGGATCAGCGGCACCTGGCCACCGGGCGCCGAGGTCTGGTTGGTGACCGACACCACCGTCAGGGCACCCGCGACGATGACGTTGAGTCGCCGCGCGAACAGCGAGGTGACGGCGTTGGTCTGCGAGCCGGGCGTCGACGCCGTCACGGTGATGGCGCCGCCGCCGGTCGAGGCGATCACGGTGGTCTGCGCGAAACCGCCGCTATCGGCGATCACCGGGTTGGTGGTCGTCAGCGTCGCGCTGCCCGAGACCGCGAAGTTCACCGTGCCGCCGGAAAGCGGCTGGTTGTTGGTGTCGAGCACCTGCACCACCACCGGCTGCGGGAAGGTCTCGCCGATCGTCACGCGCTGACCGCCACCGCTGACCGCGATCACGCTGTTGGTCGGGCCGAGCGGGCGGATGCGTTCGAACGTGCCGCCCGAAGTGCCGTAGGTCCCGGAGTGCTGGGTGTAGTAGAGCGCGCCGTCGGGGCCCTGGCGCAGCGCCGTGAGCGCGACGAGGCCGGTCGCCCACCACGAGCCGGGTTGACCGCTGACCGGCGGCAACGTCGACCACGTACTGCCGTTCTGCACCAGCGCGCGCAGCTGGCCGGTGAAGTAGTCGGAGAAGAACGCGACACCTTCGTAGCCGGAGCCGAAGTCGAACATGCCGTTCTGGTTGCGATAGCGCGGTCCGCCCATCACCGAACCCCAGCCCAGGCCCTGGCTGACGTCCGCAATCGGCGCGGTCAGGTTGCCGGGCTGGCTGCCGCCGCAGCCGCTGTACGAGCTGTTGCCCTCGCGCCACGGCCAGCCGAAGTTGACCAGCGGCAGCGGTCCGGTCGTCGGGTAGACGTACTCGCTGTACTCCTCGACCGCGTTCTGGCCGACGTCGCCGATGTAGCAGCTGCCGGTGACCTGATCGATCTCCATGCGGAACGGGTTGCGCAGGCCGTGCGCGATCACCAGCTGACTGATGTCGTTGTTCGCGCTCAGCGGGTTGTTGCCCGGATCGAGCGTCGAGAACGACGGCGCCGTCGCGCTGCCGCCGGCCGGCAGGGCGCTGACGTCCATGCGCAGCAGGCACCCGACCGACGAGGTCGTGCTCTGCGCGTTGCAGGACGTCGCGTCGTCACCGATCGTCTGGTACAGCATCCCGTCGGGGCCGAAGCGACACGAGCCGCCGTTGTGGTTGCCGGCGATGTCGGGGATGGCCGCGAGCACGGCGCGGCGGCTGGTCGAGGCGAAGGCCAGGTTCGTGCTCGACGGGTTGCTGAGATCGCCGGTGCAGGTGAACCGGTCGAGGTGCATGAACGAGTCGAGCGTGCTCGAGTACCAGACGTAGATGTAGCCGTTGGTCGGGAAGTTCGGATCCGGCTCGATGCTCAGCAGGCCGCGCTCGCTGCCGGTCTCGACGCTCGACACCGTGCCGACACTGGTGACGCCCGAGCCGCCGGCCCAGAGCGAGACTCCGCCGGAACGGTTCGCGATCAGCACGCGGCCGTCGGGCAGGAAGCAGAAGTCGTGCGGTGCGGCGAGCCCGCCGGCGACGATCGTCTCGTTGACGAAGTTCGTCGGCAGGCTCTGCCCGACGACGGGGACGGACAAGATCGCGGTGGCGACGGCGATCGCGGGGAGCGGACGGAAACGCGGCATGCTGATCCTCAGCGAGATCGGGGTTGCAGGGGTGAGCCGGACGGCGCGGGCCGGGCGGCCGGGCAGGTGCCGGGGCATCGTAGCGTTCGCAGCCGCGTTCGGACGGTGTTTTGCGGCGCGCGGCGCGCTCGGCCAGAGGCCGGTCAAGGCAGCTGTCGCCGATGGTCGATCCATGCCAGCGACGCATGGGACGGATCGTTTTCGCCGCCCCGGACATCCGGAGCTTCCACCTGCTCGATCGACTCGGCCGCGAGCTCGTGCAACGTGGTCACGAGGTCGACGTGCTGTCGCTCCACCCGGTCGAGCACACGTTCTGGAGCGCGCAGGTCCGGCGCGCCGTGACCGTGCGCGCGTCGGCGACGCCGCGCGACGGCGCACCGCTGCGAGCGATCGCGGAGCTCGAGTGTGCCCGACTCGGCCGACTGCGCGGTGAGCCGGGCTTCGACCAGGCGGCGCGCCGGCTCGAGCACCGAATGGCGCGGTGGCTGCCCGCGTTGACGCAGTGGTTGACCGAACATCGCACCGAGCTCGTGCTGCTGCACGGTGCCCGCACCGCGGAACGCCGGCTGCTGCACTTCGCAGCGCGCGAGCTCGGCATCACCGTGCTCTGGAGCGGCGTCGGCCTGTTGCCCCACACGCTGCAGCTCGACGAACGCGGCGTCGATGCCGAAGCCAGCGTGGCGAGCCGCGAGCCGTTCGACTACCGCGACGTCCGCAACGACCCGGACCTGCTCACCGCCTGCCTGGCGCACGCGGTCGCGCACGCCGAGCCGTTCGGCCTGTCGCGCTCCGAGATCGCCGCCCCACCGCCGGCACGACGCCTCGCCGACGCGCTGCGGCTGTTGGGCGACGGATCGGGCGCGGCGCTGCGTGCGCTGATCGGCTGGCGCGAAGCGCTGCCGCTCCGCCGCGAGGCCAGGCCCTGGAGCGAGCTGCCGCGCCCGCCGTTCGTCGCCGCGATCCTGCAGGCACCCGACGACGAACGGCTGACCCTCGACACCGACTCGGCGCCACCGGCCGTGGCGCTGGTGCGGGCCGCGACGCGTGCTGCCGACGAGCTCGAGCGCGGTCTGCGTGTCGTCGCGGTCGCCCCCGAGCGCGGCCTCGCCGCGCGCGAGCTCCGGCAGCTCGCCGCGCTGCCCGGAGTCACCGTCGTGCCGCGCGAGCTCGGCGCCCACGTCGCTGCGACCGCACTGGCGGCGATCACGGTGAACGACCCGCTCGCGGTCACGGCCCTGCTCGCCGGCACTCCGGTGCTGCACTGCGGCCGCGCGCTGTGGCAGCTCGCGACCGTCACGAACCACGAGCCGACCAGCCGCTTCGGCCCGGTCCTGCGCGAGATCGCGACCGCGGACGATGCGACCCGGACGCTGCGCGAACGCTTCCTGACCCGACTGCTCGGCGAGACCCATCTGTGGTGCTCGGCCGAGCGGCCCGACCACAACGGCATCCTCGGCTTCGTCGGCGCGCTCGAGCGCCGGCTGCCGGCCGCGCGCGACCGCCGGCCGGTACAGCCCTATCGCTCCGGCCCGGCCTGGCCGCTCAGCATCGGGCGCGACCGCGAGCCGGGACGGTAGTCACCGACGATCAGCAGGTGATCGTGTATTCGTCGCAGCCCTGCTCGGTCACCGTCGTGCCGCAGACGACGTAGTGACAGATCGTGATGGTGAGGCCGCAGAACGAAGGCGGCACTTCCGGAAAGCGGAGCGTCTCGCCGGGCTGGACGATCGCGAATTGGACGCCGTCGACGGTGATACCGGTGATGCACGTCTCCGACCACGGGCCGAGGATGTCGCCGGGACGGATCGCGGTCGGTTGGCTGATCTGGGCGTGCGCGATGCCCGCGAGGAGCAGCGCTGCGGTGGCTTGGAGCAGTCGCTTCATGGTGTTTCCTGGTCTGGAGATGACTGGGGCACCTCGGGTATGCCGGGGATCTCGCGACCTGTTTCACAATCCGCGCCGCTCTGGCCGATCCGTCGGCTACGCGCACGTGCGACTCGGCGCTTGATTCGCGATCCCGCCCCGAAAGACTGCACGCCGCGATGGTCGACTTCGTCCACGTCGGACTGCCGAAGGCGGCCAGCACCTGGCTGCAGGACGTCTTCTTCCACGACCATCCCGAGCTCGCGGTGCTCGGCAGCCGGAAGGGCGACGGCGAGCTGCACGTGCCGTTCACCAGGGAGATCCGGCGCCTTGTCGTCGGCGGCGATCTCAGCGCCGACGTCGGCGCGTTCGCAGCGACCGTCCGCGAGCTCGCGCAGCGCCTGCGCGAGCGCCGCAGCGCCGCGGGGCACACGATCCGGGTCACCGGGATCTCGAGCGAGGTGCTGTCGGGCCGCTGGCCCACCGGCGAGAACAGCCGTTTCCTCGCCGGAGCGCTACGGCAGGCCTTCCCCGCCGCGAAGATCGTGCTGATCCTGCGCGAGCAGCGCTCGGCGCTCGAGTCGACCTACAAGGAGTTCGTCCGGCTGGGTGGCACCGGCAGCTTCCGGCGCTTCCTGCTCGACCCGGTGAACGTGCACGGCTTCGTGCACGACGACCGGCCGCGCCACAGCCACACCATCGAGTTCTTCAAGTACTCGCGGCTGATCGCGCTCTACCGCGAACTGTTCGGCCGCGATCGCGTGCACGTCGACGCGATGGAACGCCTGCGCGACGATCCCGACGCGTTCGCGGCGCGGCTGTCGACGTTCCTCGGCGTCGGCGCCCACACGCCGGCGCGCACGCGCGCCAACCCGCAGCTCTCGCCCGCCGCGCTGCTGTTGCTGCGCGCGCTCAACCACGGGTGCTCGACGCCGTACCACCACCGCTACGGGCCGATGCCGCTGACCGCGCTGCTGCTGCCGTTCGCCCGGCGCCGCATGCACGACGGCGAAGCCCTGCGGGCGAACCGATGGCTGCTGCGCCGGCGCGTCAGCAGTCGGCTGCAGCACCGCCTCGCCGACGCCGTGCTGCCGGTGGCCGACCGTTGGCTGCTGCGACACCTCCCGGGTGCCGGCCGCTTCCGCTTCGACCGGCTGCCGACCGAGCTGCAGCGCTTCCTCGTCGGCGAGTACGCGGCCGACAACCGCGCCCTCGCCGCGATGGTCGATCTCGATCTCGGCGGCCTCGGCTACGCCGGGTAGCGCGGCCCGGAACCCGCGACCGCATTGGCTCATGCCGCGCGCCGACGGGCGCCGATGAAGGCTCGGTCCCCCCCGACGAGCCAGGCCCGTGAACACGCTGGAAGCGATCCCGACCGCCGCCGCGCCGCCGACGCTGCCGCCGCTGCGCATCGCGACCCCGACGGCACGCACGCCGCTGCAGGCGCTGCGGCGCTACGCGACGCTGGGGTTCCGGCTGCTGTGGCGGCGCGCCGGCGAACGGGCGCGCGCGCTGCGCGCCGGCTGGCTGCGACTCCGGGCCGGACCGCGGCTCCGCGCCGCCGAACGGCTGTGCCTCGGCAGCGGCAACGCGCCGATCCCGGGTTGGACCAACGTCGACCTCGACGGCACGCCCGACGTGCGCCTCGATCTCGCCCGACGCCTGCCGCTCCGGAACGGCCAGCTCGCGCGGATCTACTCCGAGCACCTCATCGAGCACCTGAGCTGCGAGGCCGGCCTCGCGCTGCTCTGCGAATGCCGCCGCGTGCTGCGCGACGACGGCGTGCTGCGGATCGCCACCCCGGACCTCGCGCGACTGGTCGAACGCTACCGGCACGACTGGCGCGATCAGGACTGGCTGCGCTGGCCCGGCCACGAGTGGATCGACACCCCGGCACGCATGCTCAACCAGGCGATGCGGGGTTGGGGTCACGAACACCTCTACGACGCCGCCGAGCTCGAGCACCGCCTGCGCCAGGCCGGCTTCGCCGACGTGCGCCGATGCGAGCTGGGGGCGAGCGAACACCAGGACCTCGCCGGCCTCGAAACGCGGCGCGACAGCAGCCTGATCCTCGAGGCCCGGGGCCGGCTGGAGACCACACCATGATCCCGATCACCCGTCCCGAGCTGCCCCCTCTCGCCGACTACGTGCACCTGCTCGAACGCATCTGGTCGACGCGCATGCTGTCGAACTTCGGCGAGTTCTCGCAGGCGCTCGAGAAGATCGCCTCGGACTACCTGCGGACCGGCGCCCGCGCCGTGGTCAGCGGCGACGTCGGACTGGTCTGCGCGATCTCCTGCCTCGAGCTGCCGGCCGGCACCACCTGCCTGGTACCGTCGTTCACGTTCAACTCGACGATCAACGCGGTGCTGTGGAACGACCTGATCCCGGTGTTCGTCGACATCGACCCCGAGACCTTCTGCATGGATCCCGACGCGGCAGCCGCGGCAGCGGAGCGTTGCGGCCCGAGCCTGATCGTCGCGACGCACGTGTTCGGCAACCCCTGCGACGCCGACCGGCTCGGCGCGCTGGCGCGCCGGCACGACGCCCGGCTGCTGTTCGACGCCGCGCACGGCTACGGTTCGCGCCGCGGCGACACCCCGGTCGGAGGCCTCGGTGACGTCGAGGTGTTCAGCCTGTCCGGCACCAAGCCGGTGACCTGCGCCGAGGGCGGGCTCGTGACCTCGCGCGACCAACGCTTCCTCGAGCGCTTCGAGTACGCGCGGGCCTACGGCTTCCAGCACGACTACAACAGCCGCGTGCAGGGGATGAACGGCAAGATGTCGGAGCTGCACGCCGCGCTCGGCACACTGACGCTGCCGACGATCGACGCGGTGCTCGAGCATCGCTTCGGTCAGATCGCGACCTACCGCCGCCTGCTCGCTGGCGTCGAGGGCATCCGGTTCCAGAACGTGCGCGCCGAGGACCGCAGCACCTTCAAGGACCTCGCGATCGTGTTCGACGATCCGGCGGCCCGCGACCGCTGCCGCGACGAGCTCGCGAAACAGGAGATCCAGACCAAGCTCTACTTCCGGCCGTGCCACCGCATGGACGCGTTCTTCGCGTTCGCCGACGAGCCGCTGCCTGCCACCGACGAGGTCTACGACCGGATCCTCTGCCTGCCGCTCTACGCCAGCCTCGACGACCGCACGATCGAGTCGATCTGCAGCACCGTGCGCGCCGCCGCGATCGCCGGCGTGGCCGCCGCCCCCGCGCGATGAACCGGTCGATGGCGCGGCACGCCTTCGGCAACACCGCCGCCTGGGTGGCGGCGACGCTGACGCCATTCGTCGTCACCGCGCTGGTGTTCCGTCGGCTCGGCGAAGGCGCCTACGGGGTCTGGGCGACCGTGCTGGCACTGCGCGGCGTGCTGCTGCTGCTCGACGGCGGCCTCGTGCTCGGCGTCAGCCGCGACGCCGCGCTGCTCGCCGACGAGGGCCGTGGCCGCTGGGCCAGGATCCGTGGCGCGTGGCGCGTGCACGTCGCGATCGCGGTGCTCGCGCTCGGACTCGGTGCCGTCGGCGCCGGCATGCCCGGCGCGCTCCTCGGTGTCACCGGCGAAGGCGTCGGCATCGCGCGCGCGATCACGCTGCTCGCGGCGATCGAGGCGGCGGTGGCGACGATGGGCTCGCCGCTGCTCGGCATCCTGCGCGGCCGCGAACGCTTCGACGCGGTGGCGGTGGCCGCGGCGAGTCAGGGCGCACTCGCGATCGGGCTCGTGCTGCTGCTGATCGGGCCGTTCGGGCTGATCGGCGCGGCCGCCGCGATGCTCGGCGCGCGGATCGCGGTGCAGCTCGGGCTGCTGTCATGGATGCGGTCGCGGCGGTTGCTCGATCGCCCCGACGGTCCGGGCGACGCGCGACCGCAGCTGGGCACGGTCGTCGGCTTCGCGCTGCCGATCTGGGTGTCGGCGATCGGCGCGTGGCTCGGCATGATGGCCGACGTGCCGCTGGTCGGCGCGGTGTTCGGCGAGGAGCCGGCCGGCCACGCCGCGCTCGGCGCGAACTTCGCCGCCGCCGCCGCGAGCCTGCTGTTCGCGATCCTCGGCGCGGCGTTCCCGCGTTTCGTCGCGGCACGGCCGGGCGAGCGCGGCGAGAGCATGGCCGCCGTGCTGTTCCTCGGCACGACGCTGGCCGCGGCCGGTTTCGGCCTCTGCATCGTCTGTGCCGGGCCGATCCTGACGCTCTGGGTCGGGACGGCGCCGACGCTCGCGACCGAGGTGCTGGTGCTCTACGCGCTGATGTGGGCGGTCAACACGCCGACCCATGTGCTGTCGTCGATGGCGATCGCGGCGTCGCGGCACCGGATCCTGTTGCTGACGACCGCGGTCGCGGTGCCGGTCAACGTCGGCGCCAGCCTCGCGCTCGCCCTCGCCGGTCTGCCGCAGGGCCCGGCGATCGCCTCGCTGGCAGTCGTCGTGCTGTCGAACTGGCTGCTGTTCCCGCTGTTGGCGCTGCGCCGGCTCGACCTCGGCTGGACCGAATGGGCGCGCCCCGCCGCCGCCGGCTACCTCGTCGGCGCGGTCGTCGCGACACTGGTCGCAATCGTGCTGCGCGGGCTCGCGGCCGGACCGCAGCTCACGCTCGCGCTCGGCATCGGGCTGACGCTGCTGCTCGCCGGCGTGGTGCTCGACCTCACGGTCCGCAAGCGCTCGAGCCTGAAACTGCTGATGCGGCGGCTGCGGCGCGGTGGCTTCGCCGTCCGGCGCCGGCAGCGGCGGCAGTGCCGCGAGGTCCGGACCCGGCTGGCCGCGGCCCCACGGCGCACGACGCCGCTGGCCGAGCGACCGCTCGTGACGGTGCGTATCGCGACCTACAACCGCGGCCGACTCGTCGCCGAACGCGCGCTCGCATCGGCGATCGCACAGACCTACGACAACCTCGAGATCGTCGTCGTCGGCGACTGCTGCGATGCGGCGACGGCGGCGGCGGTGCGCTCGGTCGACGACCCCCGTATCCGCTTCGTCAACCTGCCCGAGCGCGGCCGCTATCCGAGCGATCCGCTGCTGCGCTGGATGGTCGCCGGCTCGACGCCGATGAACCACGGCGTCGAGCTCGCCCGCGGCGAGTGGATCGCGCCGCTCGACGACGACGACGAGTTCGCCCCGGACCACGTCGAGGTGATGCTGCGGGAGTGCATCGAACGCGACCTCGACTTCGCGTGGGGCATCGCCGAGTCCGAGCTGGCGAACGGCGAATGGCAGCAGCAGGGCGCCTGGCCGCTGCGCCACGGCCAGATCTGCCACTCGGCGGTGTTCTACCACCGCCGCATCGCCGAGATCCGCCACGACCTCGACGCCTGGCGGCTCGACGAGCCCGGTGACTGGAACCTGTGGTCGCGCATCCGCGACGCCGGCGCGCGCCTCGGCTTCGTAGACCGCGTCGTCACCCGCCACTACGTCGAGCGGCGCGACGTCGTCGACCGCCGGCCGTGGTGGATGGCACGGCGCCGCTCAGGCGCCGTCGGCGCCGTCGCCGCCGTCGCCGCG